>NZ_VPCD01000015.1:0-101394 GCF_013418345.1 Acinetobacter sp. YH12144 | reverse complement strand
TGAAAACCTTCAAAATTCTTGCTGAGCGATATCGCAATCGAGGCAAAAGACTAGCATTAAGATTCAATCTAATTGCTGGAATTTATAACTTGGAGCTGAGTGAAAAATGACTTATGAAAGAAATCTAATGATTTATGCCCTTCGGGGCATTATTTTTGGAATAAGAATGATTTTTGATAAAAAGAAAAGACAATTATTTTTAACAGATGAAGT
The DNA here is from genome assembly GCF_013418345.1 of Acinetobacter sp. YH12144. Lineage (NCBI taxonomy): Bacteria > Pseudomonadati > Pseudomonadota > Gammaproteobacteria > Moraxellales > Moraxellaceae > Acinetobacter > Acinetobacter sp. YH12144. Next base: position 101,181 of record NZ_VPCD01000015.1, on the reverse strand, counting down.
TTACAATAGAGTAAATATATTTTTAAAAGAATTACCCATTGAAATTTTAGAAAGTAAAAAAATATATGAAGACAGTCCATCTGATATAAGAAGATTAGATTATTACTTATCACTACATTCTTATGATTTATTAAGTCTAAATTTTACTGCTGGGTTTGATATTTCTACACTTAGAATTCAATTAGAAGATGTAATTACGAAATATGAAGAATATACAATAGCCTTGCGCAAAGACGAGGAGGATGAAGATTGGGCACCATTTTATTTTACAGCTATAGATGAGTACGAAAGATGTATGCAGTTGATAGGACTGTGTTATCTATTACACAGAAGGGACTTATTACCTCGTATTGCAGCGATGCAGGACAAAATTTACCATGAGCAAACAGACCAATTAGATACACTGTATGAGGACTTTTTATCATTTGAGTTGGCAGATAGATATGATGTGGATCAATGGTTTTTTGATAATCCATATCGCCCATTAATTTTTAGTAAATATAGAGATACTAAACAAGAGAGTATTCGGGATATACAGGAATATTTGAAATTATGGTATCCCGCATTTGAAAGTGCTCCATGGTATGACTTACATAAAATGGAAAATGGAGGTTATTTTGGCTATTGGGCTATAGAAGCTGCTGCTTACGTTTATTTGCTAGATTTAGATGATAGTGAAATAACACATATGATTTATCCAAAAGATTTGGTTAAATTTGCCCGAGAATTTGTACCTTGCGAGAAGGATATAAGTAATCCAAGTACAAAAACATTAAAATGCGAAGCAGGTCAAATTTGCCTTAAAACAGGTGAATGGTATAGTCCTGCGAATAACATGGAAAAACGTCATTTTAATCAAGGAGAAGATATGCCTGAGATTAAAGATAACCCTTGGGGATTAACGATTTGGTATCTAACTGAATAAATAGATGCCATTCGGGGCATTTTGGAATGGGTGGGGATGTGTACTGGCAGTTTGATTGTGAAGAATAAATAAAACATACCCTTCGTGGCATTAATTTTAGGATTAATATGAGTTTCGATAAATATAAAAGACAGATTTTTCTAACTGAAGACTATTATAAAAGTGCCTATGATTTTTATATAGAAGACGTTGATTTTTAGAAAGAAAGTGATGCATTTGAGGATGATGAGTATAATTGCGGCGAAAAAAGAAGATGGAATTTAATAACACATGATTATTCTTTTCTACTTTACCTTGTATACACAGCAGGAAAATCTATAGGGGAAGTTATACCCTTATTTGAAAAAGTTATAGAAGGCTTTGAAAAACAATCTGAAGCCTTAGCTATCTTCCATAAGTCAAAAAAACCTTCTGTCATTCCAACTCAAAATGAAACGTTAAATATACTTGGTCTGGCTTTTTTATTTAATCGAAATGATTTGTTTGATCGTATACATTCATTAGTCAATGGTGAGGGTAAAAGTCATACGTGTGAAGATGAGGTTATTAATAAATTTTTTAAACTTAATGATCCTTCACATCCAACATTTAACGAAGGAAATTTATTTGCATTAGGTTATTCAAAATTATGTGATGTGATTGATAATGTGCTAGTTAAAAATAATAAAGAAACTGCTGTTAAATATTTAGATGAATACTTAGCTGATTGGTATCAAATGAATAAAAATGCACTTTGGTTTAATAGTCATCTAGAGCCTGCAGAAGAACTAAAATATTGTGGTTATTGGTCTTTTGAAGCAGCAGCTCTTGTTTATTTACTAGATTTGGATGACACTCCTCTACACAAGCATTTATTCTATCCTAAAGATATAGTTGCATGGGCTCGTAAAAATAATACTCAATCTGAAGTAACCCAAGAGAATCTAACTGTAATAAAAGTCAAAGCTGGCGAAAAATCCCCAAAAACGGGCTATTGGACAACCCCAGTACAAGTGGATTCACGCGTTCATGTGTTAAGAGGTGAAATCTTACCAACACTTTCTGGAACAGATTGGGGTGAAGTGTACTGGTATTTTAATGGTGAGGAATAAATAAAACATGCCCTTCGGGGCATTAATTTTAGGATTAATATGAATTTCGATAAATATAAAAGACAGATTTTTTTAACTGAAGATTATTATTTAAAGACTAAAGAATACAATGAAGAAGGAATACCCTTATATTTAGAAAGTGATGCATTTGAAGATGATCAATATAATTGTGGAGAAGCTTCAAGATGGCAATCTATTACATGGATCTATCATTCTTTATTATATCTTCATTATACTGCAGGAAAGCCAATAGAAGAAATATCTCCATTATTTGAAAAAGTAATAGAAGGTTATGAAAAACAAGCAGAAGCATTAGGAGTTTTTAAAGCAAGTAAAAAGCCAGTTGTTATTGGTGGTGAAGGTGGTTTTATTACATTAAGTACAATTAGCTTAGCAGTATTGCTAAATAAAAATAATTTATTATCTACAATTAAACAATTAATCAATGGCGAGGATGGAGGAACTTTTAGTGAAGATGAAGTGATTAATAAGTTTTTAAAACTAACGGATTCTAATCATCCAGATACTGAAAGAGATGGGATATATAGTTATAATTTTTCAATATTATGCGATGTGATTGATAATGTAATAATTAAAAATAACAAAAATCATGCGATTGAACTGTTGGATGAATATTTGGCTGATTGGTATCAAATGCATAAAAATACACTTTGGTACAATAGTCATTTAAATTTAGATAATTATTCATATGTTGGTTACTGGGCTTTTGAAGCAGCAGCTCTTGTTTATTTACTAGATTTGGATGAAAGTTCTTTACATAAACATTTGTTTTATCCTAAAGATATAGTTGCATGGGCTCGTAAAAATAATACTTAATCTGAAGTAACCCAAGAGAATCTAACTGTAATAAAAGTCAAAGCTGGCGAAAAATCCCCAAAAACGGGCTATTGGACAACCCCTGCACAAGAAGATTCACGCGTTCATGTGTTAAGAGGTGAAATGTTACCAACACTTTCTGAAACAGATTGGGGTGAAGTGTACTGGTATTTTAATGGTGAGGAATAAATAAAACATGCCCTTCGGGGCATTAATTTTAGGCTGAATATGAATTTTAAAATCGATCCTAAATTTTTATATTTATTAGAACATTTTAGTTCTAAAGAATTTTTTTATAGCATGAGAAATAACTATCAATCTTTTTTAGATCGTTTGGAATTGCTGTTTGTCGTTTATATGAGAAATCTACCCTATAATTATCTGGATTTTCCAATGCCAGAGCAAGTTGACATCAATTGGGGAGGGACGGTTTTACCGCTTTTAAGAAAAACCATGGATACTTTAGATTTTGCTTATATAAGAATAAAAGAAGGCGATCTAACATATTTAGATTGCGCATCAGAGATTCGATCGAATGACAAAGGTATGAGTGAGTTTTCAAAAAAATGGATGGATGAACTACCTCATGAAAATGTGAAAGAATGTTGGGATTTTTATACAAAGGCTAAGGCCGAGGCATTCATTATTGAAAATACCTATCCAACGTATTGGAATCAAGAAAGTATTGTTGATGAAATATTTGATATTTCAAAAATTAATATTCCTGTGTCATATCCCATTTATCGTATAAATCAAAGTATTAAAGTAAAATCGAATGAAAAAGTTGCGATAACAGATTTATATATTTCCGAATTTGTGCCGAACCGAATAGAATTTATGGCTCATAGTAATGAAGATGATAGAGGTTTTGGTAGTGTAATTCCCACTACAATAGATCCAGAAACTTATGAAACATATTATGAGAAAACAGATTGGTACTTGATTGAAAGAGTCGCAAATGAAGGGGGCAAGTTTACTGATCGAAGCTGAAATGATTTGTGTTGTCTGATGTGTGTTGATAAATGATAGCGAAATAACACATATGATTTATCCAAAAGATTTGGTTAAATTTGCCCTAAAACAGGTGAATGGTATAGTCCTGCGAATAACATGGAAAAACGCCATTTTAATCAAGGAGAAGATATGCCTGAGATTAAAGATAACCCTTGGGGTCTTACGATTTGGTATCTGACTGAATAAGTAGATGCCATTCGAGGTATGTTGGAATGGATGGGTATGTGTACTGGCAGCTTGATGGTGATAAATAGGATAAAATTTCCTTTTGGTTATTCGTTTCTAATGGATAATATTTTTAATTTTCTTTGATTATTATTTTTAATTAAATAAATTAAAACCCAATATTTTTTAAAGGATAATGATGAAAGTTTTAAAAACGAATTTAATGTTTATTATGCTTTCAGCAATGAGTTTAATAGGGTGTAATACTCATTCAACAAAAACTTATGTGTTGACGACAACATCTTATGGTTATGATGCAAGTTATATTCCTTATATTGTTGAATTAAATGGAGAGGAGCTAGGTGGAGGGCTAGGTAGTGGAACGAAAAGATCAGCAGTGATAACAGGAGCTCAATATATTAAATGGGGAGAAGGTAATAGCTCTAAAAAGCATATTGCAACCAATGTCCCCACATTGACGAATGAAAATTTAAAAGATAAAAAATATTTAGCTGTACATATATATCCAGATGACAGTGTGGAAATTAATTTATCGAATGAATTACCTGATGCTACTGAGAAAGGTTTAGAGTGGAGAGCAAAAATTATTGATGAATTGAAGGTAAAAGAAGAAAAATAGCTGTATCAGTCATTAGTGGCATATAGATAAAAAAAAAGCGCATGATGAGATGCGCTTTTTAATTTACAGCTAATTATTTTTCAACGAATGCACGTTCGATCACGTAGTCGCCTAGAACGCCCATCTTAGGAGATTCTTTCAGGCCGTGCTGGTCAAGCAGGGCAGCAACGTCGTCTAGGAATGCAGGTGAACCGCAAAGCATTGCGCGGTCAGTTTCAGGGTTGAAACGTGGAAGACCAATTTTTTCGAAAAGTTGACCAGATTCAATGGCAGTAGTTACACGGCCCTGAGTATGGAATTCTTCACGAGTTACCGTAGGGTAGTAAACCAATTTTTCTTTCGCGCCTAATTCACCAAAGAATTCGTGGTTAGGAATTTCATCTAAGATTAAATCTTGATAAGCCAATTCCGAAATGAAACGTGTACCATGTACAACGATGATTTTTTCAAAACGTTCGTAAGTTTCAGGGTCACGAATTACAGAAAGGAACGGTGCAAGACCTGTACCTGAAGAAAGTAGGTATAAGTTTTTACCAGGGTTTAAGTCATCTAGAACCAACGTACCTGTAGGTTTTTTAGATACTAAAATTTCATCGCCAACTTTTACTTTTTGTAAAATAGACGTTAAAGGACCATCTGGAACTTTAATAGAGAAAAACTCTAATTCTTCTTCATAGTTTGCGCTTGCAATAGAATAAGCGCGCATTAAAGGCTTACCATTTACTTCAAGGCCGATCATCACAAATTGACCGTTTTTAAAACGTAACGCAGTATCGCGAGTGGTTTTAAAAGAGAATAAAGTGTCATTCCAATGGTGGACGTGAGTAATCTTTTCGACGTTAAAAGCAGCCATTAAAGGTCTCAATAAAATTATCAAATTAGAACAGCTTACTATTCTAATCTAAAATCATTCTCGATAAACTGAATATATTTAATTGAACTTATCAGAAAAAGTGATTATGTCTGAGCTTAAAATGCCAATTATCGGGTATATGAAATCTCCCTACCGAGAAAAATTTGGTATTCCACGTCAGCCGAATTTGGTGCAAGTCGAATCTTATATTGAAATGGTGGAACCTTATAACGATTTATTGGCTTTCGAAGGGATTGATGATTTTAGTCATCTTTGGCTGATTTGGCAGTTTCATGAAAATAAAAATGCAGATTCGACAAAATTTCGTCCGCAAGTTCGTCCTCCGCGTTTAGGTGGTAATCAAAAAATCGGGGTATTTGCGACACGAAGTATGTACCGACCGTCACCTATGGGCTTGTCGGTTGTGCAGCTCAAAGGGGTGAAAAAAGTCGGAAAATCGGTACGTGTCTATGTTGTCGGTAGTGATTTGTTGGATGGAACACCAATTTTAGATATCAAACCCTATATTCAATATTCAGATGCAGTTATGGATGCGCAAAGCGGTTATGCGCAGGATGAGCCAGAAAGAAAATCTGTGATTTGGTCAGAGCACGCTGAGCAACAAAAACAGGTATTTTTGAATAATGGCAATTTAACCGAACAATTAACAGCAGAACTGGAACAAGTATTGAGTTTAGATCCACGTCCTGCTTATCAGCATGATGTTGAACGTATATATGGCATGTTGTTTGGCGGTTGTAATGTGCGTTTTTGCGTAGACACTAATAAAATAGTCGTACACGAAATTCTAAGTAGTTAAAAAGATCAGGTTTTAAACCTGATCTTTTTTGAAATCGAATTACTTTAATTTAGAGTATTTATCAATTTCAGTACTAGCGATATTGTTAAATAGCGAGCATTCATTTTTGATTGCTTCTACATAGTTAGTTTCAACTTTTGCTTCCAGGCTATCCTTTCCATAATTTTGAATCGCCTCATCTAAGTCAGCTTGATAGTCTTTAATATCATTAGCCAATGTGTAAGTGGTCCCTGATTTATAGTATGAGCCATAACGATAATTTTGATTAAACTGCACATAAGCATCAAAATCATAATTTACAGGTTGATTTTTCGAAATATAAACTGGATAAGAAGCTATGTTTTGGATGGTATAACCGTCATCTAAATATTCAGTAGGATCAAAACCATTAATGTTGTCACCAAGGAGTTCAACATAATTTTTTGAACTTGATGATGTTTTCAGTCTTAAGCAAGTTGAACCTTGAGGAAAAGTTTTTCCTTTTAATTTTGAATAATAGAAACTAGGGAATGTGCCCAACTTCGTTGCTAACGTAGTATCTGCACCTGAAAGATAATTAAATGTGTCTACGTAATAGCCAATTTCTTTACCTGTTAAATTTACCACTTCGAAATTTTGAGTCAGTTTCAGACCATTGAAGTTTTGACTAGATGCTGGTGTGAAAATCCATTGGCTATCATTTTTAGAAATTAAATTGGCAAATTTATAACCATATTCGGTTTTGTTCAGCACTGGTGTATAAAGGCCTTCGTCTGTTAAATAATCAGAAATTATCCATTTCAAGTCATAATTTTCATTGTTATTGCTTAAATAATCAACATTGAAATAAATAGTATTATTTTGAATATTGAAATGTGTTTTTTCGAATAAATTGTCGCTTCCATCCCAATATGATGATGAGTAGATTGACCATTTATTATTTTCGGAACTAGTTTCAGCTCCATTTCCTGATCCAGTTTCAGATGAAGTAGAACTATTGTCTGAAGAGCCGCCGCCGCAAGCGCTTAGAATTAAGGAACTAAAAATGGCTAGGCTTAAAATTTTAAATTTCATGTTACCCTCTTTAATAAATTATGAATTACGTCACTATTATTTGTGACTGTTGCATATAGTATAGAAAAACATAAAAAAGGGAATGTTAAAAATTAACTAATTAAAATTAATGATTTAAGTTAAATTTTTCTTAATAATTTAAGTAAAAAATATTGCGTTTTAATCAGCTGGTTTTGTTATAGTGAACCTATGTTTGGGGAACATAGAACAATGACTTTTAATTTTGAAATTGACACTTCTTGGTGTTTAGACCAATTACAAAAAGATGGACGTATTACTGAACGGGACAAAATACTGATTCAAACCACGCACCGTCAGCGTGAGCAGTTGAAATGGCATCCTCTACAATGGATTGCCAATTTTAATTTAGTCGATCAGAGTCATCCGCAGTCTACCTTAACATTGAATAGACTTTGCCAATGGTTGGCAGAAAAGTCTGGAGTACCGTTTTATATTATCGATCCTCTAAAAGCTGATGTGCCTGCTTTGACAGCCATTATGTCTCAGGAATTTGCAGTACGAAATCGCATTTTAGCGGTTGAATTACAAAATGAGCATGTGCTGATTGCAACGGATCAACCTTATAAAAATGAATGGATTGCCAATTTAGAGAGAACGGTATTACCACGTAAGATTCAGCGTGTATTACTCAGTCCAGACCAACTACAGCGTTACTTGGTTGAATATTACCAAGTGAGTCGTGCGGTCAGTAATTCGCAAAAATCATCGAGTTATGACCGTGAAAATAAAGGCGTTGAAGCACTATTACAATTAGGTGATACACAAAATCCAGATGCCAATGATCAGCATATTGTGAAGCTTGTGGATTGGGTCTTACAGTTTGCCTTCGAACAAGGTGCAAGTGATATTCACCTCGAGCCGCGTAAAGATACAGGAAAGGTGCGTTTTCGTATCGATGGCGTATTGCATACCATCTACAACATGCCCGCAAATACCCTGACAGCCGTGGTCTCGCGAATTAAGATCTTAGGTCGGATGAATGTGGCTGAAAAACGTAAACCGCAAGATGGACGTTTAAAAACCCGTACACCCAAAGGCCAAGAAACAGAGCTACGTTTATCGACGCTGCCAACAGCCTTTGGTGAAAAGTTAGTCATGCGTATTTTTGACCCTGAAGTCTTGGTACGTAGTTTCCAACAGCTCGGTTTTGAAGGGCGTCTGTTGGATGATTGGAAAGCATTAACCAGTCATAGTCACGGTATTATTTTAGTGACCGGTCCGACGGGTTCGGGTAAAACCACCACGCTTTATTCATCGCTCAAGCAATTGGCAACTGAAGAAGTGAATGTCTGTACGATTGAAGACCCGATTGAGATGTTAGAGCCGAGCTTTAACCAAATGCAGGTGAATACAGGGATTGATTTAGGCTTTGCTGATGGTGTACGGGCTTTAATGCGTCAAGACCCTGACATTATCATGGTCGGGGAGATCCGAGATCATGATACGGCAAATATGGCAATCCAAGCTGCATTAACAGGTCATTTGGTGCTTTCAACTTTACATACCAATGATGCACCATCGAGTTTGACGCGATTACATGATCTGGGGATTCAGCCTTTTTTAACGGCAGCGACCATTTTAGGGGTTTTGGCACAACGTTTGGTTCGTCAACTCTGTCCACATTGTAAGCGTGAGACTTTTATCAATGAACAAGAGTGGAAACATTTGACCTTTGAATATGCGATACAAATGCCTGATTTTGTCTACGAGGCGGTGGGCTGTGATGAATGTCGTCAAACGGGTTATAAAGGCCGTGTGGGGATTTATGAATTTATGCCACTCAGTATTGAAACCAAACAATTGATTGGTGCCAATGCAGATCTAACCCAATTACGTACACAGGCACGTAAAGAACATGTCGAGCCATTACGAATTGCAGGTGCGCGTAAAGTACTTGCAGGGGTGACGACTTTAGAGGAAGTTCTGCGTGTCGTACCGCTCAACTAATGGTTCGATCAAATAAATAAAAACGTCTTTGCAGCTTAAGATTCGACTCATCTTGCTTTGTTTAAATAGCGCTATCGAAATAGACAAAGTAAGAGAGACCGAAGATGACAACATTCACTCAATTGGTATGTGGTTTAGCATTTGCAGGTGTGGCATCAGTGGCAGTTGCGAATACAGTAGTCAATCAGGCTGCAGTTGCACCGATGAAAACCACATCGGTGAAACATGCCTTAGGCTTAAAAGATGATAGTAAAGTTCAATTGAAAGGTTATGTTGTGAAATCGATGGGCGATGAAAAATATCAGTTCCGCGATAGCACAGGCAGCATTACAGTGGATATTGATGATGAACTTTGGCAAGGCAAAGCGATTTCAGCTAAAACACCGGTAACGCTCATTGGAGAAATCGACATTGATTACAAACCGACGAAACGCGTTGAAGTTGATGTCGATCAAGTAAAATTTTAATTTAGCCTGTTATTCATTTCAGTGCTGCTCCATAAAAAACCACGGCTTGCTGTGGTTTTTTTATGATATGAGTAGATATGAGCAAAAGTTCGATACACTGAAGTCGGAACCATAGAAATAGGGTAGGTAAGATGCGAATTTTATTGGCAGAAGATGATGCATCCCAAGCAGACAGTATAAAAACATGGCTTGAAATGGATGGCTATAGTGTCGATTGGGTTGATCGCGGCGATCACGCTATTTTGGCTTTAGAACAACATCAATATGATTGCATACTTTTAGATCGTGGCTTACCAAAAGTAACTGGTGATGAAATTTTAAAACGTATCGTACAGTTGCATCCGCTTACACCAGTTTTATTCATTACTGCTCGGGACAGTATTGCAGATCGTGTAGAAGGTTTAGATCTGGGTGCTCATGATTATTTGGTAAAACCCTTTAGCTTGGAAGAGTTGTCAGCAAGGGTACGTGCCCAATTACGCTTGCATCATCAACAGCGTGATAATTCTCTGACTTTCGGGGATTTAAGTTTAGATGTACAAGCCAAAACGCTGCGTAAAAATGCGGAATTGATTACGCTGACATCGCGTGAATATCAAATCTTGCATAAGATGATGTTAAATCCTGAGCATATTATGACGCGTAGCCAACTCGAAGAATCACTCTATGCTTGGGGGGATGAAGTTGAAAGTAATGCGATCGAAGTTTTTATTTACCAATTGCGTAAGAAGATTGGCAGTGATTACATCAAAACCTTAAGAGGTTTGGGTTATCGCATGAATCTTCCACAACAAAGTTAAGTCTATGAGTGATAAAAAAAGCATTTCCTTACAGTCGCAACTGATTAAAACCTCACTGCTCAGTGCAATTTGGGCGGGAGCAATCTCCCTGTGTCTGATGTTGGGATTTGGTCTTTATCACATCATGAGTGTACATGATGCCCTGATGGACGAAGTGGCTGACATGCTCACTGCTACTGATCTCACGCTGAAGCAAGACGAACAAATAGATGAGCTGAGTGAAGAGTTTGATATGCAATATCAACTCATGCAAGGGTCGCAAGTCTTAACCACATCGGAACAACACACAGCATTTGAACATCAGCCCAATTTAAAACAAGGGTTGCATTATCAATGGAGAGAAGGCGCGCTTTGGCGTAGCTATGCACTTCAGGACGATGGATTAAGCGTACAAATCATTCAACCGATGAAAACACGGCTCAGAGAAACGCTGCAAAGCGTACTAGGCTATGCAGGGATTCTGTTGATTGTCTGGTTGATCCAATGGCTATTACTGCATATTTTGATTAAACGTCAATTGAAAGTTTTACAGCTTTTTTCAAAACAAATCGCTGAAAAAAATGTAGATGACTTACAAGCCATTGTCTTACCTGAACCTGTATTACAAGAACTAGAGCCGATCCAAACACAGCTGAATTTTTTATTAAGTCGATTAGATCAAGCCTTAGAGGCGGAACAACGCTTTACATCCGATGCTTCACATGAATTACGCTCACCGCTGTCTGCGATTCAAATGCGACTTCAGGTATTAAAACGAAAATATCCCGACATTCAGCAGGATTTATTGAGCATACAGCACGATGTTAATCGAGGAACGCGCGTGTTGGAAAATCTACTGATTTTGGCACGGCTCGACCCGACGCAATCGGAGCAATTAGATAAAAAACAAGAAGACTTAGAACAGCTGAGTTTACAAGTCTTTGACGCTTTACAGCCTTTTATTGAAGAAAAACAGATCGAATTGAAGCTACAGACCCAGTCTGTACAGTTTGCTATGAACCCAGAGTTGATGTTTAGCTGTCTACGCAATTTAGTCGATAACGCAATTCGCTATAGTCCTGAGCAAGGACAGGTAAAGATTGATTTAACGGTAACAGCACAGCAGGCGGTTTGGACGATTGAAAATCAAGGTGCGGGACTGACAGTCGCAGAATTGCAACGCATTGGCGAGCGATTTTACCGTGTATTGGGAACGAAGACGCAAGGTTCAGGTTTAGGTATTTCAATTGCCCAAAAAATTGTACAGTTACATCAAGGCCATTTAAATGTGGATGCATCTGAACTTGGTGGCTTAAAGGTACAACTCACTTTTCCAATCCGTTAAAAACACGATTTGCTCTAAGGAATTTAGCGAAAGAGTGTTGTGAGAGGAAGATGAGTGTTGCGATTTAAATTAAGTTTGAGTAGCTATAAAACTTAATTTAACTAAGTACAAAACTTAAAAAAGCAGTAAGCGAATGGCTTACTGCTTGTGTCCACGATTATTTTTATTGCGCTGATAATTATTATTTTTATCAGAAATTATTTGGTCAAAATAAGGCGATTATTTCGTGTTAAACGTAGTCGATATTCTTCACCTGCATGCATAATGCGAATTTCACGTCCTAAAGCAAAAAGGTTGTTTGAATGTAGCATTGGCAGTGAGTGGTGTGCTTCATTGCTACGAGTAAAAAGGCTAAATGGTGCGTTCATTCCGTCGACTCCGTGGTGTATTTCTGAATGGTTTAAATGATAATCATTATCGAATAGGCCTGTCAACGGTAATTTTAGGATTTTATAAAAAAGATAAATTTGCTTACACTTAGATATCAATTGGAACAGAGTAGAGAGCAGGGAACTATGTCTAAACCGCAAATCGATGTCGCCATTGCGATTTTATTGCATCAAGACAAAGTACTGGTGGGTTGGCGTGAAGCAAAACAACATCAGGGCAATAAACATGAGTTTCCGGGCGGTAAAGTCGAGCAGGGTGAAAGTCCTGAACAGGCTTGTCGTCGTGAAATTTTTGAAGAGGTTGGAATTGGTTTACATGACTGGCATGCTTTTGATTTTATTCAACATGAATATGATGATGTCATTGTGAAATTACATTTATTTCATGCCACCGTCCCGCATGCGTTGCTGAATGAAATCCAAAAGCCATGGGCCTGGTATTCGCGTCAACAACTCATGAGTTTGAATTTTCCAAAGGCCAATCAAGCTATTTTGCAGCGTTTATATTGGCAGCAACAGATCAAAATCACCGCCGATTTACCAACACTTGAAACGCTTAAAGAGACGCTGTTGTATTATTGGCGAGTCGATGCCAGCGCAGAAAATGCAGAGGCATTAAATCAATTACCTACCGTGATTTTAAAACAACTGATAATTAATGAAGATCTATGGTCATTACTCTCTACAGAGGTGCAAGCACATATTTCGGCTTTACATCTTAAGCAGCACCAATTGCTGAAAAAAAATAAAGGTGATTTACAGCTTGGGAAGCGCTATATCGCAGCTTGTCATGATCAAGTTTCTGCGCTGCATGCGCAAAAAATTGGCTGTGAGGCTATTTTTATGAGCCCAGTTCTGGCGACACAAAGTCATCCAGAGGCGCAAGGTATGGGATGGGCGCATTTTTCTGAGATTGCACGAGGCATAGAAATCCCTGTTTTTGCTTTAGGTGGCATGCGTCCTGAATTATTGTCTATTTCACAGCAACATCATGCTTATGGGGTGGCAGGTATTCGCAGTTTTTAAATTAAAGTGTGTATTGAATTAAATTTGTATTTAAAGTCGATATTTTAGACTTAAAGTAACTATTGGAAATAAGCTTACTTTTAGTATGTTTTAAATAAAAAAGCCTGATCTCAATTAAGATCAAGCTTTTTTACGGGGTGCTTAAAGAGCTTTAATTGCTTGTTGTGCTTTTTGAATGGTGCTGCTTTTCTTTTGCATTTGACCAGCTTTTAAAACAACATTCCAAAGCTGTTGTTTCATCGGCTTGGTTTGAGCATAGCTTAATCCACGCAGTGCCAACGATTCTGCATTCGCAGGCTGATTTTTTCGATTGGCGATCATTGCCAAATATAAAAAAGTTTCCGCAGATTGTGGTGCCAAACGCTGTGCTTGAGTTGCAGCACTTTCAGCTTCATTCCATTTTCCATTGGCATAAGCGGTTTGCGTAGTTTGCATCAATTTTTTGAATGCAGGTAAGTCACGACCATCATCAAACTTTTGAATTTGGGTTTTCTGCTCAGGAATAACGATGCGTTGACGTTTAATTTCTGGATGGTCATATGGCGTAATAATGACCCCAGAAGAGTCATGGATATCTGCCTTTTTTTCAGGTGGAGCAGGCGGCTTTTGCTCAGGTTCGACTATGGTTTGGCAACCAGCCAAAATGATCGTCAAAACGCTCAGAATACTGAACGTTTTTAAAACTTTAATGTTTTGCAATTTAATTTGTATACTCTCCACTTGAGATGATGCGAGGTTGATCAGATGAACCCTGATCATTATCGACATCACTTTCACGAATGTAGTCACCTAAACTATCATTTTGTTCCTGAGTTGGCTGCGTCTCTTCAGTATCAACTGTGTAAGGTTCTACTTCATATTGTGTCGAACCACATGCCGTCGCTTGATTTGGAATAGAGTTGCGCGACAGAGGAATATACATCGCACCTGTACAATGCTGTGCAGATAAATTACCTGAATAACGGTCTAACCAATGCCACTGTACGCTGTCTGGTTGACGTAAATTAACTGGTTTTTGACGTAACTGCTTCATGACATTGGTCCAAACAGGAAGTGCTCCTGACGAACCAGTTAAGCCTGTAACTTTGTTGTTGTCTAAACCTAACCAAACCACACTTAAGTAATTACCTGAATAACCTGCAAACCATGAGTCACGCGTATCATTGGTTGTCCCTGATTTACCTGCAAGTTTAAGTGAAGCCGGTAATGATGCATAAGCAGAACGGCCTGTCCCTGAACTCATCACTTGTTGTAAACCGTAGTTCAAGATAAAGGCTGCATCAGGTGCAATAGTCGGTTGTACCGTTAAGCTATAACGATCTAATAAACGACCATTGGCATCGACCACTGAACGAATAGCTTTCACTGGATATTTGAAGCCACCGGTTGCAAAGTTTCCATAGACACTCATGACTTCCATCGGTGACATATCGATAGCACCGAGGTAAATCGAAGGGTAGCTTGGAATATTAGAAGTCACACCAAACTTTTTCAGATGGTTAATAAAAGTCGACATACCGAACTCTTGACCTAAGCGTACCGCAGAGAGGTTATACGAGTTTGATAGGGCATCGACCATTGGTACGACACCATGTGCGCCACCACTATAGTTTTTCGGTGTCCAAGCTTTGCCATCACTTTGAATGCTGATAGGACTGTCTTCGATTTGACTCGCCCAGTTATAACGGTTTGATTCTATCGCACTGAGGTAAATCACAGGTTTTAGCAATGAACCGACTTGACGTTTAGCATCCATTGTACGGTTAAAGCCAGTAAAGTCCTGCGTTGAACCGACTGCTGAAACCAATTCACCATTTTCAGGATGAGACACCAGTACCGCGCCTTGTAATTCTTTCAAGCGTGCTGGATTGGCATTACTTAAACGTGCCACAGATTCTTTAAATGCAGTTTGTACACGAGTTTGAGCAATCGGGTCCATCGCGGTGAAAATACGCAGACCTTGATTGGTCAAATCGCTTTCTTGGTATTCGGTACGCAGTTGACGACGCACGATATCCATATAGTCTGGGAAGCGAGAAGGGCCCAATGTTGGTTTTGTAATGACATTTAATGGACGCGCTGACTCAGTTTCATATTGTTCTTGAGTTAAATAGCCCATCACCACCATATTGTTTAACACAATATTACGGCGTTTAATCGCACTTTCAGGGTTTTTCCACGGATTATATAGGGTCGGACCTTGAACCAAACCGACTAAATACGCCTGCTGAGCAATATTTAGTTCACGCAGCGGTAAACCAAAATAGAATTGTGAAGCTAAACCATAACCATTGATGGAATAGTTACCGTTTTGCCCTAAGTTCACTTCGTTTAAATAAGCTTCAAGAATTTCATCTTTGTCATAGTGAAGTTCAATCAGCATCGCCATTAAGGCTTCATTGGCCTTACGCTTAATGGTTCTCTCAGGCGATAAATAGAAATTTTTCACCAATTGCTGAGTGAGGGTTGAACCACCTTGACGTTTACCACCTGTGACATTACTCACGATGGCACGTGCTGTACCACGAATGGAAATACCATGATGCTGATAGAAATTACGGTCTTCTGTAGCAATTAAAGCTTGGATTAAAGGCTTAGGTACTTTATCGAGTTTAATCAGCACACGGTCTTCATTGTGCTGAGGATAAATACCACCAATTAACATCGGCTCTAAACGGGCAATACCACTACTTGAAGGTTTAGTCGCACTTACTTCAGTGATTTGATCTTCACCAAAGGTCACTTTAAGGACTTGTTCCGGGTCGACACTATCACCAAAGTCAAAACCACGCGTATGGATATAGGTCACATTGCCAGAAGTAACGTAACTCCCTGTTTTCGCATAGCTATCTTGAGCGTTATAACCCAAAAGTTTCAGTTCTTGGTTGAGGTCTGCTTGGCTTACAGGCGCATTGGTATAAATTTCTAAAGGACGTGCAAATACCTTGGCTGGAATATCCCAGCGTTGACCTTCGAATTTGTCCCGTACAATATTATCTAGACGAATAAGATAAATGCTGAACACGAGAAATCCGCCGATAATCAACAGCGAAAAAATCAGTGCAATTATGCCTATGCCACGTTCAGACTTCATAAATAGTGATAAGACCCTGAGAAATTTTGCTAATCATGCGAAGCTTTTCAGTATTTTGCAATATTTAAACTGTTATATGTATGCAAAATATTGGAAGCTACTTCACTAAAGTCGAAACTTTAAAGTTTTTTTAAATCATTTCTGTTAGTGATATGATACCAATGAGGCGAAGCGGAGCAAAAGCGCAGGTGCAAATTTCACATAAATCATTTCGAAACATTGGGTTGATTGGTCGTCCAGACAAATCATCAGTGATCGAAACCCTATGTTTGATCCACGATCATATTTTAAGTTTGGGATTACATCCTGTATTTGATACGCAAACAGCGCAGCTGGTTCCCTACAATAATACTCAGACGGTCAGCCGTAATTTATTGGGTGAAGTCGTCGATTTGGTTATCGTTGTTGGGGGAGATGGTTCATTGCTTCATGCCGCACGTGCCTTGGTGAAATATAATACCCCTGTGATTGGGGTGAACCGTGGTCGTTTGGGCTTCCTGACCGATATCAAACCGACAGAAGTGATTTTCAAGTTAGATCAAGTGCTCAAAGGTGAGTTTCAGCTAGACCGACGTTTCTTGCTAGAAATGGAAATCCGCTCGAAAGGCGAGTCGATTTATGATGCTGTAGCTTTAAATGATATTGTGCTGCACTCGGGTAAATCGGTACACATGATCGACTTTGAACTGAATATTGATGGGCAATATGTATACCGCCAACACAGTGACGGTTTAATTGTTTCGACACCAACCGGCTCTACAGCTTATGCATTATCTGGTGGTGGTCCGATTGTCCACCCAAGTATGGATGCGATTGCCTTAGTGCCAATGCATCCACATACTTTGTCGTCACGGCCGATTGTCGTCGGCGGACAAAGCGAAATTAAAATTTTGATTCGTGAAAATCGTGTTCTACCAATGGTCAGTGCCGATGGTCAACACAGTGTATCATTGGGTGTAGGCGATAGTTTACATATCCGCAAACATCCATTTAAGCTCAACTTATTACATCCACCTGGTTATGACTTCTATATGGCATGTCGTACCAAGCTAGGCTGGAACCAAGATTTTGACTCATTAAAGCAGGATTAATTATGAATATTGAACAGATGCTTGCCGTACTCGATCCTGAAATTGTTGGTCGATTAAAAACGGCAATTGAAATTGGTAAATGGCCAAATGGCGTAGCGCTGACTCAAGAACAACGTCAAATTTGTATGCAAGCGGTGTATGCATGGGAAATTAAACATTTGCCAGAAGATGAGCGTAGTGGTTATATCGACCGTGGGACCAAAGAAGAAGATGAGCATTGCGACTCGCATGTGGAAGAACCTGAGTTCAAGCCGATTCGTTTCGTTTAATCTATTTTCTTTCTGATTGAAAAAGCCAGCTTAATGCTGGCTTTTTATTGGCTTGATGCATGCCTAAATTTTTTGCTTCATACTGCTTATTTAAACGTGACGATTTGCCCACATGGTTTTGGCAGTTTGCATTGCATCATCAAAACTTGCGACGGCGCCCATGGTATACAGTGCGATTCCCATGGTTTCGGTGACCGCGATTTCACCATATTCATGTGTCTGCTGACCGTCCCAAACGGCTTTAAAAACGGCCAAATCGAGTTCTTCTTCGACTGGACTACGGTTGTCCGTCAGTTTAGGCAACTCATGTTCATACATTTCACCCTCTTTGATGCCACAAATTAAGGTTTTTGCATCGGGGTTACGTTCGAATTCACCACCTTCACCCTTAATGACAGCACTATTTTGATAACCCAATTGGAATGCCGCACGTTGGTGTGATCCACGATAGGCCGGATGGAAAATCGCTTGCATGGTGGCTTTGGCATTAAATGGATTTATCAGACGCGCAAGGGTGTGAATTGGGGAACGTAAGCCCATGACATTGCGTAGTGAAATTAAATCACTGAGTATTGGTGAAATGACGTCGAGCGGAATATAAGCAAAATGACGTTGTATAAGCTGCTGTTCCACATCTGTATCATTTTTGCAAATAGGAAAACCCAAATACTCTAATACTTGTTCTGTATAAAGGCGGTTAATGGTATGACCTGAAGCGCCATGCATTACGACATTGTAGCCGTGTTTTGCCAGCGTTAATGCGGCCAATAAAAACCAAGGATAATGTTTGCGTTTACCTGCATAAGATGACCAATCTAAATCGACATCAAGCTTTTTAAACTTGAGCTGATCACGTGTGGCTTGGACAAAGCCTGTCAGTTCATCGACAGATTCTTCTTTTACACGCAATAACATCAAGAAAGCGCCCAATTGAACGTCTAAAACCTCATCTTTTAAGATCATGCTGAACGCTTGGTAGGCTTCATCATAAGTGAGAGAACGTGCGCCATTTTTACCTTTACCCACGATACGGACAAATTGCGCAAAAGGATGTTCAAAATCTTTGTAAATATTTCGTTTATTGTTCATGCAAATACTGGGCTTAAAATTAGGACTTAAGGATAGTTTACTTCTATAGTTGGTATTTTTCAGCCTGATAACAGGTTTAAAAAAGGATGTCTTTAGACTATCGTCTAATGATCTCGGTCTATTATTTAACCGAAATTAACATTTGTGGCAGAACAAGCCATTAAAAAACAGGTAAAATTTAACCTACTTTAGTATGTGTTTCATCTCCTGATCAATGCGCTGATTTTATATCAGGTCCTGATGTGATTATTTAATCACCATACATATTTCGTTTTTCTGTATTTGGCTAAGTCAAATACCTTTGGTGCTCTTTTGTCGAAGACAAAGGGGTTTTGGGCTGTTTATTTTTTGAAAATAGACAAAAACTGAATATTTCTTTGAAGCAGAAATATATCGTGAAGTAATGTCATGGCTAAAAAACCAATTTATAAGTCACTATATTTTCAAGTGATCGTTGCCATTATTGCGGGTGTTTTGGTGGGGCATTTCTCACCAAGTGGCACGCAAATTATCAATGGTACCGAGCAATACGTAAAAGGCTGGGGTGAATTGTTCTATCCACTAGGACAAGGTTTCATCAAGCTGATTAAAATGATTATTGCACCTGTGATCTTCTGTACCGTGGTAAGTGGTATTGCAGGTATGGAAAGCATGAAATCTGTGGGTAAGACAGGTGGGGTCGCTTTACTATACTTCGAAATCGTTTCGACCATCGCACTCATTATCGGTCTTGCAGTGATTAATATTGCAAAACCTGGTGTAGGCATGAACGTAGATCCAGCATCTTTAGATACTGCAGGTATTTCTAAATATGTTGAATCTGGTGCAGCACAATCTACCCAAGAATTTTTTATGAATATCATCCCAAACACCGTTGTTGGTGCGTTTGCTGAGGGTGAGATTCTTCAAGTTCTATTATTTGCCTTATTATTTGGTTTTGCATTGCATAAACTTGGTGATGCAGGTAAGCCTGTATTGAAGTTTATTGATCAAATTGCACATGTATTCTTTAACATTGTAAACATGATCATGAAGCTTGCGCCAATTGGTGCCTTCGGTGCGATGGCTTATACCATTGGTAAATATGGTATCGGTAGTTTGGCGCAATTGGGTCAATTGATCATCTGCTTCTATATTACCTGTTTGCTGTTTATTTTCCTTGTACTTGGCTCAATTGCACGTATTTGCGGTTTCAGTATCCTCAAAATGATTCGTATGATTCGCGAAGAGTTACTGATCGTACTGGGTACGTCTTCTTCTGAATCTGTACTGCCACGTATGTTGAAAAAACTCGAACTTGCTGGTGCAGAAAAATCTGTAGTGGGCCTTGTTATTCCAACAGGTTATTCATTTAACCTAGATGGTACGTCTATTTACCTGACCATGGCAGCAATCTTTATTGCACAAGCGACCAATACACCGCTTGATATTTCGCATCAGATCACGTTGTTGTTGGTTCTACTGATTTCATCTAAGGGTGCTGCGGGTGTGACGGGTTCAGGCTTTATTGTGATGGCTGCAACATTGTCTGCTGTGGGTCATATTCCTGTTGCAGGTTTGGCATTAATTCTTGGTATTGACCGTTTCATGTCAGAAGCACGTGCATTAACGAACCTTGTCGGTAACTCTTTGGCAACGATTGTGGTTGCGAAATGGGTGGGTCAATTAGACAAAGAAAAACTGGATTTTGCTTTGGCAAACCCTGAAGAAATTGACCGTCAGATGCAAGAAGAAGGCAATGCACATCATGCCTAAGGCAGATGCTGTGATGTAAAAGATGTCATTTAAAAAGGAAGCTTCGGCTTCCTTTTTTAATGCAGGACTAAAGCCAAATTTGAACGCTTTAGTTTTTGGGCATGACGGCCGTTCTAAACTGCAATAGGATGGAGTTCAACAAAACAACAAACTTAACCAAGGAAGAAACACATGCTGGCTTATGATGCAGACTTAGAATTATTTCGAGATAACTTTCGCCGTTTTATGGCAGAGCATGTCGCACCACATTATGAGCAATGGGAACGTGAAGGCATTATGCCGCGATCAGTATGGAATGCCTTGGGTGAAAATGGCTTTTTATGTGTCGATGTGCCTGAAGAATATGGCGGCTATGGCGTCCCAACGCATTATTCACTGATGTTAGTTGAAGAATCTGCTCGCGCAGGTTTTAGTGCATTATCGACAGGTATTTCATGCCATTCTGAAATTGCAGCGCCTTATATTTTGCACATTGGTTCAGAAGAACAAAAACAATATTGGTTACCGAAAATGGTCACAGGTGAGGTGGTCGGTGCTATTGGTATGACAGAGCCGGGAGCAGGTTCGGACTTGCAGTCTATGCGCAGTAGTGCAATTTTGCAGGGCGATTATTATCTGCTCAATGGCTCGAAAACTTTTATTTCAAATGGTCAACATGCAGACCTTGTGGTATTGGCTGCGAAAACTGATCCACAAGCACGTGCCAAAGGTGTGTCATTACTTTTAGTCGATACACATTTGGATGGATTTAAGAAAGGTACCAACCTCGACAAAATTGGTCTGCATGCGCAAGACACTTCAGAGTTGTTTTATGACAACGTCAAAGTGCCAAAAGAGCAACTTTTGGGTCAAGCTGGACAAGGCTTTGCTTACTTGATGCAAGAGTTACCGCGTGAACGTACCGCAATTGCCTCGACTGCAATTGGTGCGATTCGCGGTTCCATTGATGTGGCAACGCAGTATGTTAAAGAGCGACAAGCGTTCGGACAGGCGATCGGACAGTTCCAAAATACTCGTTTTGTCTTGGCACAGGCTAAGATTGACGAATTGGCTACAGCGGCATTTTATAATCAAAATGTTGAACTTTATATGCAAGGCAAACTTGATGTTGAAACTGCAGCAGCACTCAAGAGCTTTTCTACCGATATGCAAATGAAAGTGGCCCATAATCTACTTCAATTATTTGGTGGCTATGGTTATATGACCGAATATCCAATTTCACGTTTCTTTGTCGATGCACGTATTCAGCAAATCTACGGTGGCACCAATGAAATTATGAAAGAAATCGTGGCACGAAGTATTTTAGGTCGATAAACAATTTATCAGGCTGAAATTAAAATAGCGAAGTGAAGACTTCGCTATTTTTTTTAGGATGTATTTCTATAGAGACGATGTATTTCTATAGATTTGCTTATTTGAATTAGATTGTGTGTTTAATTTTGCGTGAATATTTTGAAACCTATGATAATGACGGTTGCCCCAAAACTTGTAGACAGACTTCAATAAATTCAGGCGTATCTAAAGTACTGCGAGACGATATATACAAGTTATTATCATTCACGACCGATTGATCCGACACCACCACACCTGCGTTTAATAAAGCGGATTTCAGCGTTTCAGATTGGGCGAAATGACGACCTTGTATGACACCAGCTTCTAATAACAACTGTGGACCATGGCAACTGCTCAAAATCGGCTTTTGGCTATCTGCAAAATTACGAACAAAATAGATAAAACGGTCATCTAAAGCGAGTTTCTCGGGTGAATAACCGCCGGGGATAAACAAGGCATCAAAATCGTGCACAGAGGCATCGTCGATACTTTGGTCAATGGTGATCTGGGAACGGCGTTTCATGCCGTAAACAATTTTTCCAACCTGATCTTCGATATTGATAATGCTGTGCCGAGCGGCTCGAAATGCCTCTACAGGCTCAAGATACTCAATATCTTCAAAATCGTAGGTCACTAACACTGCAATTTTCTTGTGCATACTTGTACCTATGGGTCTGTTATTTTTTTTCTGATATTTAGACTACAAAGCAATGATAAAAATTACCTGTGTCTTTTGTAATAAATGCGTCAATGACTGTAAACACTAGATGAAAGTGCCTATTAAGTCACTGAAAAAACGATCAATGACCAAGTGTTTATACAGATCATCTTTAAGTTTCAAATTATTTCTATGCCATGAAAGCCAAGTTTTGAATTTTTTATTTTGCTGCAGGTATTGAGAGCAAAATTTAAAAATGAAATGACCAATGAAACAAATTGATTGATGGGCTTATACAAGGAGATGGATCTATTCAAATTAGCTAGAAAGGAGAAGGGCTACTTATTGTGCTGCTCAAGATGAATGATCAATAAAGCCGTCAAAAGGTAAGATTTGCCTTAATTATGGCTTTACCTATCAGTTTGGCTGTTTTGGCTCTTAAGTTAAGCTGATGAAGCTTTAATCAACTGTATGTTTTTAAGGCTGAAACCATCAAAGTCGTATTGCGCAACATTTGAAAGCTAACTATTGTTATACTGTTTGCAAAATTTTTTTGAAGGGCGACATAGCAATGATCAACGATGATCAAAACACTCCGACTTCTCTGGACTTAGCTCAAATTCGTGAAGATATCGACTCTGTTGATATGCAGATTCAACAACTTATCAATCGTCGTGCGAAACTAGCTGAGGCAGTTGCAAAAGCAAAATTTGCTGCTGAAGAGAATCCACTGTTTTATCGTCCTGAACGTGAAGCACAAGTTTTACGTAAAGTTATGGATCGTAACGAAGGCCCATTGTCTGATGTGACAATGGCACGTTTATTCCGTGAGATCATGTCGGCTTGTTTAGCCCTTGAAGCACCGCAAAGTATTGCGTTCTTAGGTCCAGTTGGGACATATACACATTCGGCGGTGTTGAAACACTTTGGTCAAGACGCTGTTGTTCGCCCTCTTCCAACGATTGATGAAGTATTCCGCGAAGTAGAAGCAGGCAGTGCGCACTATGGTCTTGTGCCTGTAGAGAACTCATCTGAAGGTGTAGTGAACCACACCCTAGATTGCTTCAAATCTTCACATCTGAATGTTATTGGTGAAGTGGAGCTGCGTATTCATCACCAGTTCCTAGTGTCTGAAAACACACGTAAAGACAGCATTAAACAAATTTATGCTCATCAACAAACTTTGGCGCAATGCCGTGGTTGGTTAGATGCTCATTATCCAGGTGTAGAACGTGTTGCACTCAGTTCAAATGCAGAAGCTGCACGCCGTATTCGCAATGAATGGCACTCAGCAGCAATTGCTTCTGAAGTCGCTGCGAACATTTACAACCTTGAAATTTTGCATAGCAATATTGAAGACAATCCTGAAAATACTACTCGTTTCTTGGTGATTGGTCGTGAGAAAGTACCGCAATCGGGCAATGATAAAACTTCATTGTTGATTTCTGCGCATGACCGTGCGGGGGCCTTACTTGAAATTCTTGCACCGTTTGCCAAGCATAATATTAGCTTAACAAGTATCGAAACACGTCCTGCATTACCAGAAAAATGGGCTTATGTATTCTTTGTGGACTTGGAAGGTCATGTTGAGCAAGAAAACGTGAAAGCGGCAATTGAAGAAATTCGTCCGTTAGTAAAAGAAATTCGTGTATTGGGTTCATATCCGATTGCTGTTCTTTAAGATCACAACTGTGATCAATTCCATCAGGAGTTGATCACCTTCATCATTTGAAAAAACTGGAAGTGTAAAATGACGTTTGTCCCAGCCAATGAAGGCATTGCAAAGCTAAAGCCTTACCAACCAGGTAAACCAATTAGTGAACTTGAGCGTGAGTTGGGTATTACAGATATCGTAAAACTCGCATCAAATGAAAACCCATTGGGTTGTTCTGACAAAGTGAAAGAAGCGGTTGCTGCTGAACTTGCAGAAATTGGTCGATATCCTGATGGTGGCGGTTTTATTTTGAAAGACCAAGTTGAAAAACAAT
The DNA here is from genome assembly GCF_013418345.1 of Acinetobacter sp. YH12144. Classification (NCBI taxonomy): domain Bacteria; kingdom Pseudomonadati; phylum Pseudomonadota; class Gammaproteobacteria; order Moraxellales; family Moraxellaceae; genus Acinetobacter; species Acinetobacter sp. YH12144. The sequence goes on along the minus strand of NZ_VPCD01000015.1, from coordinate 76,533 downwards.
TTGGTATTGCACATGACCGCATTACGTTGGGTAATGGTTCAAACGATCTTCTAGAAATTTTCGCTCGTGCTTTTGTTTCAGAGCAAGACTCTGTGGTGTATAGCCAACACGCATTTGCTGTGTATGGTCTGGTGACACAAGCCATTAATGCTGAAGCGATTGAAGTGCCTGCAAAAGGTTTTTCACATGACCTAGATGCAATGGCTGCGGCAATTAAAGACAATACTAAATTGATTTTTATTGCGAACCCAAATAATCCAACAGGTACATGGTTTGAAGAAGCTGAATTTGAAGCGTTCATGCAAAAAGTACCTGCAAATGTGATTGTGGTTTTAGATGAAGCTTATGTGGAATATTTCCCAGAAAACTTCAACAGCTTGAAATTCTTAGATCAATACGCAAACTTAATTGTGAGCCGTACCATGTCAAAATGCTATGGCTTGGCTGCACTACGTGTAGGTTTTGCTTTGGCTTCAGCTGAAGTGACGGATTTCCTTAATCGTATTCGTCAACCCTTTAACGTAAACCATCTTGCAATGGTGGCTGCTGTTGCTGCACTCAAAGATGAAGCGTTTATTGAAAAATCACGTGTAGTCAATAAAGCAGGTATGGCGCAACTTGAGTCAGGATTTGATGCTCTAGGTTTAGCATATGTGCCTTCACGTGCGAACTTCATTTTAGTTAATGTAAAAGCAGATCCTGCACAGACCTTTAATGCTTTATTAAAAGAAGGTGTGATTGTTCGTCCAGTTGGTATCCCTGAGCATTTACGTGTATCAATTGGGACTGAAGCTGAAAATGCTAAATTCTTGGCGGCATTAGCTAAAGTTTTGGGCTTAGAGGCTAAAGCTTAAGTCATGTCTGTGCCACTATTTGAAAAAGTTGCTTTTATTGGGCTTGGTCTGATTGGCTCAAGCCTAGCTCGCGTCATGATTGCTGAAGGTTTGGCTAAGGAAATTGTGGCGTCTACGCGTTCACAAAAAACTTTAGAAGATGCAAAAGCTTTAGGGCTTATTCAGCAGGGTTATAGCGATCCTGCTGAAGCGGTCAAAGGTGCAGATCTTGTTGTTTTGGCTTTACCTGTTCGTGCGACACAAAAAGTCCTTGAAGCGATCAAACCTTATCTATCCGAACAGACGATTATTACCGATGTTGGAAGTACCAAAGGCAATGTTGTTGATGCAGCTAAAGCGGTTTATGGTGAGCAATTACCTGCTGGTTTTGTACCGGGGCATCCGATTGCGGGGGCTGAACTAACAGGTGTGCATGCCGGTAAGGTAGATTTATTTGCTAATCACAAAGTGATTTTGACACCATTACCTAGCAGTGCAGATTGGGCTGTAGAGAAACTGATTCAATTGTGGCAAGCTGCCAAAGCGGAAGTGATTTGCATGGATGTGGAAAAACACGATGAAGTGTTGGCCCATACCAGTCATCTTCCGCATTTGATGGCATTTAACTTGGTTGAGCAACTTGCGAACCGAGAAGACAATTTAGATATTTTCCGTTATGCCGCTGGCGGTTTTCGTGATTTCTCACGCATTGCTGCAAGCGACCCACATATGTGGCATGACATCTTTTTTGCCAATAAAAAGGCAATTTTAAATGCGGTAGATGGCTTTGAAAAACAATTGGCTATTCTTCGCAAACTGATTGAAGATGAAAATTCACAAGCGTTGATGGGACTGTTGGGGCATGCACAAGCGGCACGTCAACATTTCAATCACATGCTCGCAAAGAAACCACTGATGGAGAAAAATAAAGTGACGACACAGCAATTCAAAATTTTACCGGGTCCAAAGCAATTCCAAGGTAAATTTACTGTGCCAGGTGATAAATCTGTGTCACATCGCTCTATCATGTTTGGTGCTATTGCAGAAGGCACAACGCATGTCACTGGTTTCCTTGAAGGTGAAGATGCCTTGGCAACCCTCCAAGCATTCCGCGATATGGGGGTGAGTATTGAAGGCCCTAAAAACGGCGAAGTCACCATTCATGGTGTAGGCATGCATGGTTTAAAAGCACCTGCTGGCGCTTTGTATATGGGTAACTCAGGCACTTCCATGCGCTTGCTTTCAGGCATGTTGTCGGCACAGAAGTTTGATTCGGTGATGACGGGTGATGCGTCATTATCAAAACGTCCAATGGAACGTATTGCAAAACCATTACGTGAAATGGGTGCGCAAATTCAAACCACAGGTGAGCGTGGTACGCCGCCCGTATCTATTTCTGGAGGTCAAAACCTTAAAGGTATTCACTACGACTTACCAATGGCATCTGCACAAGTAAAATCTGGTATTTTGTTGGCAGGTCTTTGGGCGGAAGGTGAAACTGTTGTCACTGAGCCAGAACCGACACGTGACCATTCTGAACGTATGCTTCGTGCATTTGGTTATGACGTGAAAACAGAAGGCAACCGCATTTCACTTCAAGGTGGCGGCAAGTTAGTCGGTACGGACATTCAAGTACCCTCTGACATTTCATCTGCAGCATTCTTTATGGTGGGTGCAGCGATTACTGAAGGTTCAGATGTCACACTTGAAGCGGTCGGCATTAATCCAACACGTACAGGTGTAATCGAAATTTTAAAACAGATGGGTGCTGACCTGACTGTTGAAAATGAACGTATCGCTGGCGGTGAGCCGATTGCAGATATTCGTATTCGTGGTTCACGTACACTCAAAGGCATTCATATGCCAGAAGATCAAGTGCCATTGGCGATTGATGAATTCCCAGCGTTATTTATTGCTGCTGCATGTGCAGAGGGTCAAACCATTTTGACTGGTGCAGCTGAACTTCGAGTGAAAGAGTCGGATCGTATTCAAGTGATGGCAGATGGCCTAAAAATTATGGGTATCGATTGTACGCCAACCGAGGACGGCATTATCATTGAAGGTCAAGGCAAAGCGGGTGAGTGGGGTGCAATCTTCACAGGTGGTGAAATCGAATCACATCATGACCACCGTATTGCAATGAGCTTCTCAATGGCAGGTTTACGTACTTCGGGTGAAATTAATATCGTGGGTACAGAAACTGTTGCAACAAGTTTCCCAACATTTACAGAGCTAGCGACTCAAGCCGGTTTAACGATTGCGGTAAGTGAATAAATAATTCACTAAATTTGTATATTTATTCAACAACAGCCAAGCAAATGCTTGGCTGTTTGGTTTTAATTGCTTATGCTAAAACTATACAACAAGAATGTCTTTGGATAGATACATGAGAAAACTACAATTCACCGCCCATAGCGATTCAAATCGAGTTGAAAGCAGTACTGATACTCAAACTCAAGTGGCTGAGTTTTTAGCAAGTAAGCTTGAGAAATATGGCTTTCAAACATTATCGCAAAGTGGTGATCAGATTGCAGTCAGTGTCGATCAGCATGAATTGCCACTTTCAGTGACATGTCAGGGGCAGGATGAATCCGGTCGTCTAGTCTGTGAAATTACCTCTTATCCAGATGAAGACCAAGATTGGTTAGATCGTATTACCGAGCAAAGTCTATTGAACCAATTGGCTCAAGCGGTTGAAAACAGTTTAAAAGAAGAAGAGTCATATAGTGAGTTTCAATGGAAACAAATGACAAAGTAATCTGAAAAATTGAATTAAAAATCATCCATAAAAAAGCAGCATAGCGCTGCTTTTTTGTTTTTTAACGGAATGTATTTACAACGTTATAGACATTCAATATTGATAGGATTAATAGTTCGATTGCTCTTTTTCACATAGTCACACATTTTTTCTGACTCTTGTTCATTGAGTCCCCAAAACACGATCACACCACGTTGATCAGTCAATTTACTATCGCTTAAATAAATATAATGGGTGTCATGATATTTTTTATCGAGCATATCTTTATATTTTTGATCGGTAAAAGATGAACAAGACGAAATTTCAGCTTCTTTACACACCGAGTCACTCGAACAGCGTTGCTTAAAGGTTGAAATCATATTCATGGTGTCAGTGCTGTTGAGTTGGGCTTCACACACTTGGCTGTTGGGAAAGTCGTAGACCATTTTTAAGCTAAAATCACGACCATCGACATTCATCTTGTATGACGCAGTCAAATAGGCTTTGGGACCATCGTTCGCAGCAACCGTAGACGCTGGCAAATTTGTCGTTGTGGATGGGGTTGAATTAAAATAATAGACCAAAGCTGCAATGCTTAGACTTAAAATCACAGCAACAATAAATTTCATTTTTCCCTCTAAATTTTATCTTAATTTTTCTGGGTATTATTTCTGTAGTTGATTATTTAAACAAGTAAATAATTGGTTTTTAGATAAAAAATTGAGGCGTAATCAAAATTAAACGAGCATAGGCTTAAGTCATTACATGTTGAACGAATTGTGATTACTAATGCAAAAAATGGATAACTCGACAAGCGAGTAGTTCAGTTTATCTGAAATATTGGGGGAATAGAGCGTTCGCTAGGCAAAAAAAATGAGCCAGTTAAGCTGACTCATTTTTTTGTATTTTTTATACTAAAAAGCGTGAAATCGCGATACGAAGCTGTTTTAGATAACCTGTAAAGAAGTGGTTTGCACCTGGCAAAACCGTGATTAAATGGCGCTGTGGTTTGGCCCACTGAATCAAGTCAGATAACAGTGTGACATTATCTTCTTCACCATGAATAAATAAAATATCACCCTTAATATGCGGAGTCACATAGTGACGCACACCTGCAACTGTTGTGGTTGGTAGGCCACATAAAATAGTTTGTACAGGCTGCAATTCTACTGGCAATAGGGCATAGCATTTAGTCATGACATTTGCACCAAAACTAAAACCGCCTGCATAAAATGGCAGGTTCGGATGTTGGTTGCGAGCAAATTCAATGACTTGCATAGTGTCTTTGGTTTCACCATTGCCTTCGTCATGTATTCCTGCACTTTGGCCAGAACCACGGAAACTTGGGCGGTAAACAACATAGCCACGTTCTAAGAACATTTGCGCTAAAAGCACAGGGACTTTGTGCTGTGGTGTACCACCTTGCAATGGGTGAGGGTGTGTAACTACCGCGAATCCTTTCACTTCACCCTGTGGATAATCAACAAAAATTTCAAGTTGACCCATCGGCCCTTGAATGAACATTTGTTCTGACATAATGACTAAAATGTGAAAGCGGGAGAGTCTATAGTTTACAGATTAATATTATCTAAAACACAGATTGGATTTAAAAATACTCTACTGTTATAGTTTGTTTAATTAAAAATTAATCAGGATGTTTATGCTCGCTTTAATTTCTCCAGCAAAAACTTTAGATTACGAAACCGCTTTACCGACTGAAAAATTCACTCAACCACGGCTATTAGATCATTCTGAAGAATTGATCTCAGTCGCACGTAAATTGTCGGCAAGTGAAATTTCAAGCTTGATGAGTGTCAGTGAGAAAATTGCGACTTTAAATGTTGAGCGCTTCCGAGATTGGCAGCCTGATTTTGATTTTGCCAATGCACGTCAAGCAATTTTTGCCTTTAAAGGTGACGTGTATACCGGTTTAGATGCTTATCAACTTGCAAATACTGACCTTCAATACGCACAAACCCATTTGCGTATGCTCTCGGGTCTCTACGGTTTATTGCGTCCACTGGATTTAATGATGCCATATCGTTTAGAGATGGGGACCAAGTTGCAAAACCCACGTGGACATAACTTGTACGAGTTTTGGGATAATACAATCACCAATCTCATCAATGACGATTTGGCAAAAGCCGGCTCTGAACTTTTGGTCAACATCGCTTCAGATGAATACTATAAGTCGGTCAAAGAATCAAAAATTAAAGCCGAAATCATCAAACCTGTTTTTCTGGATCAAAAGAACGGCAAATATAAAGTCATCAGCTTCTATGCCAAAAAAGCACGTGGCCTAATGGCGCGTTATTTGTTGGAAAATAAAATTGAACGTATTGAAGATATCAAGTCGTTCAATACCGATGGTTATTATTTCGATGCAGAGAGTAGCTTAAAGGGCGAATTGGTCTTTAAGCGAGACGAACAACAAGCCGCTTAATTTCGAAATTGAAAAACTTAGACCGAAAAGAATATGAATAGCCGCTGCTTAGAACTCAGCGGCTTTTTTTATCTTCTTCATTCGAGATGTAATGGTGGGTCTGTGAAATTGATCGTGCTTTAAATTTCGCAGGTGAAATGATCTATGATTTGAGGCTTTTTGCGGAAAAGGCTTCGAAAAAACATTCAGTTATTATCTTGTCTATCAGTCTAAAATATATTACAAAGTTAACATTGATCGAACAAATAGCTTATTAAATGACTTAATAAGATATAAAATTGTGAAATACATCACTTTTTTGTTTAAGTTTTTTGTTATTATAGCTAAATATTTAAACATGAATAAAATTTTGTTATGAAAAAAATACTGATACCAATTTTTATACTCAGCATTGTGTTTTTAGGGTTTAGTGTTTATAAGAATGCAGAGTTAAAGCGACAGCAAGAAATTAATCAGGTGTTCAATGATGATTTGAGCGCATCACCTTATATGCGCTAAAAAAAATCAATCTTGCTGCTTTTGCATTGAGCTCAAGCATGGTCTTGAAGTGTTCGTTTAAATATTGATATTTTATTTTTACATATAATAATTTGAAACTTTATAAAGAAAACAATGTCTTAAATTTACTAAATTGAAAAGCGATAAAAATGTGGAAACATTAAAAAATCAATGTGTTATAATTTGCCGAAATTAATTTGATCAGTATTTATTGATATTAAATACGAATTAAATGACATAAATAGAGGAGCTGCATAAGTTTATGCAGCTTTTTTGTTTGCAAATTTCAACATTTGTACCGTGTTGTATGCTGTTGAAAATAGGATTTTTTAAAGCCTACAATCTGCCGAATTGGCATATTCGTTGCTTAGGCATACACAAAATTAATGATGAATACATCACATGATTAATTTTGTGGAATGCTTATATGCATAAAGTTTACTTCATAGGGGCTAGGTCATGACGACTCCTAATCCATCTTCCGAGAACATGCTTGAACGTCTGTTTAAACTGAGCGAAAACAAAACCAGTTTCAAAACAGAAGTCATTGCAGGTGTAACTACTTTCTTGACAATGTGTTACATCATTATTGTCAATCCAATGATTTTGTCCGAAACGGGTATGGATCATGGCGCTGTTTTTGTCGCAACCTGTTTAGCAGCAGCCATTGGCTGTTTGGTGATGGGTCTTGTTGCTAACTATCCAATTGCCTTAGCACCCGGTATGGGCTTAAACGCTTACTTTACCTATTCTGTATGTTTGGGTATGGGCGTGGAATGGCAAACTGCTTTAGCAGCTGTTTTTGTCTCTGGCCTTGTTTTTATCGCTATCAGCATGTTCAAAATCCGTGAAGCGATTGTCAATGCGATTCCAATGTCGCTTAAACTGGCGATCGGCGGCGGTATTGGTTTATTCCTTGCGCTGGTTTCTTTGAAAAATGCCGGCATTATTGTTGATAACCCTGCAACACTGGTTAGTCTGGGTGATTTAAAACAGCCGTCTGTCTTGTTAGCTTTACTTGGCTTCTTGATGGTTGTGGTTATGCATCACTTCAAAGTACGTGGTGCAATCATCATCAGTATTTTGGTGATTACTGCAATTTCAACCCTGCTGGGCTTCAACGAATTTAAAGGTGTTGTGGGTGCTATTCCTTCAATCGCTCCAACACTCATGCAAATGAACTTCGAAGGTCTATTCACCGCAAGTTTGATTGGCGTGATCTTTGTATTCTTCTTAGTCGATTTATTTGACTCTACAGGTACATTAGTCGGTGTATCACACCGTGCAGGCCTATTAAAAGACGGTAAATTACCACGTTTGAAGAAAGCATTATTTGCTGACTCATCTGCAATTGTTGCGGGTGCGGCATTGGGTACGTCCTCGACTACGCCTTATATTGAATCATCAGCAGGTGTTGCTGCCGGTGGTCGTACAGGTTTAACTGCAGTTGTAGTTGCTGTATTGTTTATTTTGGCATTGTTCTTAGCACCACTTGCTCAGTCTGTACCAGGTTTTGCAACTGCGCCAGCATTGTTGTTTGTTGGTGTATTGATGATTCAAGGTATCGTTCATATTGAGTGGGATGATATTACTGAAGCAGTCCCTGCATTCTTAACAATTGTATTTATGCCGTTTACCTATTCAATTGCAGACGGTATTGCAATGGGCTTCATTAGCTATGCATTGGTTAAATTGCTGACAGGTAAAGCGAAAACTGTACCATATATGGTCTGGATTATTGCTGCACTTTGGGCATTAAAATTTGCTGCATTTGGCGGTTAATACTGTCAAATAGCGAAAGGGTGTAAACTCAGTTTGCACCCTTTTTTTATTTTTATGAGGATAAGAGATGGATCAACTTGAGCTGATTCGCGCTTTGCCAAAAGCAGAGCTACATGTGCATATTGAAGGGACATTTGAGCCTGAACTCATGTTTGCAATTGCCCAACGCAACAATATTGCAATCCCTTATCAATCAGTCGAAGAATTAAAAGAAGCGTATAACTTTCATAATTTACAGTCTTTTTTAGACATTTATTATGCAGGTGCAAATGTACTGATTCATGAGCAAGATTTTTATGATTTAGCATGGGCATATTTCGAAAAATGTGCAGAAGATCATGTGGTTCATACTGAAATGTTCTTCGACCCACAAACCCATACAGACCGTGGTGTTGCTTTTGAAACGGTTTTGAATGGCTTACAACGCGCTTGTGATGATGCTAAAACGAAACTGGGCATTAGCTCACATCTGATTATGTGCTTTTTGCGTCATTTATCTGAAGACGCAGCATTTGCAACATTAGAACAAGCTTTACCATATAAAGATCAAATTATTGGTGTCGGTTTAGATTCGAGTGAAGTGGGTCATCCACCATCAAAATTTGAACGTGTTTTTGCAAAAGCCCGTGAAGCCGGTTTTCTTATCGTTGCGCATGCAGGGGAAGAAGGTCCAGCAGAATACGTATGGGAAGCCTTGGATTTGTTGAAAGTAAATCGTGTTGACCATGGTGTACGTTCAGAAGAAGATCCTGCTTTGATGCAACGTTTAATTGCAGAGAAAATGCCATTAACCGTTTGCCCATTGAGCAATTTAAAGCTATGCGTGGTCAAAGATATGGCTGAGCATAATATTCGCCGTCTATTGCAACAAGGTGTGCATGTGACCGTCAATTCAGATGATCCATCGTACTTTGGTGGTTATATGAATGATAACTTCATTGCGATCACCAAAGCGCTTGATCTAAGCAATGCAGAGTTAAAGCAACTGGCAATCAACTCTTTTGAAGCATCATTTATTTCAGTTGCTGAAAAGCAAGCTTGGATTAAAAAGATTGAAGCGTTGAATTAATAATCAGCGTATAATCTCAGGCAGTGAATATTCACTGCCTTTTTTATGTTTAAATCATGCTTTTCTCTCATTCAAATCGCTCTATATTTGCCCCATCGATTACATTTTTAGCCTCAGTATTGATTTCATCCGCTGCTATTGCAGATAAATCAAGTTTAAGTCAGCGTATGCTAAAGCCTGTGATTGAATATCAATGCTCGCAAGAATTAAATAGTTCTAAAATTTGGAAAGGCGCTGCGTTGTTTATGAGTGCTCAACAGAAAAAAGACAATCAAACTGCGATTTGTCAGTGCGTGAGTGAGCATGCCATGGATGATATCGGTGCGAAAGATCTGATGACTGCTGCAGTGAATGAAACTGAAAAGAATAAACTGATTTCTAAAGCGGTTTTGAATAGTATGCGCGGCTGTGCTCAGCAAGTGCTGAATTAAAAGATGATGCTCACAATAAAAGCCACATGATGTGGCTTTTATTTTGTCTTTATTAGGGTTTTGGTTGTCGTGTCATACTTTTGAGCACATGGTCTTTATCAATAAAATGATGTTTCAACGCTGCCAAAATATGACCCACTAAGAGCAAGCCTGCTGCCCAAGAAATCCAAATATGTAGCGGTTTCACGATGGCTAATAATTCAGGATTATCTTGTACCAAGCGTGGTATTTCAAACAAATACAAGACAGGGGCCGGGTGACCTGCGCTCCAACTAAATAAGCAACCTGTAATCGGTAAAGCTAGTAGTACAAAATACAGTGCTAAATGACCCAAATGTGCCAAGGTTTTCATGCCGGATGACATGCTGTCAGGTAAATCTGGAGCGGGGTGGGTATAGCGCCAAAAGATTCGTATCACCACCAAAAAATAATCGTAGTCGCAATATTTTTATGGAGGGTAATGACTTGTCCTTTAAAGCTGCCATCGACGTCATAACTGAGAAAATTGCCACTATAAAAGCCAATTAACCATGCCACGATGAATATGATCGCCATCAGCCAATGTAAGACCTGAGCTGTTCGAGTGTAGTATTGTGTGTTATTGCTCATGTTGATTATTTAAGCGTCCAATCTTATGCAGATTCTAATACAGACCACAAAAATATGCGTCGTTTAAAATCGGTACACAGTGTTGTGAATATGCAACGCAGGCATTGATGATTAACTACACAGTTACCGAATTTATTTTAAATAGTCATATCAGATGGTGTGTGATTTGGGGCACAATATGCGCGTTAATTAACAGAACAAAGGAAATATTCGTGAAAAAATTAGTTGCTATTCTAGCACCATTAGCGCTTGTTCTTTCTGCATGTGCTGCGACTGGTACAACAGGTACAAGTACCTCTACAGGTACAACTTCAGCAAACAGCTTGGCAATGATGGCGGTTAAAGTGGGTGTTCAAGCGAAATGCGTGACTGAGCTAAATAACAACAGCTACTGGAAAACTGGTTCAAAACTATTAACAGAAACTCAAAAATCTGAACTACAAACTGAAGTGTGTTCATGTGTAGGCGAGAAAGCGACAACTAGCGTGACTGCAACGGATTTGGTTGTAGCAGCAATGGATAAAACTTCACAAGCAAATCTTGCGGCTAAAATCGTGACAAATACTTTAAATGCTTGCGTGATCGAAACATTTAAAAACTAAGATTTAGAACATTTTATACGACCCTGACATTGGTTTTGCTGTGAATCAGCAAATCTAAATCAAGGGTCGTATTTTATTTTGAGTGAGAGATATATGAAAATTGCTGGTGCAGATGAAGCGGGTCGCGGTCCATTGGTGGGTTCGGTTGTTGCGGCAGCTGTCATTTTAGATCCAAATAACCCGATTGAAGGTTTAAACGATTCTAAAAAACTCACTGAAAAAAAACGTGAAAAGTTATTTATTGAGATTAAAGAAAAAGCCTTAGCTTGGGCGATTGCTGAAAGTTCTGCACAAGAAATTGATGAGATCAATATTTTGCAAGCATCGTTACTTGCAATGCGTCGTGCAGTGGAAAAACTCAATGTACAACCAGAACACGTGTTGGTCGATGGTAATAAAGTCCCAACGGGTTTAGCAATGAGCTGCGATGCAGTCGTGGGTGGAGATGCGATTCATCCGGAGATTTCGGCTGCGAGTATTTTGGCAAAAGTGACTCGAGACCATGAAATGGTTGAACTAGATGCAAAATATCCACAGTACGGTTTTGCGAAACACAAGGGCTATCCAACCAAAGCGCACTTTGAAGCAATTGCGCAGTATGGGGTGATTGATGAACATCGCCGCAGTTTTGGCCCAGTCCGTAAAGTTCTAGAAGGGCAGTAATTAAGCTCAGTTGAACTTATATAGTAAACGCATGTTCTAGATAAATTTAAAGCGGCCTAATGAGCCGCTTTATCATTTAACAACTTAAATCTTAGCGATTATAGTTGTTTTGTGAATAATCAGTTTCTTCAAAAGATGGCTGATATTCTTGATCAATGTTTTGGAGATGTTCGTGCATTGCGCGTTCATGTTGAATTCGTTGGTAAATTTCTTCACGATGAACAGATACTTCTTTTGGAGCATTCACGCCAATACGAACCTGATTACCTTTAACACCAAGTACAGTCACGCTAACTTGGTCTCCAATCATTAATGTTTCTCCGACACGACGAGTCAGAATCAGCATGTTTCTCTCCTTGCAAAATGCAAAACCTGCAAATGATCTGTTATGTAAAATTCATAACTTGTAAAAGCAAAAAAATTTAGCAGTGCATCTGAAACAATCATTGTGACAGTCGCAAACTGAGTAAATTTTAAAATCCTCAGGTTTAATATAACAGAGCCACTATAAAAAAAACTATAGTGGCTCTGAATTTTTACGATGTTTTTCAAAATCTGTCTAACAATGACAAATTTTGACACACAGCAAGGTTAATTAAGCACGCGCGCTTGATTCACCTGTTTCACGATCTAGACCGAATGCAGTGTGTAGAGCACGTACAGCAAGCTCTAAGTATTTCTCATCGATAATCACTGAAATTTTGATTTCAGAAGTCGAGATCATCAAAATGTTAATGCCTTCTTTTGCAAGAGCAGTAAACATTTTGCTTGCTACACCAGCGTGTGAACGCATACCAACACCAACAATCGATACTTTAACGATGTCTGCGCGAGTTGCAACTTCACGTGCACCAATTTCTTGTGCAGTCGCTTCAAGAATAGCTTTCGCTTTTGGTAATTCACCACGGTTAACTGTAAAAGTGAAATCAGTTGTACCGTCTTCTTCCACGTTTTGGATAATCATATCCACTTCAACATTGGCATCACCAATTGGTGAAAGGATGTTTGAAGCGATACCTGGTTTATCCGGTACACCAAGAATAGTTAATTTAGCTTCATCACGGTTGAACGCGATACCTGAGATGATTGGTTGTTCCATGTTGTCTTCCGCTTCAGTGGTGATTAGTGTCCCGACGTTTTGTTTAAAGTTTTCGTCGAATGCGCCATCATCGTCATTATCAAAACTTGATAATACGCGTAAAGGCACTTGGTATTTACCGGCAAATTCTACAGAGCGAATTTGAAGGACTTTAGAACCAAGTGATGCCATTTCAAGCATTTCTTCAAAAGAAATACGATCAACTTTTTTCGCTTTTGGAGCGACACGAGGGTCAGTGGTGTAAACACCATCAACGTCTGTGTAAATCTGACATTCGTCAGCTTTAAGTGCAGCAGCCAATGCAACACCTGAAGTGTCAGAACCACCACGACCTAGAGTCGTTGTGTTACCTTCAGCATCAAAGCCTTGGAAACCTGCCACAACAATGACACGTCCAGCGTCAAGGTTTGAAGTCAATACATCTGTATCAATCGCTTCAATACGCGCCTTGGTAAATGCGCTGTCGGTTTTAATACCGACTTGACGGCCTGTAAGTGATTTAGCTTCAACACCAATAGAGTTAAGTGCCATTGCTAACATAGAAATCGTTACCTGTTCACCCGTAGACACCATTTGGTCTAATTCGCGTGGATCAGGGGTTTCGGTAATGGCTTTCGCTAAAGCAAGTAGACGATTGGTTTCGCCACTCATTGCAGATACAACAACCACAACTTTGTGACCGTGATCATGCCAACGCTTTACACGACGAGCAACATTTAAAATGCGCTCTGGAGTACCCATTGAGGTACCGCCATATTTTTGAACGATTAATGCCATAACTATCCTTACCAAGTAAATAAGTCTAAAGACTTAAAGCACTTACACATATTTTAAGACCGCACTTGAGCGCGATTTTAATATACCACGTAGCTCATGAACTCCAAGTTAGGAGGAGTTCAAATAGATACTTTGTGTCTGCAGGGGATTCACATGAACCCAGCCTTTTAGACTCCATTTTCATCATTTAGCCAGAGGTTGAATATTGGTTTCAACATGATGATTGAGTTTGCGCTTTCACGCATCAACAGTGTTTAAGCAGGATCCAGCATTAAAAAACACACTGCTTAAACCTGTTGATTTGCTCAAAGGAGGTGAGTCACTTTGAGCTATAGGACTTTTGGTCTTATTTTGCAGCTAACCATGCAACGAGGTCAGTCATTACTGCTTCAAGTTTGTCGCTATAAGGCGCACCACCTTGAGCCATATCAGGTTTACCACCACCTTTACCACCAAGCTCTTGACCAAGGTGTTTGATGATGTCACCTGCTTTTACAGCAGCAGTGTATTCTTTAGCAACCGAAGCAATCAGGCTCACTTTGTCGGCATCAACCGCTGCGATCACGATCACAGCATTGTCTAACTTAGATTTCACACCATCGTGCAAGTTGCGAAGTGATTTCGCATCTACACCTTGAACGGTAGTGATTAATGTTTTGCGGCCAGCAATCTCTTGAACTTGACTCAATAACTCAGCGGCTTGGAAGCTTGCTAATTTTTGGTTCAATTGTTCAATTTGTTTTTGCAGGCTAGACGCAGTGTGAGATAAAGCTTCAACTTTTTCTAAAGTTTGATCTTTTTGCGCTTTCAGCAAGTCATTAATTGCATGAATGTCACGATCAGCTTTTTGCGCAGCTTCAACAGCTTTAGTGCCTGTAACGGCTTCAATACGGCGTACGCCTGCAGCAACACCGCCTTCAGAAGTGATCTTGAATAGGCCGATGTCGCCTGTGCGTTTTACGTGAATACCACCACAAAGCTCGATAGAGAAATTTTTCTCATCTTTGGTTGTACCCATTGAAAGTACACGTACTTCGTCACCGTATTTCTCACCGAACAACATCATCGCGCCTTTTTCTTTAGCAGCATCGATGTCTAAAAGTTCAGTTGAAACAGCCGTATTGGCAATCACTTCGGCATTGACAATGCGTTCAATTTCTTGAAGCTGTTCAAATGAAACAGGTTGATCATTGGCAAAGTCAAAACGTAAAAGTTCGCTGGCAACCAATGAGCCTTTTTGCTGTACGTGCGTACCCAAAACTTGGCGCAGCGCTGCATGCAACAGGTGAGTCGCAGAGTGGTTGCGCGATGTTGCTGCACGGATATCTGCTTTAACAATCGCTTCAACCGCTTGAGCCGCTTTTAAGTTACCCATGGTCACGATGCCTTGGTGTACAAATGCGCCGCCTGATTTTTTGGTGTCTTGAACTTCAAAAATACCAGTTTCGTTTTTGAAGATACCTGTATCGCCAACTTGACCGCCACTTTCTGCATAGAACGGAGTTTGGTTTAGAACGATTAGTGCTTCGTCACCTTCAAAAACTTCATCAACTTGTTCGCCGTCTTTGTAGATTGCAACAATTTGACCTTGGCCTTGAGTTGCGTCATAGCCGTCAAATTGAGTCTCGCCTTCAACTTTGACAATTGAGTTGTAGTCGACAGCAAATTTACCAGCATCACGCGCACGTTGACGTTGAGCCGCCATTTCGACTTCGAAACCAGCTTCATCAATCGTTAAATCACGTTCACGTGCAATGTCTGCTGTTAAGTCAGTCGGGAAGCCGTAAGTATCGTAAAGTTTAAATACAGTTTCGCCTGGAATCACTGAACCTTTAAGTTGAGCCAATTCGCCTTCAAGCAATTTCAAACCTTGCTCTAAAGTTTTTGCGAATTGTTCTTCTTCTTTCAAAAGCTGTGCTTCGATACGTGCTTGCTGTGCAGCAAGCTCAGGATAAGCAGCGCCCATCACGTCGATCAGCGGCTGCAACATTTTATGGAAGAATGAACCTGTTGCACCCAATTTGTTACCATGACGTACTGCACGACGGATAATACGGCGAAGTACATAGCCACGGCCTTCGTTAGACGGGTTAACACCGTCTGCAATCAAGAAGCAGCAAGAACGTGCATGGTCAGCCACAACTTTAAGTGAAGCAGGGTATTCAACTGGTTTGTTTTCTGCTTGTGCTTTTGCTTCAAGTTCAGTGGTATCTAAACCAATGATTTCAGCAGCAGCTTTAAGTAGGTTTTGGAATAGGTCAATTTCGTAGTTTGAGTTTACATGCTGTAAAACTGCAGAAATACGCTCAAGGCCCATACCTGTATCTACAGAAGGTGCAGGAAGGGCATGCAGAACACCATCAGCAGTACGGTTGAACTGCATGAATACGTTGTTCCAAATTTCGATGAAACGATCGCCATCTTCTTCAGGAGTGCCCGGTAAGCCGCCCCAAATGTGGTCACCATGGTCAAAGAAGATTTCAGAACATGGACCGCAAGGACCTGTATCGCCCATTGCCCAGAAGTTATCTGAAGCGTATTTTTCGCCTTTGTTGTCACCAATACGGATAATGCGTGAAGCGTCTAGACCAATTTCTTTGTTCCAGATATCAAATGCTTCGTCATCTGTATGGTAAACAGTGGCATAAAGTTTATCTTTTGGCAGACCTAACCATTTTTCGTTGGTTAAGAAATCCCAAGCAAATGTGATGGCATCACGTTTGAAGTAGTCACCAAATGAGAAGTTACCCAACATTTCAAAGAATGTGTGGTGACGTGCTGTATAACCAACGTTGTCTAAGTCGTTGTGTTTACCGCCAGCACGGACACATTTTTGTGAAGAAGTTGCACGAACGTAGTCACGTTTTTCAAGACCAAGGAAGCAGTCTTTAAACTGGTTCATACCAGCATTTGTGAACAATAGTGTTGGGTCGTTGGCAGGTACCAGAGAACTCGACGCGACACGTGTATGCCCTTGCGATTCAAAGTAGCTTAAAAAAGCTTCGCGAATTTCAGCTGATGTCATAAAACGAGTACTCACAACCAAGTCTCTCCTAATTTCGATTTGGTAATAGCCTATCAAGCAAGTCTTACAAAATTTTAAAGCTGGCTTGAGATGCTGACATAAAATTTAAAAACGCTAAATTATAACGGAAAAAGGTGTAGCGACCAATGATTTTCAATGAACTATATGACTTTTTATATAATTCATTTGAATTGATTCATTTTCATTATGGTTGTGAAAATTTTGGCAGTTTTTACTCAATGGTACTTTGGTTTATTTATAAATTTAAGATGAAATTTTACTTAAATCCTAAACGCATTTTCAAATTTTAAAGGCGTGAATTAATCAGCTTATAAGTCAGGATCTGTCTTTTTTATGTGTTGAATGGGGTATTCCTTGCCATTAAATTTGAGCTGATAACGACCTTGGTCATGTTCAGCGGACGCTTTGCAGTTTTTGTGATTGTAATGGCTGCTAATGCTCGACTCTTTGATTAGGAAAATAGGGAAGCCCTTATGGGTTTGATTGCTGATGTGTAAGGTGCGCTTCAATTCTTCAGTATTCCAGTCATCACAAGCACTTTGTGTACTGCTGTTGTAGTTGGTCATTAGTCCATTTAAGACAGCTAAAATTTTTGAATCAGTTTGAATGGCATAAAGGTAAAGCAATCGTCTTGATGAATGAATACCGCCTATGTGCGATTGTTTTAAAGCAATACCCACCAAGTCCTGATCTTTTGCATAGGGAGTGAGATCAAATTGAACATTATCTAAACGTGTCGTAGGCACAATGCCTTTAGGTGACTTAAATACTTTTAGTACTTGAAATGTGCCTTTATCTATAAGATAAAGCTTTAGATCATAATTGCCCGCATTGTCCTGAATCACGTCAGTCGCATTACTAGAAAGGGCTAATAATCGACGACTATGCTGAAGTTGAATGCAGTCCTGAAATACAGGTTCATTGGCATTGGAGGAATTATCGTCTGAGAATAGGCGTTGTAATTTTTGTATCTCCGCTGATGAACAGTGTTGATATATTTGCGCTGTAGTCTCGGTTGAACCTAATAAAAATATCAAAAATATTGAGATGGAAGCGTAAAAGAGCTTTGTAGGTTTAAGCTTTTGCCAGAACAAATAAAATGGTTGTAGTGTTTGCTTCATCATTGTGATTTATAGTCTATAGAATATTTTTCTTCATTATAAAGTCGAAAAGCTATTTTGAATATTTTCACTCAACACCCATTTTAATAAGTATTAAGAGAATTAATGATTACGAATTATTGTTGAAATCCTTTAATATATAAGCGCTTTATAACTGTTTCAAAATGAAGGGTAAGTCATGCAGCGAGTGGCAATTAATGGATTTGGTCGAATCGGACGCAATGTATTACGCGCTTGGTTTGAAAATCCAAAAGAATTTCATTATGAAATTGTTGCCATAAATGATGTCGCTGATGTGGAAACCATGGTGCATTTGTTTAAATATGACACCACGCATGGTCGTTTTGCAGGCCAAGTCGAAATTCTTGAACAAGATGGCGCTATTTTTCTAGATATCTCTTGTGCTCAAGCGCATCTCAAAGTGCAAGTTTTAAATGAAGCACAGCCGAGTCTTTTGCCTTGGCAGCAACTGAATGTCGATGTGGTACTCGAATGTACAGGTTTATTTAGATCGCGAGAGGCAGCCACACAGCATATTGGTGCAGGTGCCAAACGTGTGATTATTGGTGCTGCGCCGTTTGACAGTGTTGATGCTGCGATTGTGTATGGTGTTAATCATCATGAAGTCAAAGCGACGGATCAAATTATTTCGAGTGTGTCGTGTACCACGCAGGCTTTGGTGCCTTTAGTCAAAATTATTGATGATGCCTTTGGTATAGACACAGCACTCATGACAGAAATTCATGCTGTGACTGCGGATCAGTCTGTATTGGATCATGCACATCGTGACTTACGTCGTGCGCGAGCTTCAGGTCAAAATATTATTCCAACAACCTCTTCAGCTCTGGGTGCGTTGAAACGGGTCATGCCGAAAATGGAAGATCGAATCGATGGCTATTCGATTCGTGTGCCGACTATCAATGTTGCTGCAATCGATTTAAGTTTTGTGTCTCAATCAGTTATCACCAAGCATGAGTTAAATGCAGTGTTAAGCAAAGCTGCACGTTTTGATTATCATGAAATTATGTCAGTAACCGATGAGCCCTTGGTCTCAAGTGATTTTAATCATTCACCTTATTCATTGATTGTCGATTTGAATCAAACCATGGTGGTAGGAAAGCAAGCAAAAGTTTTCGCATGGTATGACAATGAATGGGGCTATGCGAACC
The DNA here is from genome assembly GCF_013418345.1 of Acinetobacter sp. YH12144. Lineage (NCBI taxonomy): Bacteria > Pseudomonadati > Pseudomonadota > Gammaproteobacteria > Moraxellales > Moraxellaceae > Acinetobacter > Acinetobacter sp. YH12144. Next base: position 57,654 of record NZ_VPCD01000015.1, on the reverse strand, counting down.
GCTTGCTCGATTTATGTGAAAGTTTTCACTCTTTATAAAAATTCAAACTTATCCAATATAGAAAACATCTACTAGCTTGTAGGTGTTTTTTTATTTTCTAAAATTAGATGAAAAATCATGCGTAATGTCGTTGATGTATCTCGAAAATATTGAAAAACTTTAAAAAATATTCAAGCACAGCCGATTTATTGTTTAAGATGAAAGTCAAAGAAATATATAAAGAGTATTGAGCATGATGTTGATGTTACTTTGGGGATTTATTTTATTATTGGCGCTGGCGGTTATATTTTTAATTTGGCTACAGTTTAATCGTGACGTATCGCAATCTACCGCGCATGAAACCTTGCCACTTGAAGAAAAAGTGGTGCATCTAGAAGCCAACCTGAAAAAGACCTTGGAAATTATGCAAGACCTTGCAAAGAAAATGCATATCCAGCAAGAAGTATTAGATCAAACCACTCACAAATTACAGCAAGTTGAATTGCAAAATGCAGAATTGGTGAACATTTTGGCAAAAGTTGTCAAAACCGATCAAAGCTAATCGAAAGATAAAGAAGACTGCCCATAGCTCGATATCTGCATGAAGCATGTAATCTCAAGGTATGGGTATTTTTTTATCCAATAAGATGATTCTCAATATTTATTGTCATTGGGTTCAAATCGTAGTTCACGCGTTTTTCAACATATGATCGTATGGGACTAAATCAAAATTTGTCTTAACACGGCTGCTGAAAGCATGCTAATCACAACGGTAGGCAATAATGAAAAACGTGATGCTGCAAATAGGGTAATGGCCATCACGATCAAATCAGCAGGATTATCTTTAACAAAATAAGGCGCGATCACTGAGATCAACACACAGCCGGGAACAACTTCCATAATTTGACGTTGTTTGTTGGTGAGGCTACGGTTTTTCAGTAACACATAACCCAAGATACGGGTCAGGTAAGTGGTTAAGGCAATAAATAGAATCGCGATCAGGGTGCTAGAGTGGATCATACATCATCTCCAATTAGGAAAAATGCAGAAGCAATACCCGTAACTGCGCCAATCGGAACATACCAGCCCGCAGGGAGATACAAATAAGCCAGAGATGCGGCAATCAAACTGACCAGCCATGGACGTGCCGCTTTAAAGCCTTTCCACATGCCACGTAGTAAAACAAGAAATACAGCAGGGAAGGCCATATCAAAACCAAGTCGACTAATATCGCCAAGTATCGGTCCGATCATTGCTCCTAAAGTGGTAAAGCCGACCCACATCAAATATAGAGCACAGCATAAGCCTGCATAGAACATTAAACTAAAGGCGCGCTGAATTCCCAAAGCATTAGATTTTTTTTGCGCATCGGCCAAACCTACGGCCCAACTTTCATCGCACATAAAAAATAAAGCGGTATAAACCGTGCGATTCGGGAGATGTCGTAAATACGGGACAAGGCTCGCCCCCATTAATAGGTGCCGACTATTCACTAAAAACGTAATAAACATCAGCATGAGAATATTAGGGGGATTGGTCCAAACTTGCAAAATGGCAAATTCAGAACCACCTGCAAAGTTAAGACCAGTCAAAAGCGGAACTTCTAAACTAGAAAAGCCTTTATGTGTTGCCTGAGCACCCAGAACTAATGCAAAAGGAATAATGCCCAGCAGCATTGGAATAGATGTTTTTAGACCTCGTTTAAACTCAATAGAATGCTCTGAATGGGTATGATTGAGTGTACTTTGTCTAAACATCAACATGACGTTTTCCATGAAGCGAGATCGAAAGCAATATTTTATGGATATCTGAGCAGCATTTGGCAGCTATTTTATGGAAGATTGCTTTTATTGTGCAATGAAATTGCTAAAATAAAGATTATTGTGAAATTTAGTGCCTTTATTGATGGATCAGATAGATAAACGCATTTTGCAAGCATTACAGCAAAATGGAAAACTACAAAATAATGAATTGGCCCAACTTGTTGGTTTATCGCCTTCGCCATGTTTGAGACGGGTCAAGCAACTAGAAGATGAAGGCTATATTGAAAAATATGTCGCCTTACTGAACCAGTCAAAATTGAATTTAAGTTTAACGGTATTTGCTCGGATTTGGCTAAAAGGTCAAGATGCAAAAACCGTGAATGATTTTGTTGCAGCGATTCAAACGATGCCTGAAGTGGTTGAATGTCAACTCATGGCAGGGGATTGTGACTTTTTCTTACGTATCGTCGTGGCAGATTTAGAAGCCTATCGAAAGTTTCAGATTCATCATTTAACGCAGATCGCCAGTGTGCAAAATGTAAAAACAGAGATACCGTTACAGGCTGTTAAACTAACCACAGCGCTTCCTTTGGATTGATGCTCTAGTCTTAAATGAAGTTATTGAGCCTGATCATATTTATAACTTTGTTTAAAACTTCATCTATAGAAAGTAGAATGCTTATTATTTTTTATCAAATGGTTAAAAAATAACGTTCATAGGATTTTAAAATAGAAGCATAAACATGGATTTAGTTGTAAAAGTTAAAGCTGTGGATGAAGTAATGAATGCTGAAGCATCTTTTATGAAAAAGTCGTGTGCAAGCGTAAAACTATCGTGCTAAACTAGGAGAAATCGGGTGTGCTCCCGATTTTTTTATGCGGATTTGTTCCGCGCTGACAAGAATTTAGGTTTACAACATGCCCATTTCAGAGACATGGTTATTACCTGATGGTGTAGCTGATGTACTGCCAGAACAGGCGCAAGTGATTGAATCTTTGCGTCGTGAAGCATTAGATTTCCTCGCATCTCGAGGTTATCAGTTGGTGTACACGCCATTCATTGAATACATCGAATCTCTATCTTCTCTTTCAGAATCGAATCAAGATTTAGACTTAGCCACTTTTAAAGTGATCGACCAACTTTCAGGTCGTTTGCTTGGTGTGCGTGCCGATATGACACCACAAGTGGCTCGTATTGATGCGCATGTACATCCTGTCGAAGGTGTAGCTCGTTATTGCTACGCTGGTACAGTACTACATACTAAGCCACAGGGTTTTAATACCACACGTGCACCTTTACAGTTAGGTGCAGAATTATTTGGTTCAGACAGCATTGATGCTGACGTTGAACTGATTGATGTCATGATCAACTTGCTTGCTAAAGCAGGTCATGCAGATGGTATCCATCTTGATTTAGGGCATGTCGGTTTATTCCGCAGCATGGTAAAACAAGCTGGCTTGAGTAAAGCGGTTGAACGTCAGTTATCTGACTTGTATCAACGTAAAGCGCTACCTGAACTTGCTGAATTCACACAAAGCATTCCAAATGGTGCTGACTTCTATACATTAGGTCGTTTTGCAAGTGACTTAGATGCATTGCAAGCCAATTTAACGGCTGATGTATTGGCAAATGAAGCATTTAAACTGGCTTTTGATGCAGTGAAATCGACTCAAGCGGCAATCCAAGCCCGTTGGCCTGATCTACACATTGGTATCGATGTTGTAGAACTTCGTTCATATCATTATCACACTGGTTTAATGTATGCCGTATATGCACCAAACCGTGCTGCGCCATTGGCTCAAGGTGGTCGTTATGACGGTATTGGTGAACACTTCGGTCGCGCGCGTCCAGCGACAGGTTTCTCTTGTGATCTATATGCATTAACTGCAGGTCAAGTTCAGAAAAACCAAGTTTTGGTTGCACCAAAAGGCATCGAAGCAGATTTATTAAAGGCAATTGAGGCAGCACGTACCGAAGGATTCAGTGTTGTTCAATTGTTAGGTAATGATGATTTAAGCTCAGCACCGTATGCAACGCACCAGTTGGTGAATGCAAATGGCGAGTGGACAATCAAACAAATTTAATCTCGGATGTGCCTGCGGGCACACACGTTTTTTCCAATTTTAACAGCATGATGCAATGAGGCTATTATGGGCAAGAATGTTGTGGTACTTGGTACCCAATGGGGCGACGAAGGTAAAGGTAAGATCGTCGACCTGCTCACAGATCAAGCGGCTGCGGTAGTTCGCTATCAAGGCGGACACAACGCAGGTCATACACTTGTGGTTGGTGGTAAGAAAACTGTTTTACACCTCATTCCATCTGGTATTTTACGTGACAACGTATTGTGCTTAATTGGTAATGGTGTTGTTTTATCACCTGAAGCTTTAATCCACGAAATGGAAGTTTTAGAAAAAGAAGGCGTGCCTGTACGTGAACGTCTACGTATTTCTCCAAACTGCCCATTGATCCTTCCACACCATATCGCCCTTGACCAAGCACGTGAGAAAAAACGTGGCAATGCGAAAATTGGTACTACAGGTCGTGGTATCGGTCCTGCATACGAAGACAAAGTGGCTCGTCGTGCAATCCGTGTTGCTGACTTGGTTCGTGGTGGTGCTCATCTTAAAGCTCAACTAGAAGAGCTTCTTGAATACCATAACTTCCAATTGACTCAATTCTTCGGTGTTGAAGCCGTTAAAGTTGAAGATATAATCGCTCTATGTGACGAATGGCGTAAAGTCATCGAACCTATGGTGATGGACGTTACTGGCGAACTTCATGCTTACCGTAAAGCAGGTAAGAAAATCATGTTTGAAGGTGCGCAAGGTTCACTTCTTGACGTTGACCACGGTACATATCCGTACGTTACTTCTTCAAATACGACTGCTGGTGGCGTAAGCTCAGGTTCAGGTCTTGGTCCATTACACCTTGACTATGTATTGGGTATTACTAAAGCGTACACAACTCGTGTAGGTGCTGGTCCGTTCCCAACTGAACTTGTTTATGATGCTGCTAACGATGTTGGTGATGCAATCGGTAAACACTTAGGTACAGTGGGTTCTGAATTTGGTGCGTCTACTGGCCGTCAACGTCGTTGTGGTTGGTTCGATGCTGAAATTCTACGTCGTTCAGTAGAAGTAAACTCACTTTCTGGTATTTGCTTAACTAAACTAGACGTTCTAGATGGTTTAGAAGAAGTGAAAATCTGTGTAGGTTACGAAGCAGCTGATTCTGGTTGTGTAGGTTCTTCTGATGCGCTTGCATTTGAAACTTTAAAACCGATCTACGAAACTATGCCAGGTTGGTCTGAGTCTACTTTCGGTGCGAAATCACTAGATCAATTGCCACAAAATGCAATTAACTACGTGAAACGTTTAGAGCAATTGATTGAATGTCCAATCGACATCATTTCAACTGGTCCAGACCGAGATGAAACAATCGTATTACGTCATCCATTCGACGCATAATGTTGTTGAATTAAGATGTAAAAGCCTCGCGAAAGCGGGGCTTTTTTATATAACGAAGAATACAACTTCAAAAAAGTTGATTAAATTTAAATGATGGAAAAATAAAGATTTTGAAAAAATAAGCATAAAAATATTGAGTCAGTCAATTTTTTGTATATATTTGACACTCTTTATAAATAACTAGAGATCATGATGAATTATAAAAAATCTTTGGCATGCTTTGCCGTAGCAGCTTCTTTATCAGGTTGTACCACGATTGCTGATCTTGCAGGTGCTGATTCTGCATCTTTGAACTTACAGGCAACACAGTCTTATAACGCAATGCTGAAAGACGCACAGACCAAACAAGTGCTCGATACCAAGTCTGCGACTTATCAAAAAGTAAACCGTGTTTTCTGGAAAATGAAACCATTTGCAGATCAGATGAATCAAACGGGTCAGGCTTTTGATTGGAAAGTTGCCGTGATCAAGTCTAAAGAAATCAATGCCTATGTCGCACCCGGTGGCAAAGTTGTTTTCTATACAGGAATCGTCGAAACACTCAAACTTACGGATGATGAAGTCGCTGCAATCATGGGTCACGAAATGGTTCATGCCTTAGAAGAACATGCAAAAAATAAAATTGGCGCTTCAGCACTAACCAATCTTGCGGTGAGTATCGGTTCACAATATGTAGGCAATGCTGCAGGCGGCTATGGTGCAACCTTGCTTGACTTGGGGAGTCAATTTGGTGTGGGCTTGCCGTATTCACGTAATTTGGAAAGTCGCGCGGATAAAGGTGGCCTAGTGATGATGGCAAAGGCTGGATACAATCCAGAAGCGGCGATTTCATTGTGGAAAAAAATGAATGCGAATGATAACAGTGGCAACGACGCACTGAGCAAATTTATGTCTACACACCCAAGCAATAATGACCGTATTGCTGCTATGCAAAAAATGATGCCGGAAGCGCAGCAATATTATAAAAATGCGACACCTTCGAGTGTACGTCGTTAATATCTGCGGTTTTCAAGACTAAAGTTGCATTTTAGTACGCTACACACTTTGTGTTGAGTTGCTAAAATGCAATTTGAATTAGGAAGAGAAGTGCAGGATGCAAAAGAATATTTCGACCACCATTTTTTATTCTTTATTATTTGCGATGGGGGGAGCACCCACTATTGCTATGATGATCATTCGTGCCCAAACTCAAGATCCACAATTAATTTATCAAGCCCTGATTGGGTTGTCGGTGATTATTGCCTGTATTCTTGTGCCCATAGTTTTGATACAAAATGCTGTCTTATTTTTTAAGCGAAAAAATGTGCAGTTAGAAGAAAAAATTAAGCCATTAATGCATGTGTATTTGGGCTTGAATGTGGTTTGTTTAATCTATTGGTTGGTTCTTCAATTTTCGGCTTAAAAAAATTACATAAATACTATTATAAGTCGCTACAACTTCGTTTTAAGCTCCAAACCATAAGAATATAATATCCATAAATTCACTTATATTTTAATGGTCTGGAGTAGCCTTAATGAAAAAAATAATTTTAACGAGCCTGTGTATGGCCGGTGTAATGACGATTTCGGGCTGTGCGACAGTGGCAGATATGGCAGGAGCGGATACTGCTACATTGAACGCGCAAGCAACACAAAGTTATAACAAAATGGTGACAGATGCGCGTTCTAAAAATCAGCTCGATACCTCTTCGAGTACATATAAGCGCATTAATACTGTATTCCAAAAACTACGTCCTTATGCAGACCAAATGAACCAAACGGGTCAAGCGTTCCAATGGCAATTGGCGGTCATGAAATCTGATCAAGTCAATGCCTTTGTAGCTCCAGGCGGTAAAGTTGTATTTTATACAGGTATCGTCAATAAACTAAATTTAACTGATGCAGAAATTGCAGCGGTTATGGGACATGAAATGGTCCATGCTCTTGAAGAACATGCAAAAAGTAAATTGGGTGCTCAAGCTTTAACGGATCTTGCGCTGAATATTGGTTTAAGTGCCGCAGGCAATAATGTCGGTCAATTGGGCACTGCTGCTGCGCAGTTAGGTAGTCAAATCGGTATAGGGTTACCGTATTCACGTTCTCTAGAAAGCCGTGCTGACCAAGGTGGTTTAATGTTAATGGCACGTGCAGGTTATAACCCACAAGCGGCGATTACACTTTGGGAAAAAATGAACAAGCTTGAAGGTGCGGGAGGTTCATCATTCCTGTCTACGCATCCATCAAACTCACAACGTATTGAAGCGATGCGTAAAAATCTACCAGCAGCGCAGCAGGTTTATAACCAACGTCGTTAATTCATAAGAATTAATTATCCGTTTTAAAAAGCAGGCCGTGGCCTGCTTTTTTTCTATCACGAACAAAAATCATTGATAGATTTTGATGATATTTCATTTAGAGATTTAATTTCATTATCTTTTTTATCAAATTCTTTAAGGTTGTTTTGATAAGTTTTAAAGATTGTACAATTCCGTTGCTTTAGCTTTTGATCCGATTCTTTCCATTGATAAGGGTTCCATTTTTTTTCGTTACTTATTTTAATGGATGAATTTTCTAGGTCGGTTAAAAAATGTTTTGCAAATTTAGTTCCATACCAAACATTATCTTTAAATACCAGTGAACCATCAATATAAGTTCTCTTTAGAAGCTCATCGGGGACTAAGAATGCATCTTTTTGTTGTTTGAAAAACAAACGCCGCCACATGTGATTATAGTTTTTATTAAAGAATTGCTCATTAACTTGTAATGCATTTTGGGGTAATGCACGTAATTGAGTTGTTTGCGGTGTAATATCACGTCTAAGTGCACGTTCAGCCCAATTAGCCATACTTTCCAAGTACCATGCGTTTTTAAATTGTGCATAGCTATATTGGTATAAATGAAATAATTCGTGAGTGATCGTAGTCTAATAATTTCCAGGAAAGTCTTTTAATTGATTTGAAATAGAAATGCTGATAAAGCAAAGATTATTTTTAAGATTCGTGGCACTTGGCGCTCGAGATGAGTTTTCATAGGCGAGCCCATTTCCTTTTAGTTCGTGTACATATATGGCAATAGCCTTTACATTCTTATATCTTGGGCTTTTTAGAGGATGTCTAAATCCTGCTAGTTTAAAGATATCTCTTGATGCGACTGCTTGGATGGCAATATCTTCGATATAGTCAGGAATTGCATTATTGTTTGTATCGTTCAGATTTTGGATGCGGTCTCTACTTTTCTGTTTATCCGAATAAAAAATATAGAATTCATCTTTTTGATAGACGCGATTGAGTTGCTTTGCGCTTTTTAATTCGAAACTGCTACAAGTATCGCTAGATCCGTATGCTGGAAAAGACATATTTATGAGACATAGACTTAATAGAAGGGTATGAGTTTTCATTCTTATTCAATAAATTATTTGCTTTACATGAAATATAGCAAATAAAAAAAGGCAAAGTAAAAACTTTGCCTTCTTGCACTAGAGATTGGAAGATCTTAGTGGTGGTGACCGCCTGCACCGTGTACGTGACCGTGTTCAAGTTCTTCAGCAGAAGCTTCACGGATTTCAACGATTTCAACTTCGAAAGTTAAATCTTGACCAGCAAGTGGGAAGTTTGCATCAACAAGAACGTTGTCGCCTTCAACCGCTTTAACTGTCACGATTTGAACGCCGTCATCAGTTTGAGCTTGGAATTGCATACCAGGTTGGATGTTGTCCACGCCTTGGAACATTTGAGCAGGAACTTCTTGAACGAGATCAGGATTGTATTCGCCATAACCTTCAGCAGCAGGAACAGTTACAGTGAATTTTTCACCAACAGTTTTGCCTAAAAGTGCTTTTTCAAGACCTGGAATGATGTTACCAGCGCCGTGCAAATATGCTAGTGGCTCACCTTGAGATTGGTCGAGAGTTTCACCCTCTGCATTAGTCAATGTGTAGTGGAAAGAAACCACAGAGTTATTTGCAATAGCAGTCATGTTATTGATCCATTCAATTTTTTAAGGGTTACATCATAAAGTGAAATTGCACTTTTGTAGACTAAATTTATCAAAAAAATGCAATTTTTAAATGTTTATGATGCTTTTTTCATTAATTGGGGCAGATCTGTAAATTTCAATGCAATTTAATTTTAGGCGCGATTTTTCGTGTAACAAAATCTTTAGCCGTTAATAGTCCTGCATGTGCATAGCCGTAAATTGTGGCTTGATGCATTCGATACAATGAAACATACATTGATTTGGCAACAAAGCCTTGAACATTGACCTGACCTAAAAGTTCACCTACTGCTTTATGTTTACTTAATGAGACTAGGGAGCCTTTGTCTGAAAATACGAACATTGGGAGTTGCTGACCACGGATGCGTGCCTTTAAGCAATCCACGAGAAATGACGCTTGTTGGCTGGCAACTTGAGCGCGTGGGCCGAGGACGGGTTCATCTGCACGCGGTTGGCAATGAGCACAATCACCAAAAGCGAAAATGTCAGGGTAGGCTTTGGTTTGTAGTGTTGCATACACACTTAAACGCCCCATACGGTCTTTTTCAAAACCTTCAAGCTTCTAAATCACTTCTGGTGTTTTAATACCTGCAGCCCATACTTTCAGTTCAGCTTTAATTTTACTGCCATCATTAAAATAAACATGTTCAGCATCGACTTTTTCCACACGTTTAGAGGTTAAGACCTCAATTTTCATGCGTTGTAATTGCTGCTGTGCATGCTCGGCCATTTTTTCAGGGAGTGCAGGCAGAATCCGATCAGCACCTTCAATTAAATTGATCTGTACGCTTTGCGGATGAATTTTATTTAAACCATATTTATAAAAATTATGTTTGGCTTCGACCAATTCTGCGGAGAGTTCAACGCCAGTTGCACCTGCGCCAATAATGGCAATTTTCAACTCACGTGCTGTATTGCTATTTTGCGCATCCAAATATAACTGTAAGAGATCTTGTTGGAAGATTTCAGCTTGTTGTAGGCTGTCCAAATAGTGGCAATGTTCATACACGCCCGGCGTGTTGAAATCGTTAGAAACTGAGCCTAAAGCAAGAACAAGGGTGTCATAACTCAGTTGCAGTTGTTCTTGAGTAGATTCATATTTTCCTTGTTGGACTTTGCTGAGCTGAATGGTTTTTTCAGTAGGATGAACATTTTCAAACTTAGCCAAGACAAACTCATAATGATGCTTCGCAGCATGCGCATAGTAGTTGATTTCTTCTTCGCTGACTGACATCGTGCCTGCGGCAATTTCATGTAAAAGGGGTTTCCAGACATGCGTGAGTTTCATATCTACGAGGGTAATGCGCGCTTTCTTTTTTTTCCCGAGTAAATCACCGAGTTGCGTAACCAGTTCTAAACCACCAGCACCACCACCGACAATGACAATATGGTGTAACTTGGAGTCATCAGCGTTATTCATTGAATTACCTATTTTATTATTGTTGAAAAAAAGAAGATGGCACGAGTATGTCATCTTCTTTATTGCACAAATAACGAATTGTCTTACAAGTTACATAATCACATCATTGACCTAAAGGGTAGGTTTTAACTTCTGCTGCATCCGTATTAAAGATGCTAAAAAGGCCTTTGATCCACATCATGAAACGCTCAAAAATATTGGCTTCTTCAATTTGCACGTCATCTTCGATATCAAAGGTATTGATCAGCTGATTATTTTGATAAACAGTAACGGTGGCTAATTTCATTACTTCAGCCAAAGGCGCAGTGAGTTCTTTTTCATTTACTTCAACACTCAGTTTAGTCTGTGTTTCATGAAGTGGTTCAATGGCTTGAATTTGGCCATTGCTAGTATTTAAAAGAATACGTTGCTGTGTAGGATCAAAAGCTTTTAAATCGATGGCATAAGCTTGATCATAAAGTGAAGTTGTAATCAGTTTAGGTTGTTGAGTTTCCACCTTAAACATTTTCAAGGTTGATTTAACCACAGGTAATTCTGCAATTAATTGCTTATCTTTGATTGCAACTTCATTACGTGTATAGGTATAAGCCAAGTTCATGAGGTTGTGTGCTACTTCTGCACGTTTTAATCCACTTTTTGCCCCTAATACTACAACAATCAAACGACGTTCTGGCGCGTCAGGATTCGCGATCAAACGGTTGGCTGTTAAAGCTAAGTTATAACCTGCAGCTTTAGTAAAACCTGTTTTTAAGCCATCAACGGTGGGATCTTGTTTTAATAAGATATTGGTTGCACGGTGGAAGCGTTGGTTATAACTAAAACTTTGTTGTTTTGAATAATACAAATAGTCAGGTGTGTCAGTCACCAGTGCTTGCCCTAAACGTGCAAGGTCAGCCGCCGATGAATAATGTTCTGGCATGGTAATACCGGCTGGATTTTGAAAATTGGTGTCATTCATGCCCAAAGCTTTAGCTTCTTTGTTCATGCGTTCAATAAATTTTGGAATATCACCAGAAATGCGTTCAGCTAAAGTCACTGCGGCATCATTGGCTGACATGACCACAAGACCTGCTAAAAGCTGATCAACTGAAATTTGTTCACCAGCTTTGAGATACATTTGTGATTCATCCCATTGAACCACTTGTACGACTGGGGTTGCGGTTAAGATTTCATTTTTCTTTAAATGACCTGCTTTAATTTCCTTTAAAGCAATATAAGCCACCATCATTTTGGTAAGTGAAGCAGGGGCACGCTGAACATGGCTATTATGTTCTGCAATCACCTGACCCGACTGAGGGTCTAAAATGGTCCAAGCTTCAGCTTCAACGGTTTCAGGGACAATATTTAAAAGGGCAGCATTTGCTATCGTGGAGCATAGAAAACTAAGCAGCGCGATGAGGTAAATCATGTGTTTCAATGAGGTTCCTTAACCAACCATTCCGTTGGTGGTAAAACGAAAAAATTTTTAGGCATGCTATGCCTTTTTTTTTCTGCTGACTAGTCATTATTGTAGACAATTGCGACAGTTCCGCATTCAGTTGTAAAAAATGTTAATCTAATTGATAAGTTATCTTTTATTTATTTTATATCGCCCATTATGTTGCATTATCAAATCGAATTTGACGATTATCGTCAGCATCTAGTCCATGTCACTGCACGTTTCTTGGCAAATCCTACACAGGTGCTTTCGTTGCCTACTTGGATTCCCGGAAGTTACTTAATCCGTGAATTTTCGAAGCATATCGAAGCCGTTCGAGCATATGATGAAGATGGGCGTTTGTTACAAATTGAGAAATTTGAAAAAAATAAATGGCGTTTATTCAATACAGATCATGAGTTGATCACGGTTGAATATGATGTATATGCCTTCGATTTATCGGTCCGTGGTGCTTATGTCGATCAAAGCCGTTTATATGTCAATCCAGCTTGCGCATGTTTAGGTTTAGTTGACCAAGAAGATACAGCCATTGAGGTTGAAGTTTTCTTGCCACCCGAGTTAAAGCATTTCCAACTTGCGACTGGATTAAAGTCAAAAAGTTTAGTGAAAGGTCGTTATACCTTATATGCAGATAACTATGCTCAGTTAATTGATGCACCGTTTGAACTGGCGGAACAAACCCGTTTTAGTTTTGAAGCCAACGGCATTCCGCATGAGTTTGTGGTGTCGGGCAAACATGCTATGAACGCGCAGCGTATGCAGCAAGACATCGAAAAAATTTGTTCGACTGAAATTTCAATGTTTGGTTCGGCGCCATTTAAAGACTATACCTTTATGACCATGGCAACGGCCAATAGCTATGGTGGTTTAGAGCATCCAAACAGTACGAGTTTAATTAGCCCACGTGATGATTTGCCAAAAGCCAATGAACCTGTAGAACCATCGGCAGATTATCAACGTTTCTTAGGGTTATGCAGCCATGAATATTTCCACTCATGGTTGGTAAAATTTATCCGTCCAGAAAACTTTGTGAATTATGACCTCAACAAAGAAGGCTATACCTCTTTGCTTTGGATTTTTGAAGGTTTTACATCGTATTATGATGATTTGATCTTGCTGCGTAGCGGTGTGATCAATCAGGATTCTTATATCAAGCTTTTAAAAGCACAAATAGATCGCTATTTGCAAAATCCGGGTCGTGAGATTCAAACTGTGGCTGAATCAAGCTTTGATGCATGGGTGAAATTCTACCGTCAGGATGAAAACTCAAATAACGCAGGTACAAGTTACTACAACAAAGGTTGCCTCGTTGCATTGTGTTTAGATCTAGGCTTACGCCTGCGCGGTTCTAGCCTTGATGCCTTAATGCGTAAGCTATATGAAAATGCGCAAAATGGCATTCAAGTCAATGAACGGACTATTTTCAATTTATGTAATGAATTAACAGGTGATGATTGGTTAGAACAAATCAATCACTTGATTAATACTACAGATGAATTGCCGTTAGATCAGTTGTTCCCTGAGTTTGGCTTAAGCTATACACTCAAAAATGACAAATCATTGCCATTTGGTTTAAAACTGGCTGATAAGCCTGAAGGTGTGTTGGTTCAGTCTGCTCGCCGTGACGGTGCGGCGGCAAAAACTGGCTTGTCTGCAAATGATGTGATTATTGCAATTGATGGTCTAAAAGCGACAGTTAAATTGGCAGAAAAATATGCCAAGCAAGATGGAACTTATACCGTACTGGCATTCCGCCGCGATGAACTGATGAGCTTTGAAGTGAAAGCGGCAGGTTCAGAATTAACTGAAGTTGAACTTAAAGTGGAAGATCAGGCTAAAGCGGAGAAGTGGTTGAAGGCTTAATGCAAATCTAATTAACTTGTTAGATAAAACCCATACACTCGTATGGGTTTTATTGTTGAAATTCTAATTGATTAGTATCTTGTCGGCATTTATTCTTGCCCATAGTCATTAAAACATTCATGTACTGAACGTATTAAATTACTTTAAAAGTTTGAGCTTTAATTTCTATCGAATAAAATTTTTAATTAATAGATAACAGCTTTTTTTGCATGACATTTATAAAAACTCAGTTCTTGAGATTTTGCCCTCAAATCTTCTGCAAGTTGTTGAGTCACGATTTGTTCAATATGTTGAGCATTTAATTTTGGCTTGATATATGCAGCTTCAGTAATCTGCCCAATAGTTTTACGTTGTATTAATTCGAGATCTAAATAATTTTGAATAATTTCATCTTTTTCAGAATATTCACGACAAACAGAAATAACAATGCGACCGGTTTGGATCGATTCAGATAACATCGTTGCACTATCTTCAGTCACAAAAATATATTCACTACGCTTTAACACATCGCAAATAGAAGTTTTAGAACATGTATTCACAAGCTCTATATTTTTATCTTTTAACATTTGAATTACATGTTCTGATAACGCAGGCGTTCTACGAGAACATATGACCGAAGCCTGAATTTGATGTTGATCTGCAAATTGAATAAATTGCTGAATCATCTCTTCAAAGTCTTGATGGGTAAAAGGGTACTCTTTTGTCGGTCCGCCAATTAACAGACATGCTTCATGATTCGACGGAATATGCGCTAAGCGAGTAATTTTAGAAGGTACAGCACCTGTAGGAATAATGATTTGTCGACCTGAATGATCTTCGGGAATCGTTGTAATAGTCCAATCGATAAATTGCCAATTAAATTTACGTGTCCCGCCTGCATAAATAAGCGGGATATTGAAACGTTGAGATAAATAAGCGGCATAAATTAAATTAGGCATACCTGAACAGACAATAACGTCGGTATGCTCTAAGTTTCTCGGTAAGAATTTAAAGTATAAGCGCCCGAGTGTGCGAAACAAATTTGGGAAATGAGATAATTTCTTAAAAATACTCACTGTACGCTTAGGTAAAGTGGGGATTACAAACTGCTCAGATTGTAAATAAAAGCGCTTCTCAATCATTTCACTGACAGCAATTGCTGGATTTAAATGTCCAATTCGGTTGTCATGAATAATTAATACTTTGCTTCTATTGTGTGTAGATGTGCTGCTCATTTTTGATGTTTAATTAATCAATGTTTATCTCGTTATCGTTAATATTAGAAACGAAACATTAATTAAATCTTAAACATTATTAAATTTATAAAATTGCAAAGGCCTACATCAAATGTAGGCCTTTTTTGAAGCTTTTTATCAACGTCCGTTACGGCCGCGGCCACGTGGGGCTTTGGTATTCGGACGAGTTGTACCATTGGTACGGCGTTTTGGTTTTTCGCTCTCATCCATTTGCCAGATACGTTTTGTACCAGACTTTTTCACTGAACCATCTTTATTCTTACGAACCATTGGCTTACCACCGGTACCGCCTGGTTTTTTCACATAAGAGCGCGAACGGTAAGGTTCTTCTGCAGGTACATTTTGAAAATCAGGGTAAAGTAAAGGCTCAATTTCTTTGGTTTCACCAGGTTCTAAAGCCAATTGAACTAAATCGATTGCACCAATACGTGTACGAATTAAACGTAAAGTCGGGAAACCCACTGCTGAAGTCATACGACGAACTTGGCGGTTGCGGCCTTCACAAATTTGGATTTCAACCCAAGAGGTTGGAATGTTTGCACGGAAGCGTACAGGAGGATCACGTTCCCATAACCATTCTGGTTGTTGTACTTTGATGGCTTTGGCTGGCAAGGTCATACCATCTTTCAGCTCAACGCCTTTACGTAATTGCTCAAGTGCTTCTTCTGTGATCTCACCATCGACTTGTACTAAGTAGGTTTTGAACTTTTTATTTTCAGGGTTGGTAATGTACTGATTTAAACCACCATGATCAGTTAAAAATACCAAACCTTCAGAGTCCATATCTAAACGACCTGCAATACGTAGACTAGGATCGTCCACGAAGTCAGATATGGTCATATGCGCTTCGTCTTTACGGAATTGGGAGAGCACGTCATATGGCTTGTTTAAGATGACGATTTTCATAGGAAATAACTTCTATTAATTACAATAATTCAAATTGGTTAAGATTTATTCAATAGGGAAATGCAGCTATTTCCCATCTAAATCTCAAAAAAGGTAGATTTGCTTTAGAGTATTATGCGTGAAGCGCAATTAAAAGTCTTATCAAACAGCAATTATTTTTTCACTCGCTTCTCAGGGAGGATCATAAAAATGGGTTATCAGAAGATCGTCGTTCCAGTGGATGGGACAAAAATTACAGTAAATTCAGACTTATCATTCAATGTTCCCAATAATCCAATTATTCCATTTATTGAAGGTGATGGTATTGGTGTTGATATCACGCCCGTGATGAAAACCGTAGTGAATGCCGCAGTACAAAAAGCTTATGGTGGAAAACGTGCAATAGAATGGATGGAAGTCTATTGTGGTGAAAAAGCCAATAAAATTTATGGCACCTATATGCCTGAAGAAACCTTTGAGGCTTTACGCGAATTTGTAGTTTCAATTAAAGGGCCGTTAACGACGCCTGTCGGTGGCGGTATTCGTTCGCTGAATGTTGCATTACGTCAAGAATTAGACCTCTACGTCTGTGTGCGTCCAGTACGTTGGTTTAAGGGCGTTCCTTCACCTGTTCAGCATCCTGAACGTACAGACATGGTGATCTTCCGAGAGAACTCAGAAGATATATACGCTGGGATCGAATGGAAAGCAGATTCACCTGAAGCCAAGAAAATGATCAAATTTCTTAAAGAGGAAATGGGTGTTACTAAGATTCGTTTTGAGGAAAATTGCGGTATCGGGATTAAGCCTGTATCTAAAGAAGGTTCTCAGCGTTTGGTGCGTAAGGCCATTCAATTCGCCATTGATAACGATAAGCCGAATGTCACTTTAGTGCACAAAGGTAATATCATGAAATATACCGAAGGAGCGTTTAAAGAGTGGGGCTATGAAGTCGCAGTTGAGCGCTTTGGTGGTGAATTCTTGGATGGCGGTCCTTGGGTCAAAATAAAAAATCCGAAAACGGGTAAAGAGATCGTGATTAAAGATGCGATCGCAGACGCTTTTTTACAACAAATTCTCATGCGTCCGACCGATTATTCAGTTATTGCTACCCTGAATTTAAACGGTGACTATATTTCGGATGCCTTGGCGGCTGAAGTTGGCGGTATTGGTATTGCACCGGGTGCCAATATTGGTGGCGCGGTACAAGTTTATGAAGCGACACATGGCACTGCACCTAAATATGCGGGTCAAGACAAAGTAAACCCTGGGTCTATTATTCTGTCTGCAGAAATGATGCTGCGAAATATGGGCTGGACTGAAGCGGCAGATCTAATTATTAAAGGTATTGCGGGGGCGATTGAAGCCAAAACAGTGACCTATGATTTTGAACGACTCATGCAAGGTGCAAAACTCTTGCGTTGTTCGGAGTTTGGACAAGCCATCATTGAGCATATGGACTAACTTTATTTGCTAATCTAGGTGTAAAAAAGCTAGATGCATAAAAGGCTAGGTAAAAAGGATTGAATCATTCAGTCCTTTTTTAGGACTAAACATTAAAAACACAGAATCATAGCTTCTCAATACCATTCAAAAAACAGCAATCAAAAGGTGACTTCACGCAATCAATCAGATGGTCTGGCATGCTTGTCATGTTACTAAAAGTTTAAAACCGCACTATTCGAGTGAACTTAGGTAATGCAGAAAATAGAGGGGGATTGATTTCAAATTAATTATTCTCCAGAAATTTTACAATGACGTAATTCGAAACATTTATCGGGTTGGTTCCATGAAAATTAGCGGTACATTGGTTGTTGTCCTTTAGTAGATGTACATCTAGTAACAGTACATTGTGATACTTATGATGATAAGGAGAAATGAAATGTCTCGTAAACAGCATCAACAAAACCAACAATCTGATTAACAGCAGCAAAATGATCAGCAACAACAACAGCAACAGCAACAAGACCAAAAGAAACAGAAACAACAGCCACATCAACGAAATCAGCGTCAACAACATCATTAGTAGGCTAAAGACTTTGTGAATCAAAGTTCATTTGGCCGAATGGTTTTTAATTGATCGAAATTTAAGTTTTATACGTAGACGAGAAGGAGATGAATTTGTCTAAGAAAACCAAATCACTTAAAAAGGAAATTAAAGCGAGGTTGAACAAAATTTCAAAGCATAATTCTGCTCTGAAAAAATTAAAGAAAAAGCTGAAAAAAGCTTAGCCCATTCACTCTTTATCAAAATGAAAAGACCTATTTATATAGGTCTTTTCTTTGTATGCATGACTTTTGTATGTGTGAATGATGATGCAGTTGAATGTCTTGTGATCTACCTAGACGGTATTTTTGCTGAATTTTGGTGTTCGAGTAAACCAAAAGAGTTGTAGTGTTCCAATGCAGAGTACGCATGCGGCTAAAATAAATTGCTGTGAATAATCAATACCAATTCGCTGTAAAAAACTAAAGCTTAAACCACCGATCAATTGAATAGATGCAAAGCACAGGGTTGCAATACTCCAGAGCTTTTTATAGGCGCTACCATAGATTTGCAGAATGGTATAAGAGGTGAGAAAAACCACTGCTGGATTGAGCAGGCCTGTAGCAAAAGAAGATAAAAAAGTAAAAAGTGGATGGATATTAATAATTGCTATAAAAATCGCCAAGACATAGCTGCTATATAATATTTTAAGAGCACTAATATTTCCCAGTTTTTGTGCTAGGCAGTAAGCAGCAAATGCTCCTAAAGCACTTCCTAGACCATATAAAATCCAATTGAAATTGATCCCGATCGGGCTTAGGTGTAGGGTGTGAGTTAAATAGTCAATCCAAAATAATGAATGGGGCACGTAAGCAAAAGCACTGGTGCTATACACGATTAAGAGACAATAGAAAATTCCATCAACTTTATGTTCTGCAGCTGAAATCGTGGTGAATGATGTGAGCTGTGTTTTAAAACTCTTCAAAAGTACGCTGAGTAAAATACAAATCAGGCTTGAAAAAGAAAATAAAATCAACCAAGCCCACTTTGTCGACATTTGTTGGATGTAAGGCAAAAATAGCGTTGCCATTAAGACCCCCAAGCCAATGCCGCTAAAACCAATAAAGTTGATTTTAAAGCGATCTTGAAGCACTGAACATTGGGCAACGACACTTGGGGAGAGGATCATCAGTAAGCCGCCACTGATCCCTGAAATTACGCGCCAAGTGCTGTACCAAATTTCTGAAAAACCTGAAAATGCACAACTGAGTAAACTGAGTGTCCCTGCAATAGCCGCGAGTTGGATGTAGCTCACCATGCTTTTATTTTGGGGTAATTTCATGGCCCAAAATGCGCCGATTAAGTAGCCGAGCAAATTGGCACTACCTAAGATGCTGGCAAAACTTGAGCTCCAACCAAATGCTTCGCGGGTTGAAGGGAGGAGTGCGGTATAGGAAAAACGTAATATCCCGATGCCTAGGCACATGCTTAGACAGAGAAATAGGCTCAGTTTAATTTTGTTTGAGAACATCCCGTACTCATGTGTTTTTATGATTGGTTAAAAAATAACATGAATATGCTGTAGAAAAATCAACAGATCTTAAAGTTTTGACTAAGGTCTAAGCTCAAAATAAATTTATAAAAACTTAACTATTCAAAAAGATAGCTGTGGTGTGAGTACAGTAAGAAATCAAATTTAAAGATACAGTAATAAAAAAACCGTACATGGCGTACGGTTTTTTTATTTTTAAAGCACTTATGAATTAACGCATTTTCGCCAAAAAACGACCTAAACGAGTGAGTGCTTCACGTAGTTCATTTTCAGCAGGCAAGAACACCACACGGAAATGATCAGGTGTTGGCCAGTTAAAACCCGTACCTTGAACCAACAGTACTTTTTCAGCACGGAGGAAATCCAACATGAATTTCTCATCGTCTTGAATTGGGTAAATTTCAGGGTCCAGTTTAGGGAAGCAGTACATAGCACCCTCTGGTTTCACACAAGACACACCCGGAATATCATTCAACATTTCCCAAGCAATGTTGCGTTGTTCATATAAACGTCCGCCTGGACGGATTAAATCATTAATCGATTGATAACCGCCTAAAGCTGTTTGAATCGCATATTGCGCTTGGTGGTTGGCACATAGACGCATTGAAGCCAACATATCTAAACCCTCAATGTAGTCTAGCGCACGTGATTTATCGCCTGTAATTGCCATCCAGCCTGAACGGTAACCTGCAATTCGATACGCTTTAGATAAGCCATTGAATGAAATACATAGCTGATCGCCTGCCAATGACGCAACAGAGACGTGCTCAATACCGTCATAAACGATCTTGTCGTAAATTTCATCAGCAAATAAAATTAAGTCGTATTTCTTCGCAAGAGCTACAATTTGCTCAAGCACATGACGTGGGTAAACCGCACCTGTTGGGTTGTTCGGGTTAATCACCACGATACCGCGGGTATTAGGGGTGATTTTACTTTCCATGTCGGCAATATCTGGATACCAGAAATTTTCTTCATCACATTTATAGTGAATAGCTGTACCGCCAGAAAGGTTAACTGCTGCTGTCCAAAGCGGATAATCTGGCATAGGCACTAGCATTTCGTCGCCATCGTCGAGCAAGCCTTGCATTGCCATCACGATCAGTTCAGATACGCCATTTCCGACATACACGTCATTGACGTGCATGTTTAAGATGCCTTTTTGTTGATAATACTGACAAATCGCTTTACGCGCAGGGAAGATGCCTTTTGAGTCGGTATAACCAATTGCATTAGGCAGGTTGAGTGCCACGTCGTTAATAATTTCTTGAGGTGCTTCAAAACCAAAAGGAGCAGGGTTACCAATATTTAATTTAATAATTTTATGGCCAGCCTCTTCCATCTCATTGGCCGCTCGCAACACTGGTCCGCGAATGTCGTAGCAAACATGCTCGAGCTTAGACGATTTCTTAATTTCGCGGGGGGTGTTAAACGTATTCGGCATTTTTATATTCTCGGAAAGAGTGGAGGTCACTTTTGCATAACGGTATAAATAGCTTTTAAATGTCTCGGTCGTTACTAAATCGAGATGATGTTCGTCTCTGAGTAAAGCAACTATTTTTTCATGCGTAAACCCTGCCTGTTGATATTGTTTGATCACGGGCAGCAGATTTTTAAAAATTACGCTCTTTTTCTGCGACATTTTTTAATCCTGAGCAAGAGTAGCGCTAAGATTATCACTAAAGGTGCTCACAAAAAAGCATTTAATTTTGTATTTTGCTCACCACGATTTTATATTTGCTTACTTTTTGCTTTTTGGGTCATTATATAGATTTTGTAAATTGTTGAATAAAGACTAGAAATTTAAGATTGAATGACGTAAATATAGGATTATCCTATTTTAAATACCACGATATAAAGGGACGTCATCATGGGAAAACTCAATAAAACAGAAAGAGAATGGCAAAGAGAATTGTCGCCAGAAGAGTTTCGCATAACGCGTCAGAAAGGCACGGAGCAAGCTTTCACTGGAAAATATTGGAATACGAAACAAGCTGGCACGTATGTATGTCGTTGTTGCGGGGAACCGCTTTTTTCTTCTGAAACAAAATACGATAGCGGTTGTGGTTGGCCGAGCTTTTATAAGCCGATTGAACCTGCTGCAGTAGAAGAAAATGTAGATACGACACACGGTATGGTCAGAACAGAAATTGTTTGTCATCATTGTGACGCACATTTAGGGCATGTTTTCCCTGATGGACCACAGCCGACTGGATTGCGTTATTGTATTAATTCAGCATCCTTAGAATTAGAAACAAAAGAAAAAAATGATGAGGAAACTTATCCATGACCACCATTCACCAGTTTGAAGCAGAATTACTGGACGGAAGTAATAAATCCTTTGCAGATTATGAAGGCCAGGTTTTATTAATTGTAAATACCGCTAGTAAATGTGGATTTACTCCTCAATTTGCTGGTTTGGAGAAAATTTACGAACAATATAAAGATCAAGGTTTTGAGGTTTTAGGTTTTCCATGCAACCAATTTGGCGGACAAGATCCGGGTTCAAATGATCAAATTGGCGCATTTTGTCAAAAAAACTATGGCGTATCTTTTCCGATGTTTGCCAAAGTGAATGTAAAAGGCCCTGAAGCGCATGTGATTTTCCGTTATTTAACCAATAACTCGAAAGGCGTATTGGGTAATGGTATTAAATGGAACTTCACCAAGTTTTTAATTGGCAAAAATGGGCAAGTTATTAACCGCTATGCACCCACGACCAAGCCTGAAACATTGAATGAAGATATTGAAAAAGCTTTGGCTCAGTAAAATGAAGTGAATCATTGGCCGAACTGAGGTTGATATAAAGGCGCGAAAGCGTCTTTATTTTTTTGGATGTTTTATACTGACGTCTCTTTATTTGAAGGTCATAACATTGTTTAGGCAGATAGTTAAACGTCGAATTTGTGTTTTAACGGTTTTTTTACCCGTATGTGTGGGTACAGCATGGGCAGATAGCAATCTGAGCGCATCTGAAGTTGTAAAAACGTCTGTTGATGCCAGCAATCTAGACCGCACGACAGATGCTCGGGTCAATGCATTATTGCAATTATTAAAAACACCTGTTGAAGAATACCAACCTACGCGTGTTGCCGATGTAATTGATCCACATGTCAAACCGAAAATGTATGAAGTCTCTTGGGTAAATGCACCACAATATGTGCTGTCTGCGTCTGAAATGAAAACATATAAGCATCCTGTCAAACTACAGCTCACCGTGATTGCTGCAACAGGCTATATTGGTAGCTCAAAACTCATCGCAAGTTCAGGCTCTAAAAGCTTTGATCAAAAAGTACAAAAATCCCTATTGGTTGCGCGACTTGAACCCATTCCGATGGTCGATAAAAATCTCAGTTATACCGTTGAACATGAATTTGCTATTCATCCACCTCAATAAGCCTGTAGTAGAAGGCATATGTTAATCATTGTCTTAAGCTCCGAGAATGATTTGTCATTGTTTGGGTTTTCATCTGATAGATGAAGCTTGAAAATTGGTTTCATGAGTGGAAATTAAATTACTTAATCCTTGTGTATTTGATGAATGAAATCGCTCTTCGGCAATCAGGTGGGTGTAATTCATTAAGTTGAGCTTAATAAAAAATTACAATTAAAAAATAAAAAGTAATAAATAAAAAGCATCGTAAAAGATGAAATGAAAGAATAAATGCTAATCATTATCATTTATTATGTGTGCGTATTTTCTAGGATTACTCTCCCAATGTTAAAAATGAAGCAGCTCTGTGTGATGATGGCGTGTGCTACACAAGGGTTCACATATGTTTATGCGAATGAAATCGCTGAAACGGAACATCCCGCTGCCAATATCGATAGTACTGAAGTTCAAACGCTAGAAGCCATTAATGTGGTCGTGAGAGCGGATGCTTCTGCAAATGGCTTGATGAAGCCTTATACAGGGGGGCAAGTCGCGACAGGTGGTAAAGTGGGCATTTTCGGTAATCAGAAAAATTTAGAAACACCATTTAATATCACTAGTTATACCCAGCAATATATTCAAGACCGCCAAGCGAAAAGCGTTGGGGATGTGCTACAAGCAGATGCTGGTGTGCGTACCGCCAAAGGTTATGGGAACTTTCAAGAAGCCTATTTTATTCGTGGTTTTGCACTGGCATCAGATGATACGGCATATAACGGCTTGTATGGCATATTGCCGCGCCAATATATTCCAACAGAACTGTTTGAGCGGGTAGAAGTCTTCAAAGGTGCTTCGGCATTTTTAAATGGTGCAATCCCGGGAGGAACAGGAATTGGTGGTTCAATTAACTTGCTTCCGAAACGAGCCAGTAATGATCCCTTAACACGTGTGACGGTGGGGACAAACTTCAATGGTGCCTATGTGGCATCGGATGTATCACGTCGCTTTGGGACAGATGATCAATTTGGAGTGCGGGTCAATACCGCTTACCATGATGGTGGAACCGAGATTGACCAAGAAAAGAAAACACTTGGATTGGCTTTGATTGCTGCGGACTACAAAGGGGAGCGTCTCCGCCTATCTGGTGATTTGGGGTATAACAATAACCGCCTTGCAGAAAATCGACCGAGTTTACGTTTAAGCAATGCGGTTACACAGCTTCCGAGTGCAGCCCAATATGCTAATTATCATGGTCAAGCGTGGACTTATTCAAACGAAGAAGATTTATTCGGAAGTGTACGTGCAGAATATGACATAACCGATGCAACGACAGCCTATGCAGCATATGGTTTTCGAACATCAGAAGAAGCCGGTGTTTACTCAAGCCAGCAATTAAGTGATACCGCAGCAGGAACAGCAAAACTTTCTGCATCGATGATTCCACGTAAAGATCGCAATCATTCAGCAGAACTGGGTGTGAAAACTAAATTTGAAACAGGTGCTTTAAAACATCAAGTGGTCGCTTCTGGTTCTTTATATCGTGCAGATAAACGCTATAGCTATGGATATGCCACCAGTTTGAATGATAATTTTTATGATCCGATTTACACCGAAGATTCAAACATTGACAAATGGTTGGGGGGAGAAGGGACTTATCCAAAAGCGGGTGTCAGTACGTTGAAAAGTTTTGCCTTGGGCGACAATATTTCGATGTTAGATGATCGTTTAACGCTCATGCTGGGTGCGCGTTATCAGGAAGTTGATCAAGACGTATATTCTTACGGAACCTATAAATACAATATTAATAAAAATCAGCTCACACCAGTATTGGGCGTGAGTTATAAATTAACGCCTGAATGGTCTATGTATGCCAATTACATCGAAGCTTTGGTTCAAGGCGAAGCGATTTTGGATAGCGAAGGCAACAACTTTATTGCCGATCCATTTGTGTCGAAACAAAAAGAACTGGGCGTGAAATATGAAAATGGCTTGATTGGTGGAACATTGAATTATTTCTATACAGATCGCCAAAAAGCCTCAGTGAATAGCTCAGGTACAGCACAAATCAGTCAAGCGACGAATATTCACCAAGGGCTTGAATTTAATGCCTATGGTCAATTAACAGATTCAATCAAAATATTGGGCGGCGCAACTTGGATTGATACCGAGCAAAAAGACACTTACCAAGGTTTATTTGATGGACATCGTGTGATCGGTGTGCCGGAGTTCCAAGCCAATGTTGAAGCGGATTGGAAACTACCGATTGAGCAAGATATTAGTGTAAATGGGCGCGTTGTCTATACGGGTTCAACTTATGCAAACAATGCCAACACATTGAAACTTAAAGATTGGACACGTGTAGATTTGGGTGCAAACTATAAAACGCAAATCAAGAGTGTACCTACCAGTTTGAATTTTAGTGTGACTAATGTTTTAGATAAAGACTACTGGGCTTCGGCATCTGTGAACGACTATACGTATTTGTCACTGAGCGAACCTCGAACATTTAAATTGAGTGCTACATTTGATTTCTAATGGTTTCTCAATAATTGATTCTTATTGAATGTTTCTAAATAGTTATTACTAAATGATTTTCTTTGAATGATGTTTAAGAAATAACTCAAATAAAAATGCCCCAAATCTGGGGCATTTTTTGTTCTAAGCAAAACGCTTTAAATCAATTAAAGTACTGCTTTTAAGCGACGAATCACTTCTTCACATTGGGCAATATCGGCAACAAGGGCTAAACGCATATGATTTTCGCCCGGATTACCTTGTGCTGTATCACGCGATAAATAACGGCCTGGAAGCACTTTAACGTGTGCTTTTTCCATGAGCATTTTGGCAAAGCTTTCATCATTATCCACTTTTAACCAGTAGTAGAACCCTGCATCAGGTTTTTGTAATGGTAGTAGGTGACCCAGTTCGCGTTGGAATAATTCAAATTTTGCACGGTACTGGACGCGGTTTTCTTCGACGTGTGCTTCGTCATCCCAAGCTGCAATTGAAGCTAACTGGTGTTGAACAGGCATCGCAGCGCCATGATAAGTACGGTATTGTAAATAAGGTTTTAAAAGCGCAGCATCACCTGCAACAAAGCCAGAACGCATACCCGGTAAGTTAGAACGCTTAGACAGTGAGTGGAATACCACGCAGTTCTTATAATCATCACGGCCTATTTCAGCACAGACTTCAAGCAGACCAACAGGTGCTTCATCAAACCAAAGCTCTGAGTAGCATTCATCAGATGCAATCACAAAATTATATTGGTCAGACAGTGCAATCAGTTTTTTAAACTGTTCTTTAGAAAGTACCGCACCTGTAGGATTACCCGGTGTGCAGACAAACAGTAAAGCGGTTTTTTCCCAAACTTCAGCTGGCACAGCGTCAAAGTCGCCAAGGTAGTTATTTTCTTCTGTACAGTTAATGAAGTAAGGTTCTGCACCCGCAAGTAAAGTTGCGCCTTCATAGATTTGGTAGAACGGATTTGGCATCACCACATATGGGGCATCTTCACGTTTAATCAAAGCTTGTACAAACGAGAAGATCGCTTCACGTGTACCAGACACAGGCAATACGTTGGTGTCTGCACTGATGCTATTGAGTTTAAAGCGACGAGTTAACCAATTTGCAATGCTCGTGCGAAGCTCAGGTAAACCCTTGCTGTTTGGGTAAGTAGATAAGTGTTGAAAATTATCAATAATGGCCTGTTTCACAAACTCCGGTGCAGGATGCTTTGGCTCACCAATCGATAGGGGAATCAAAGGCAAATCTGCGGGTTTCACATCCTGAAATAGCTTATTTAGCTTTTCAAATGGATAAGGGTGCAATAATGACAAACTGGAGTTCATGGAATGGATACCGATAATTTAAGTTAATGATGACTACAAACCTGATTCGATGCTTCATCGAGTGCTGACTTTAACTGTGCAGCAAACGTTTCCGCTTCTGAATCACTCATAGGTGAGCCATCTTTTTTAGTGACATAGAAAATATCTTCAGCACGTTCACCGAGCGTTGCAATTTTCGCAGAGTGAATATCTAAACCTTGCATCATAAATAAACCACCAACTTTAGCAAGTAAGCCCGGATGGTCAAGTGTCGCAATTTCAACCATATTTTGTTGAAGTGCTTCATTGAAAGAAATACTCACGGTATTTTCAATATCAAAATGACGCAGTTGACGTGGGATACGACGTTGCATCAGGCCTGGATACTTGTCAGATTGGCTCAAGGCTTGTTTGAGTGCTTCAATAACAGTTTGCTCACGTTCAGGATCTGTTAATAAAGTGCCAAAACGGTCAAGTACAACATAAGTGTCCAAACTAAATGCAGTGGATGCAGTGATAATTCGAGCATCCTGAACATCTAGATTCATTCTGTCCAAAATAGCCACTGTGGTCGCAAACAAGTTAGGTTGATCTTGAGTGTAAATAAAGATCTGTACCGCATCTTGTGCAAATTTGCGATGTGCTCGCATCATCACCAATGGTTCTGCATTATTGCCATGTTTTAAAATGGCGCGCGTATGCCATGCGATTTCATCGGCAGATTCTTTCAGGAAATATTCATCACCGAGTTCTTGCCAAACGGTTTCTACATCGTAGAGCGCAAAATCGTTGACTAACAGTTCACTGGCCGCAAATTTGGTATCTTCAATCAGCATTGGATAGTCTACTGGACGACCCAAACCTGAACGAATCACATCACGCGCTTGTGTATATAGTTGACGCATAAGTGATGCACGCCATGTATTCCAAAGCGTCGGATTGGTTGCGTTAATATCTGCAACCGTCAAGGTGTAGAGATAGTCGAGATGCTCCATATCGCCCATTTTCTCAGCAAATTCTTTCACCACGTCTGGATCGGAAATGTCTTTTTTCTGAGAAGTGACAGACATCAATAGATGGTTTTGAATCAACCATGCGACAAGGTTGCATTCACGTTCAGTAAACCCATGGGTACGGCAGAAATCAATTGCATCCGCTGCACCAAGTTCACTATGGTCACCACCTCGGCCTTTGGCGATATCATGGAAAATTGCCGCTAAATATACAATGTCACGGCGCGCCAGTCGTTGGAATACGGAGCTAACGACAGGGAAGTCCTTGGCAAATTCAGGTTCTTTAAAACGGTTTAAATTACGTAGTAATAATAGGGTGTGGGCATCGACAGTATAAATATGGAACAAGTCGTATTGCATGAGTCCCATGATTTGCCCAAAGGCAGGAATATAGTTGCCGAGCACACCATAACGTTTCATCGCCACCATGGTGTCGTATAACCGGTAGGGTGAGCGAATGATCGCCATAAATAAGGCTTGATGTGCAGGATTGTCACGGAAGTTTTGATCAATACGTTTTGCCGCAAGAGACAATAGACGTAAAGTTCGGGCACGAATGCCTTCAATTTCCGGACGATTCGCCAAGAGGTAGAAAATTTCTAAAATAGCACTTGGATTTTCAGAGAAAATTTTATGATGCTGCACCGCCAATTTGCCATCAACTAATTTGAAGTTGGCATTGATTTCTTCAATCTTACGTTCATAGTCAGGCAAGCGCGGTGTGATGACCGATTCATTGAAATAAGCCAAGAGCATTTCATTTAAAGTCGTCACTTGCTGAGCGCTACGGTAGTAACGTTTCATGAACTGTTCGATTGGATAATTCGGTGATTTGCCTTCTTCACGCTGATAGCTAAATTTAGCGGCAATGTCACGTTGATAATCAAACAGTAAGCGGTTTTCGTCGCGCTTGGTTAAGCGATGTAAATGATGACGGATTTCCCAAAGAAAGCTTTCTGTTTCTTCAAGAACGCCAAGTTCAAACTCTGAAATAAAACCTAGATGTACAAGGTCATAGATGCGATTGACACGGAAATGACGCTTTGCAATCCAACCGATTTGGTTGATGTCGCGGATACCACCGGGCGCATTTTTAATATCGGGTTCTAAGTTGCTTTCGGTATTGTTATGTTGAGCATAGCGTTTGGCTTGCTCTTGCATTTTGGCATCATAGAAGGTTTTATCCGTCCATGTCTGTGACACGATACGGCGTGGCCATTTGGCTAGGTGTTCATTGCCCACAATCAAACGTGCTTCGATCAGCGCTGTTGCCACGGTTAAATCATTGGTGGCTTGAGCAACACAATCGTTAATAGTACGTACACTGATGCCCGGTTTGAAATTACCAACATCCCAAAGTGTTGAAATAAAGCTGGAGATGAGTTTTTCTTGTTCTGGGCTGATTTCATCCTCAGACAAAATCATGATATCGACGTCGGAGTATGGCAGCATTTCACGGCGACCATAGCCACCTACAGCAAACAAACCGAGATCGGTTTGGTCGAGTTCAGCATGTGTCCATAAGAACTTTAAAGCTTCATCGATTAGATTCGATCGCGCCAAAATCACATCACGAATCGACTGTCCATTTTCAAAGCATTCCTGTAGCTGATTTTCAACATCTGAGCGCCATTGGTTAATCGCCTGAATGTCGTGGTTACTTTTAATGTAATTCAGCAGAGGAAGCGTATTGATCATGAACAGTGGTCCGTTAAGGTGTTACAAACTTAGTTTTGTTGAACACTGACTTGTTGTGCAGCATGTTGAGCAAGTTCACGCGCGTGATCTGTGGTTTCAGCGCGTGCTGTTGCTACGCCCATACGGCGACGTTTAAAGCCTTCTGGTTTACCAAAGAGGCGTAAATCGGTGTCTGGATTAGCCAAAGCAAGATTTAAGCCAGTAAATGATAAATTGGTATCATCCACGCCTGCATAGATGACTGCGCTCGCAGCAGTACTGTGTCGAGCAGTATTCACAGGCAGACCAAGAATGGCACGTGCATGCAGTTCGAATTCGCTTTGGAATTGCGATGCAAGAGTGACAAGGCCTGTATCGTGTGGACGAGGTGATACCTCACTAAACCATACTTTATCGCCTTTGACAAACAGTTCCACCCCAAAAATGCCACATCCACCTAATGCAATGGTTACTTTATTGGCAATACGCTTGGCTTCCTCTAATGCAAGAGCAGTCATAAGTTGTGGCTGCCAACTTTCAACATAGTCACCAGAGTCTTGGCGGTGGCCAATTGGGTCGCAAAATGATGTTTCAATTTCACCTGTTTCTGCATTTTTAGCTCGAACAGTCAGCAGGGTGATTTCAAAGTCAAAGTCAATTTGTGATTCCACGATCACGGTGCCTTGATTTACACGTCCACCTGTTTGTGCATATTCCCAAGCAGCATCGACTTCATCAAAGCTTTTTACACGTGACTGTCCTTTACCCGAAGACGACATGACAGGTTTAACAAAGTTTGGATAGCCAATGTCATCGCATGCTGCACGGAACGCTTCAAGGGTATTGGCAAATCGGTAGGCTGAAGTCGGGAGTCCAAGCTCTTCGGCAGCTAGACGGCGAATCCCTTCACGATTCATCGTCAGGTTGACAGCTTTTGCAGAAGGAATGACAGTGGCAATCTTTTGTTCTTCAATCTCGACCAAAACTTGAGTCGCAATGGCTTCAATTTCAGGGACAATCAAATGAGGCTTAACTTGAGAAATTAAGGCTTTAAGTGCCTCGGGATCTGCCATATTTAAAGTATGAGAAAAATGTGCAACTTGCATGGCCGGAGCATGGTCATAACGATCGGCAGCATGAACTTCTACACCCAAACGTTGCAATGAAATCACAACTTCTTTACCGAGTTCACCAGAACCTAACAGTAAGATTTTATACGCTGAAGACTGAAGTGGAGTACCAATAGTGACGCTCATGTAATCATCCATGCTTGATTTTATGGGAATTTAAGCATAGCAGAACTTGTTCGAGAGATAAGCGAGTGTTCACATAAATAAATGATATTGTCCAACAATTTTTTTTATATCTTTATGGGTATGCGTTCGTGTAATTATTTACCTGTGAAAATCTTTAAAAAGTGGTATTTAGTTGTTTTTATTTAAATTCACTTTAAATATACCTGCATTTTTTACAGATGCAGGGAATGGCTCAATATCCAAATTTGCACATTGAAGCGCACAAAGCTGTATAGATGTTTGGCGGAAATTGGGCTAGTACAGCAATCCGAGCAGTGGTGCGACACATATGCATAAAATCAATATTAAGCCAATTAAAATGGCAGTGAAATAGAGTGCGTCTGCAACTACCGATAGAATGTGAAATGATGAATTGAGCCATGAACTGAGGCTAAAAATGCACAATAGAAAAATCAATAAAAAACCCGCCAGCTGCAGAAAATTGCTGAACAGGCGGGGCATCGATATGTGTGAAAACATCAGGCGGCGTGGATGTAAGTGCAGAATCTGCTGTGTGTAGTTATATAAGCCCACAATCGTCTTTTGCTGATTTTTCTCTATATAAATGGCGCGGATCTGATCTGCAGGTTGGTAATGTACAGCGCAGAAATTACCACTGAACAGCTGGCTTTGAATGAAGCATTGAAAATATGTACTTTCGATGGGTTTTTGCAGTCCCCAACTCAATTCAGATGGTTGTCTAGAATGAATATAAATTTTGCCTTGAATACAATGGTACTTTGCCATCTATGGGGTTTCGCTAGATTTTTATGTTATGCGTTGACTATCTCATAAATATTGCTAATTAAAAGGCACAGGCTGAAGAAGCTTGTGCTTGAGGTTTTTATTTGGATTGTCGCTGACTCAGCTTTAGAGATGAAAAGGTATATAGGTATAGACTAAGCCGTAAGTCAGTGCCGCAGTCAGTGTAGCAGGGACAATTTTTTTAAACTTGAAATACAAGCCTGCAAGCACAGCAAATCCAACTAACATGGCAAAGCTTTTATTTGGAGTTTCAAGCAGCGGCGGTAAGGTTGCAACCACCAACATTGAACTAATTGCGGCAATACCAATCGAGCCCAAAGCGATTTTGAGCCATAAAGAACCACGCTGCTGTGAACCTTGCTGAAATTTCTGAATTACAAAAAATGGCCCAAACCGTGATGCAAAATTCGCAATCCCGACCAAGATCCCAACCAAGATAATTTCTAGATTCATGATGCTTCACCCATATGTTCAGGATCAGGTTTCTTTAAGACATAATGTTTGAATAAACCGGCAAAAATACCAGAAGAAATACCGATAAAAATCGCAGCAGACAAGTCGATAAAGTAGCAGGCAATCGCAGAAACAATAATTGTAACCGTGACCACAAATGTATGTTTTTTCTCAAATGCTGCGAGTAAAAAGCTTAAAAACAATGCAGGCAGTAGGAAGTCGAGTGCGGCTTGTAAAAATTGTGGAAGGTTGCTGACTTGATCGGCAAATAAACCGCCTAAAAATGAGCCTGTTGCCCAGGACAGCCAACTAAATAAGCTGAGTCCTAACATCCAAGATTCCGACCATTCTTGACGACGTTGCGACAGTTTGATCATGCCTGATGCGAAAACTTCGTCGGTTAAACCCCAAGCCCAAACTGCCGTTTTCTTTAAATTGAGTCGGTCTTGAATCAGGTTTTGTAAGGCAGGGCCATAGAGTAAATGGCGGATATCGAGGGCAATTACAGTAAGAGCAGTCATCCAAATGGATGTTCCACTTCCCAGTAACGCCACGACGAGAAATTGACTGGCACCTGCATACATAGAGCAAGATAAAAATAATGCTTCCCATGCAGTGAAGCCAAATTGAGTCGCAGAAACCCCAAATGCAAAAGAAACAGGAAGATAGGTAAAGATAATGGCTTGACTATCTTTAGCACCTTGCCAAAAACCCGCAGGCTGAACTGTAGGAAGTTTGTGCTCAGACACGACACACCTTTGAAAGAGTTGAACAACAGGTCAAATGATGATTGAGTATTGTACGCGAATTCACTAGCATATTGCCGAATATGTTTGCTGAAATGAGCCGGATATGCAGAGGTTAAAGATGCGTGGGATACTGATTGTTTCATTATTGAGCAGCACGGTGTTGTTGCAGGCCTGTGGTAATGATGGAGCTGAACAAGCTCAAGTCGAAATTAAAGCAGCACCTAAATTAACCAATGATGCAACGGAGTATGCTGCCAAAGCTTGGGCGTTTATCAATGAAGTCGATCCGATTGTTTATGCAAAACAAGTCGATCAGATGGAAGAGAAAGTTCGTATTCCAGCGCGTAAATTGAGTACGGAATGGCGTATCAATGTCAAAATGACCGATTCTGTTACGGAAGGCAAATACGCGCTGTGTCGTAAGGCTTTGACAAGTTTGGAAATTTGGGCACGTGAAAGTATTGATCAGAGTTCGACTGTTGCACAGAAGCAAGCAGATTATGAGCGTGATAAAAATCAATGCAAAGGTGCGATTGAAAACCCTGAACTCGGAAATACCGATCCGAAAAAAGTAGGCATTTAACCCGATCAAAGCAGTGAATTTTCACTGCTTTTTTTTGGAAAATATCAAAAACAAGAATAAATCTATAAGAGAGGATTGGAAAATCCTCCTAAAATCATCGCTATTTTATATAAAAATTAAATCAGTGCGCTGCCGTAGTATTGAGCTAAATTCCAAATTGCATGGTTGTTTTCTGAAGTTAAATAGATAAAGCATAGATAATGAATAGTAAAAATATCTTTTGAGAAAAATTTATTGATAAAAAATCCCCCCATTTTAGAATGCCAGTCGTCTGACCTGCTCTTTAATTAATATCTTTAAAATATTAATAATATAAAGTATGGATAATGTGATAAAAAATTAAAATTATCATTATTTGATAAAGTATGTAAAAATTACTACGTAAAAGATGAAGTATGTAAATTAAATTAAAGACGTTGAATAGGTGATTAAGATGAAAAAAACATTAATGAAGTTATCGGTTTTGGCTGTTTTGACTACAGCGGTCAATGTACAAGCAGCGACTGAAGACAAATCAGAAGCATCAACTCAAGAAGTTGCAGCATGTACAAATGGTTTTGACAGTGTAAATGTTTGCCAATTATTGTCGTGATCAAAACTCGATAAAGCGAAGTGCCACAAATAAAAGCAAAATAACTATAAAGAATCATTCTGGTGCAATTAAATGCACTTATTTGAATCACAAATGTCAGACATCATGCACAGG
The DNA here is from genome assembly GCF_013418345.1 of Acinetobacter sp. YH12144. Taxonomy (NCBI): domain Bacteria; kingdom Pseudomonadati; phylum Pseudomonadota; class Gammaproteobacteria; order Moraxellales; family Moraxellaceae; genus Acinetobacter; species Acinetobacter sp. YH12144. The sequence continues at coordinate 23,645 of NZ_VPCD01000015.1, read as the reverse complement.
AAGTGCATGAGCAATCTGATGTAACTGCGCTAGATCTAAAATTTCAATTTGTTTAAACGCAACACGAAGCACCTGCATTTTTTCCAACTGCTGAAGCTCCTGATTGACTGATTGTCGTGAGCAATTCATCAGTTGCGCAAGTTGTTCCTGCGAGATGTATATGGTGTGTTGCTCAATTTCCAAATGATTTCCATATCCATTTAAAATAAACAGCAGACGCTGTGCGAGACGTTGACTTAAACTTTGCGTTTGTAACGCTATGAGTTCCATAAAGGCATAGCGAAGCTTTTGACTGGTGAGCTGGGCAATATGAAACCAAAACTCAGGGTGTTGTTGTAATAATTGCTGAATTGCTTGAGCCGGTAGGTGTAATAAGGTGGACTTTTTGGTACAGATGGCATCGTGAGAACGTGGTAATTGGTCAACCAAGGATATTTCGCCAAACCACATAATCGGCTCAGCAATGGCGGCAATCGCTTCTTTGCCATGAATATCAATATAGCCTAAGCGAACTGCGCCTTCTAAGACCGCATACATACCATTAAAACGCTGTCCTGATAAAAAAACACGTGCGTCTTTTTCGAAAGCTAGGGTTAAGGCATGGCGGCAGATAAAGTCTTGGAAGGAAAGATTTAAGCCTGAATACCATACATTTTTATTGAGTTGATGCACATATTGAGCGTCCAGCACAGCATAATTGATGCATTTTTTATATAGTGAAATGAGTAAATGAACAAGGAGTAAGTTAATGAGCAAACTTGAAAGACTGCTAAGCCAGTATGCAGCATATCATTTAGATCGAAAAAATGTGCTGACGCATTTTGTGGGTATTCCGCTTATTGTGTTTTCGATTATGTGCCTAACAGCACGAGTAGGGCTAATGATTTCAGGTTTTGAACTGACCCTTGCATTGTTGTTGATTATTGCCAGTGTAATTTATTACCTGAGTTTAGATAAAATTTTCGGTTTGATTATGCTTTTGGTGTTTGCCGTCACATATCCCTTAGCCTTAATGATCGCAAAAATGAGCCTTATGTCATGGTTGATCTGGAGTGTGGGGATCTTTGTTGTGGGTTGGATCATCCAATTTATCGGTCATTATTATGAAAAGAAAAAGCCTGTGTTTATGGATGATGTTATTGGCTTGGCAATAGGGCCTTTATTTGTTCTAGCTGAGTTTGTGTTTCTACTCGGCTTTCGTAAAGAGCTTGAACAACGCATGTTGACAGAAGGAAGAAGACAGCGTGCAGAGATGGATGCAAAAGCATTACATATTGCTCACCCATAAATGAGTTGAATAAAAAAGCCGGATAATTCCGGCTTTTTTTGTGCTATGTGTTAATTCTCAACTGTTTAGGATTTCACAGCAGCTTTATGTTGTTCCGCTGCGACCTTTTGTGCAGCGATTTTTGCTTTTGCGTCAGTATTTGCAGCTTTGGCAGCATGGGCTGAAGTTTTAGCTTCTGATTTTGCTTGTGTTGCAAGATGCTGTGCTTGAGCTGCATCATGTTTTGCTAATTTTTGATTATGTTTCACTTTACTCTGAGCCAATTGGCTGGCTTGTTTTGCATCGTGTCGAGCGACTTTTGCATCATGCTGCGCAACTTGTGCTGCATGTGTAGCAGTACGTTCCTGATGTTTTGTATCTTTAGCAATGGAAACACAAGTACCACCTTTATGGTTTGCACCTGTACCACCTGTAAGTGTGGTGCCTTGTGGACATGCAAACGCAGTTGCACTAAGCATTGTAAAGATACCTGCTGTTAGAATTGTGCTGATTTTTTTCATTGCTATTGTTCTATGAAAATAGGCATTAGTGCCTATGGGTAAATTTATAGCAGAACGGTAGAGATTTAAGTCTTTGCACTGTGGTGACTCAGCAACCAAATCATGTATTCGTGTCGATATAATTTTGTTTTTAAGCAGGTTTTAAGTTTTTAAATATGCTTATTTTTTGGCTTCATCATTTGCCTAAAATTAAAGAAGCCAGCAAATTGCTGGCTTCTTATGGGTGCTGTTTTATACGTTAAAACGGAAGTGTAAAACATCGCCATCTTGAACGATGTATGTTTTACCTTCTAAACGCCATTTACCTGCTTCTTTAGCGCCAGCTTCACCATTGTATTGAACGAAGTCGTTGTAGGCAACACATTCAGCACGAATAAAGCCTTTTTCGAAGTCAGTGTGAATCACACCTGCAGCTTGAGGTGCAGTTGCACCAATTTTTACTGTCCAAGCACGAACTTCTTGTACACCAGCTGTGAAGTATGTTTGAAGGCCGAGTAAGCCATAACCTGCACGAATAACTACGTTTAGACCAGGTTCTTCCATGCCTAAAGCTTCAAGGAATTCCGCACGGTCTTCGTCTTCAAGTAATGAAATTTCTGCTTCGATTTGGTTGCAAAGTGGAACCACAATCGCATTTTCTTCAGCAGCTAATTTTTGTACTGCTTCTAAGTGAGGGTTATTTTCGAAACCATCTTCTGCAACGTTGGCAATATACATGGTTGGTTTAAGGGTTAAGAAGCCATAACCACGCACCAATTTACGTTCATCTTCATCAAGGTCAGCTGCACGCGCAGGTTTACCTTCATCCAGTAAAGGTAAGATTTTGTCTAAAACAGCTTTGGTCGCAATCGCTTCTTTATCGCCACCTTTTGCAGATTTTGCTAGACGTGTAATTGCTTTAGAAACAGCTTCTAAGTCAGCAAGTGCAAGTTCAGTGTTGATTGTTGCGATATCGTCAAGTGGGTCAATTTTGCCATTTACGTGAATGACATTCTCGTCTTCAAAACAACGTACAACATGTGCAATAGCATCCGTTTCACGAATGTTGGCTAAGAATTGGTTACCAAGGCCTTCACCTTTAGATGCACCAGCAACGAGACCTGCGATATCCACAAATTCCATCGTGGTTGGGACAACACGTTGTGGGTTTACAATTTCAGCAAGTTTATCCATACGTGGGTCAGGTACAGGTACAATCCCAGTATTTGGCTCAATTGTACAGAATGGGAAGTTTTCAGCAGCAATCGCAGCTTTGGTTAATGCGTTGAAAAGCGTTGATTTACCAACGTTCGGCAGGCCGACAATACCACAGTTAAAACCCATGAAATAACTCACAAAGTATTATAAAAAAATTGTGGATGATTTTACATGAAAGCCATAATAAAGTCAGGTGATATGGGCAGGAGAATGTATATCTTATTGAATCGCGCAGAGATAGAGATGAATTCACGTCTGAATAATGCTTGAGTTGCACTACAGATGCAGAATAGGTGCAAAAATGACATTGTGTTTCAATAACACAGTGACTAAAGTATCCCTATAAAATTACTGGGTTTTATAAACTACAGTTACAACAAAAACTTGGAGCATTTATGCGAACTCTCTACCAGTTTCCACTCTCACATTTTTGTGAAAAGGCGCGCTGGTTACTCGATCATAAAGAGTTGGATTATGTGGCTCATAATTTAATGCCGGGTGTACATCGTGCATTTGCACAGCTTAAAACAGGGCAAAACAAATTACCGATTTTACGTGATCAAGATCATTGGGTTGCAGATTCAACTCAAATCGCCTTTTACTTGGATGCGACCTACCCCGAACATAGTCTGATCCGTCCAGATGTCAAACTGCGTGAAGACGCTTTAGAAATTAATGAACTCTCCATTGAGTTAGGGCAACATGTGCGCCGTTGGGGGTTGGCACATGTATTAAATGAAAGTGAAGAATCACTTGATATTTTAATTGGTGAAAAAGGCTATTTACGTCAGTTTGAAAAATATTCAAAACCGATTATAAAGGCACTGGTTTCTAAGGGTTATCAATTAGATACAGATAAGGTTGCGGCTTCACGTGAGCGACTGGATGAAATTGTGGTTGATTTAAATCAACGTCTGATTGAACAAGGTGGGCGTTATTTTGTGGGCGACCGATTAGGTTTAGCCGATATTGCGGTGTGTTCAATGTTAGCGCCGTTATTAGAGGTTGTCGGAACGCCGTGGGAAAAAGAGCATGGCGAAACCTTGTCAGAAGAGTTCAAAGCTTATAAAGCCTATTTGAGCGATTTGCCTTTAGGTCAATATGTACAACGCATATACCAAACAGAACGGAATGCACGGGTAGATTGGCGTGGTGTATAAGCCCTTTATATGAAACTTTGCGTCATACTGCTTAAAAAAAGCGCGCCTAATGGCGCGCTTTTTTTAAGCCACTTAATACTTACTTGGTAATATAAAAAATCAAACCGTGATGAAAAAACATTCATTTAATCAAGATATTTATGCAAATTATTATTTATATGATGCATCTGAGCTTTATTATTTTTAATAAATCATGCTATACATGAGAAAACTTGCACATAAATGCTGATTTTAAAATTTAAAATAACATTGAAAATGACAACAGGTGTTTGATGAATCGGGATCATCAGCACTGTTTTCAAAAATGGCTGGAGTAGACCGATGGAACTAGACCGTTTTGATAAACAAATTTTAGAAATTTTGACCCATGAAGATGTCAATTTAAATGAACTATCAGAGCGGGTGAATTTATCGGTCAGTTCCGTTCATCGGCGGATCAAACAATTGATTGATCACAATATTATGAGCGGTTTAAAGCGTGAAATTAATTATCAGAAATTAGGGTTTAGTCTACATGTAATTTTACAGGTGTCACTCAGTAAACATGATACGGATACTTTTGCAAAATTTTTAGAAGAATTAGAAAGTATTCCTGAAGTGATTAATGCATTTTTAGTGACAGGGCAGTCAGCTGATTTCTTGGTTGAAGTGGTGGCACGAGATATGGAAAATTACAGTGAAATTTTACTCAAGCGTATTGGAAAAATTGAACATGTGGTCGCATTACACTCGAGCTTCGTGATTAAACAATATAATGTCTTTAACTGTAATGGATTGTTAAATAAGGTTTGAGTGCTGCACTTAATTCAAACTCATTATCCGTTGAAAGCTTAGCAATAAAAAACGCACCGATGGGTGCGTTTTTTATTTCATAATGAAGAAATTATAGGGCTTCTAACTCAGCCATCACTTCATCGGTGAATTCAACGTTGGTATACACGTTTTGAACGTCGTCAAGATCTTCAAACATATCAATCATTTTGATGATTTTTTTCGCTTGTTCGATATCTGAAATTAACGCTTTCGTTGAAGGGTTCATGACCACTTCTGCGTTATCAGATTTTAAACCTGCTGCTGCAAGCGCATCCTGAACTTCACCGAAAGTTTCAGGTGTAGTGATAACTAGAATTTCTTCTTCGTCCACTTCGATGTCTTCAGCACCCGCTTCTAAAGCGATGTCCATAATTTGATCTTCTAAAGAAACATCTTCAAAAGTAATCTCACCACGTTTGGTAAACATATAAGCCACTGAACCTGCAGTACCTAAATTACCATCAGTTTTAGAGAAGCAGTGACGAACGTCAGGAACAGTACGGTTCAAGTTGTCAGTCATTGTTTCAATGATGACAGCAACACCACCAACGCCATAACCTTCGTAAGTGACTTCTTTTAGATCAGCATTTTCTTCACCGCCCACACCGCGTTGGATTGCACGGTTAATGGTGTCACGTGTCATGTTTGCAACTAATGCTTTTTCAACAACAGCACGTAAACGTGGGTTAGACGCTACATCACCGCCGCCTAAACGTGCAGCTGTCACGATTTCACGGATAAATTTTGTGAATACTTTAGCGCGGCTCGCATCTTGTTTTGCTTTACGATGCTTAGTATTAGCCCACTTGGAATGACCCGCCATGCGAAATATGCTCCTTGTAGATTGGCCTTATGCCTATCAAATTGAGCAAATTCTACCATAATGGCTTTTTTGTGTGAAAGTACTGGATTTCATGAATTGAGTAGTTGAAAAAAAAATATCCAAATTTGAGAAATTAATGCGAAATGTCTAAACGCTGGTACTGTAATTTTTCTTATGCTGAGAATCGGACTAAAGGGCAGTTCGATCTTGTTATAAAAAGAAGATGTAAATGTACAATGCATGGAGCATGATACATTTACATCTTTAAATACGTATATCTTAAAAAAACGTGAATGGCACTTAGTCTTTATTTTTAGGTTCTGGGATCACGATGTCTAAACCTACTTTATCTTTATAGAGCTGCTTAATTAAAGCTAAATCGTGATCGAGGTCAGTCGGGTAAATCTTACCGAAAATACCGCCTTGTTTGGTTTTTGAGTTGGCATACATTAATACAATCGGCACACCTGCTGCTTTAGCGATATACCAAAAGCCTGTACGAATCGGTTTTCGTGCTTCACCACGTTCTGCACGGGTCGCTTCTGGAGCAATGACTAAATTAAATTTTTCATTGGCTTCAAAATGCTCAACCATTTGAGTCACGATGTCTTTATTGGCTTTACGGTCTACAGGAATACCGCCAATCGCTTCAAGTACAGGTTTAAATGGACCTTTAAAGAGTTCTTTTTTAATCAGCGTGTGAATTTTAATGTCGTAAATTTGGCAAAGGGCCAGTGAAAGAACAGCATCCATCATTGAGGTGTGTTCAAAGCCGACGATCACTTGTTTATTTTCTAAAACATCAGGTTCTACGTGGTATTTCCAGCCTGCCAATTTAAATGCAGATTCGCCAATAAACTTTTTCAACATAGTCGGTGATACGGTGATTTTAAAAAGGTGTAATTTCTGCTTGTTTGGATCATGAGTCAAGAGGATTTAAGTGAGCTTTGATCTGAATTGTGCAGATATTTCAAATCGGAATAAGAAGGGCGGATTGAAGAATTATACTTTTTAGCAATAAATCGGTTAAATTTTATATAGCAAAGCTATCATCATAGATAAAAATACTCTTAAAAATTTGCTAAATATGGCTAGGCACCGTCAGAAATTCTTATTAGACTTTTGTCGTAGATTAAAATTTTTAACCTGTTGGTCTTAACTCGTTTTCTAACGGAGAACTCAAGCATGATTTATTTAACTGCTGTGTTATTCGCTGTTGCTATGTTTGCTTTGATTGTTATTTGGTCAATTGTTGAGTTTTATTTGGACTTAAGAAAGCCTGAACAGGTTGAGTCTTAATATTTGTGCTTTTAAAGTGTGAAATATATAGTATTTCTAAATGTCATGAATCAAAAAACATTTGCTTATAATGAATAAAATAATACCTTTTAAGTATAACAAATCGTGACTTTATTTAAGGGTATCTAGAACTTAAGCTTTTAAATTTTTCTTGAATGTATTTCTTTATAACCTACTTCTCGTATTAACCAATCGTAGCTTACTCAAGTTGACTTGAAGTTTTGTACGTATCTATATGTTATCTGCCATATCTTTTAAAGGCTTAGACAAACTTTACTTAGCTTTTAACATTAAAAAACCCCTCACGATTAATGCACGTAAGGGGTTGTTTTATATGGTGGGCCCACACAGACTTGAACTGTGGACCAACGGATTATGAGTCCGCTGCTCTAACCAACTGAGCTATAGGCCCTATATTCTGAATGTGTTATTTATCAACAAGTTCAGACGCAAAGCATACTAGCGAAGATTTTTTTAAAAGACAAGCCTTTTTCTTCACGGCTGCACACTAACACAACAAATTGGCTGTAGTTGCAGCAGTTGAGCTTGGATTAGACCAAAATGCACAAAGTGCCGAATCCTATCGTGATGTAAATCACGACAAAAGTTATCAAACAGTCAAAATAACCTTATAATAATGCCCATTCTTGTCAGTACCGTGCTCAACAGCGCATAGATTGGTACTGGCCTCACATTTTTAAGTCAATGTCCTACATTTATTCGGCTTATGTTTTCATTTTTATGTGTTGCACTGACACATAAGAATATTTAGGTGCCCACATGGAAATTAAGGTTAATTATCTCGATAACCTTCGACAAGAAGCCAAATTTGATGACTTCACGGTAATTGCCGACCAACCTATTCGCTATAAAGGCGATGGCTCTGCTCCCGGACCATTCGACTACTTTTTAGCGTCATCAGCATTATGTGCAGCGTATTTTGTAAAAGTGTATTGTGTAGCGCGAGACATTCCGACAGACAATATTCGTTTATCTCAAAATAATATTGTTGATCCTGAAAACCGCTACAAGCAAATTTTCAAAATCCAAGTCGAACTTCCTGCGGATATTTCAGAAAAAGACCGTCAAGGCATTTTGCGTTCAATTGACCGCTGTACGGTTAAAAAAGTGATTCAGACTGGTCCTGAGTTTGTCATTGAAGAAGTAGAAAGCATTGATGCAGATGCACAAGCTTTACTTATGCCAAATTTAGCGTCAGAAAGTACCACGTTTATACCGGGTAAAGATCTGCCACTAGAAGAAACCATTGCCAATATGTCAGGTATTTTGGCTGGTTTAGGCATGAAGATTGAAATTGCATCATGGCGTAATATCGTACCGAATGTTTGGTCACTACATATTCGTGATGCACAATCGCCAATGTGTTTTACCAATGGTAAGGGTTCAACCAAAGAAAGTGCCTTAGCCTCGGCTTTGGGTGAATTTATTGAACGTCTCAATTGCAACTTCTTCTATAACGATCAGTTCTGGGGTGAAGAGATTGCCAATGCGGACTTTGTGCACTATCCAGATGAAAAATGGTTCCAACCCGGCCCAGAAGGCGAGTTACCTGTCGAAATTTTGGATGACTACACACGTGTAATTTATAACCCAGAAAATGAGTTATTAGGCACACATCTATATGACACCAATTCAGGAAATACAGCACGCGGTATTTGTTCTCTGCCATTTGTACGTCAGTCAGATGGTGAAACAGTGTATTTCCCATCAAACTTGATTGAAAATTTATACTTGTCAAACGGCATGAGTGCAGGGAATACCTTGGCAGAAGCGCAGGTTCAATGCTTATCTGAAATCTTTGAGCGTGCAGTAAAACGTGAGATTTTAGAAGGTGAATTGGCTTTACCAGATGTCCCTGAAGAGGTTTTAGCCAAATATCCAAGTATTGTTGCAGGTATTCAAGGCTTAGAAGAACAAGGTTTTCCTGTATTGGTAAAAGATGCTTCACTTGGTGGTCAGTACCCTGTGATGTGTGTAACCTTAATGAACCCACGTACAGGTGGGGTATTTGCATCTTTTGGTGCGCACCCTAAACTCGAAGTGGCTTTAGAGCGTAGCTTAACCGAACTTTTACAAGGCCGTAGCTTTGAAGGTCTAAACGATCTACCAAAACCAACGTTTAGCTCAAATGCAGTCACTGAGCCAAATAACTTTGTAGAACACTTTATTGACTCAAGTGGTTTGGTGTCTTGGAAATTCTTTAGCGCACAATCAGACTATGATTTTGTAGAGTGGGATTTCACAGCAAAAGGTGAAAATGCCAATGCGGAAGAAGCTGCAGCGATGTTTGCGATTCTAGAAGACATGGGCAAAGAAGCGTATATGGCGGTCTATCAGCATCTTGGTGCTACGGCATGTCGTATTTTAGTTCCGGGTTATTCTGAAGTGTATTTGGTTGAAGACTTGGTTTGGGATAACACCAACAAAGCTTTGGACTTCCGTGAAGATATTTTAAACATTCATCGTCTAGATGAAGACGAGTTAGTGTCACTGGTTGAGCGCTTAGAAGAGCTTGAAGTGGATAACTACACGGATATTGTGACGCTCATCGGGATTGAGTTTGATGACAATACCGTATGGGGTCAATTAACGGTTCTTGAGCTCAAACTACTGATCTATATTGCGCTACAAGAGTTTGAAGAAGCAAAAGAGTTGGTCGAAACCTTCCTTCAATACAACACCAATACGGTCGAACGTGGTTTGTTCTATCAATGCATGAATGTGGTTTTAGAAGTTGAATTGGACGATGACTTAGATCTCAATGACTATGAACATAATTTCCGTCGTATGTTTGGTGACGAACGTATGGATGCAGTGATTGGTTCAATGGATGGCAGTCTTCGCTTCTACGGTTTAACTGAAACCAATATGCAACTTGAAGGTTTAGATCGTCATTTACGTCTGATTGATAGCTATAAAAAATTGCATGCTGCACGTGCGAAGTTTGCCAGTCAGAACGTTTAAATCTGGGCTTGTGAATAACGTTACTCATGTGATCATCTATTTGAAAAAACTCTCCTAATGGGGAGTTTTTTTGTGCGAAATTTGCTGAAAATTAATCTATATCTGTGATGTTGATATTAATAAAAATCCTTATAACTCAGGTGAATATAAGGAAGGCTTAAAAATAACCGATTATCCGAAATTGTGTCATTTTAAAGTAAAGATATTTGACTCATTGGAAAAATATGATAATAAATTAGCTATGGCGTGTTTAGGCATGTTCATAATATTTCAGGACGAAATATTCAGAAGCACATTAATAAATAAACGGGAGTTTTAACAACATGCTTCAATTATTCAGAAAACTATTTTGCATGCATATTTACGAATACGAGCAAATGGAAGAAATCGGTTCGCACAAGGAATGTCGTAAGTGCGGTGTGACAAAGTAATGCAGAGTCTAAGCCGAAAAAAAAGTGAGCGAAAGCTCACTTTTTTAATGCCGGTCAATATTGAAATCATTAAAATAGAAATACATTCACAGTTTTTATGCAGATATGAGTAAAGATTTTCAAGCCGAGCGTTATACCGTCGATGCCAATATGGCAGATACCATTGCATGGTTATTACAACATCAGGATTGCTTTGAATCTTTTCATTATGATGTGATTCAGCAGCAATTGGTGGTTCAACATGCTAATGGTCAAGACATTATTCGTGAAGGGGATTATTTAAATGCAGGCTATGGAATTTTAATAACAGCACATAACTTTGTTAAGTAAACGATATATTTTCCCTATTCATGGTGATTTAGCCATTTCATTTGTTCGCACCATCTCTTGCATTGCACTTTGATACCTATCACTGATCATTCAATTGAACTAAGCCCCGAACTTCGGGGCTTATTTTAAGCCATTTGCATGGCATCAGTTGAAAGCTGTGCAGCATTTGGTTTGGGCTGTTCAGCCACTAAACCGAGTTTGCTAAATAAAAGCTGATCTTTGCCTTCGCCTGCATTTGGCGTGGTCAGTAGTTTTTCACCAGAAAAGAGTGAATTTGCACCTGCCATAAATGCCAAAGCTTGTTCTGAATCACTCAGGGATTCACGACCTGCAGAGAGTCGAATATAGCTTTTTGGCATAATGATCCGTGCGACTGCAATGGTGCGAATCCATTCGATCACATCAAGTTTCTCAACTTCTGCAAGTGGGGTACCTTGAATAGGCACAAGGAGATTAATCGGCACGGATTCAGGATGAATCGGCAGCGTTGCCAACTCCATCAGGAAGGCAATACGGTCATCACGGCTTTCACCTAAGCCCACAATTCCGCCGCTACAGATTTTCATTCCAGATTGGCGAACATAGTCTAGCGTCGTTAAACGGTCATCATAGCTACGCGTGCTAATGACATTGGGATAATACTCACGAGAGGTATCGAGGTTATGGTTGTAATAATCTAAGCCTGCCTCATGTAGGCGCTCTGCTTGAGACTGATTCAGCATGCCAAGGGTCATACAGGTTTCAAGTCCCAGCGCTTTGACTTCACGCACCATTTCTAGCACATAGGGCATGTCCCGTTCATGTGGATTGCGCCATGCAGCGCCCATACAAAAACGTGAAGAACCTGAAGCAAGCGCAGCTTTCGCTTCATTGATGACTTTTTCCACAGCCATGCGTTTTTCGGCTTCTAATCCAGAGTCATAATGTGCGGACTGAGAGCAATATTTACAGTCTTCAGGGCACTTACCAGTTTTAATCGAAAGTAAGGTGCTGACTTGAATATGATTGGCTTGGAAATATTCACGGTGAATGGTCTGTGCTTGGAATAATAAATCCATCAATGGTTGTTGATACAACTCTTGTATTTCTGGGTGTGTCCAGTCATTTCGGTAGCTCATAAATGATCCATATTTTCTGCCTAATGCAGATCATCATACGTAAAATTTGCAGACTTCCAAGACTATTTTGTAACATTGAAAGTTGGCTAAAGTACATTGAAATGACTTTTTCAAAGAACTTTTGATATTTAAGATGCTTGCAAAGTTATGCTAAATGACAGCACAATCGCTGCAATGTTTATTTTGAGCTAAAAAATTAATTTTCTTGGATTACGTCACTAAGTTTTAGCTTAAATGAAAACTTTGTAAGGATCTGGAAAATAGAGAATAAAAGTCCTTAAAGCATTTTTGAGTTTTGTTCTGCAATTGCCCAATCAATATGAACTTGCACAATCGCGTCATGTTTTTCGCGAGAATTTTTTAATGATTGCACAATATTTGAACTGTATGGTGCATTGCCTAAGCCAATGGCGATATTTCGCATAAAGCTTTGATAGCCTGTTCGTCGGATAGGACTGCCTTCAGTACAGCTTAAAAAAGTGGCCTCATCCCATTGCCAAAGATCTAATAAACTCACTTGGTCGAGGCCATGACGTGGATAAAAGTCCTCAATTTGAGTTTTATGCGCAAAGCTATTCCATGGACAGATAAGTTGACAGTCATCACAGCCAAACACACGGTTGCCAATGCCACGGCGTAATTCCTCAGGAATAATACCTTTGTATTCGATGGTTAAGTAGGCAATGCATTTACGTGCATCTAACATATAGGGCTCAACGATGGCCTGAGTTGGACAGATATCAATACAGGCTGTGCATGAACCACAATGTTTGGTTGCCGGCGAATCAAAAGGCAAATCGAGTGATGTAAACAGCTCACCTAATACAAAAAATGAGCCTGATTTTTTATGGATCAGTAAGGTGTGTTTGCCTGTCCAGCCCATGCCTGCATTTTCAGCTAAGGATTTTTCAAACACTGGTGCAGAGTCGGCAAAGGGTCTAGATTCAAAATCTCCGATTTTTTCACGGATAATATTCGACAAGGTTTTTAAACGACCGCGCATGACTTTGTGGTAGTCACGACCTCGTGCATAGCGTGCAATGATAGCTGCATTTGGTTCATCTGGAACATAACGTGGTTTAGGGGTTTCGACCAAATAATCCATGCGGACACAAATGATACTGCGGGTGCCGGGGACTAAAAGTGCAGGATTGGCACGTTTTTCAAGGTTTTCCTCTAGAAATTTCATATCGCCATGATAACCACGTTCTAAATATTCTTTAAAACGAGGGAGTTCCTCTTGAGCATCTGGCTTTGCGATGACACAATCAGAAAAACCTAAATTTAAGGCTTGTGCTTTAATCCATGCTTTTAGGGTTTCTGGATCATATTGATCGACAGGAATTTTTTGTGCAGGAGTTGAGGCGGCCATAATCATAACAAGGAAAAACAATGCGTCTGCAAGTTTACCATAGCCCTGTTTATCTTAGCCAAAGTATTCAAGCTTGGGAGCAGCGTTGGTTTGCTCAGCACAATAGCAGTTATGGTCTGATGCAGCAGGTTGCATGGTCGATTGCTCAGCAACTCATTCCAATGTTAAAGCAGCAAAATTTAAAAAATATTGCCGTATGTTGTGGGCAGGGCAACAACGCGGGAGATGGCTATCTTACAGCGCAATATCTACAGCAAGCTGGCTTTCATGTTGACATCTATGCCGCTGAAATAGCGACATCGAAAGACTTACATTCTGCGGTACAGGAAGCGATAGATCACAAGCTCAAGATCTATACACATTTTGATTTTCAGCGTGACTATGATGTTTATATCGACGCATTATTTGGTATAGGGCTCAATCGTGAACTTTCTAGCGAATGGCAAGCCATTATTCAACGATTGAATGCATGCACGGGACTCAAAGTTGCGATTGATATTCCAAGCGGTTTACATGCTAATACAGGGCAGCCTTTACCCATCGCATTTCAAGCTGATTATACCTTTACGGCATTGGGTTTAAAAGCAGGGTTATTTACAGGTCAAGCGAAGGAATATGCAGGTGAAGTTGCGGTGATGGCATGTATACCGACTGATGCAGAGCTAGAGCCACTTGCGTATTTGTCGCCGCACAAAATCACTTTACCTGCACGTCAAGCTTTTGGTCATAAAGGCAGTTATGGCCATGTTTTGGTGGTTGGTGGGCATGCTGAAATGGGTGGGGCGGTGATTATGGCTGCTGAGGCAGCATTCCATGCAGGTGCAGGAAAGGTCACGGTTGTTTGTGATGCACGGCATCACACCGCGATTTTGGCGCGCGCACCGAATATTATGCTACGCGATATCAATGCTTTAAATACAGAAACGATTCAGCAACTGATCGATCATGTTGATGCGATTAGCTTTGGCATGGGGCTTGGTCGTGACGATTGGGCACAACAGCAGTTTCAGTCATGGTTTCCATTGATTCAGCAGTCAACCTTGGAAATTATTTTGGATGCAGATGCCTTATGGTTTCTAGCTGAAGCACCTAAAAATTTGAATGCACGAACCTATGCAACGCCACATCCGGGTGAAGCTGCGAAATTATTGGATATTACTACTGCTGAAGTTGAAGCAGATCGTATACAAGCAATTCAGTATTTAAAAGAAAAATTTCAAGGTCAATGGGTGCTTAAAGGCGCAGGCAGCTTAATACTTGAAGATCAGCTTTGGATTTGCACCGCAGGTAATGCAGGAATGGGTACAGGCGGTATGGGAGATGTGCTTGCAGGGATGATTGCAAGTTTAAAAGCACAATTTCATCAGCAAATTCATCTGCACGAAATCGTAAGCCTGCATGCTTTAGCAGGTGATGTATTAGCGAAGTCGGGGATGCGTGGTTTGCAAGCACAGGATATGGCCCAAGCGGTTTATCATATGGTTAATCATTCAGGAGTTGAAGACTAAAATGCATGCGGTTAAATTGCGAATTCAAGGTAAAGTGCAGGGTGTTGGCTACCGTCGTTGGTTTGAGCAGCAAGCGCTTGCACTTTATAGGAACTGAAAACGCCATTCATAAAATACTGAAACACAGTCTGGTGGGGCCTTTACGAGCAGACGTAACTAAAATCGATCAGCTAGAAATTCCAATGCATGAATTAGACTATAGCGGTTTTAAAATGATCCGCTAAATTTGATCACTAGATTGAGTGGGCTTTTGAAAACTGTCTGAACTACTGATCTATATGAATTGACGATTTATTTATCGACGTCGAGTGCTTACACGACTTCGACCACGAGCCATACCGCCTAAGGCATTCAGTACTGCCATTTTACTCATACTCCCGGACGCATGCGCATGACAAATTGCGGCAGCCAAAGCATCGGCTGCATCCTGCTGGGGTTTGATGCTTAGGTTCAGAATGCGCATAACCATCATTTGGACTTGTTCTTTATCTGCAGCACCATAGCCGACCACAGATTGTTTGATTTGCCGCGCAGTATATTCAGCGACTTGTAAATCTAAATTGGTTAAAGCAGCAATAGCAGCGCCACGTGCTTGGCCTAGTTTTAGGGCTGAGTCAGGGTTTTGAGCCATAAAGACTTGTTCAACAGCAGCTTCAGTAGGCCCGTGAAACTTTACGATGCGATCAATACCAGCAAAGATACGTTTTAAGCGTTCAGGCATTTCTGTTGTTTCGGTACGAATGGTGCCAGCATCGACAAAACGTAGTTTAGAACCATCCTTTTCGATGATGCCGTAACCAGTTAGGCGAGACCCAGGGTCAATACCGATAATTAATGACATGTTTGCCCTATTTGCCCTTTAAAAATAAAATAATGCCCATATTGTTACATAAGCGTGTCAAAAAAGCTTGATAGTGATTGAGCAGTTGAACGCAACACCTTAAATTAATTTACTGAGATTTGTTTAATTTTCATGAAATTATTTCTTCTGATTTTAGCAGGCTTGATCCTGGAAGTGTTTGTCTGGATCGGTGTGGGCGACCTCGTCGGCAGCATGTGGTATGTCTTTTTCTGGTTCGTGGCGGCCTTCTTTATAGGGATGAATATTATCCGTAAATATTCATCAGGTCTGATGCCTCAAATGCAGCAAATGCAAGCAGGTCAAATGAGTAATGATCCAGCTTTAACTGGAAATTTACCAAAAATTTTGGCTGGTTTCTTATTGCTGTTACCGGGTCTAATCTCAGATATTATGGCATTACTTATTTTGATTCCACCTGTACAAAATGCCATGAAAGCAGTCATGATGAAAACAATGATGAAGCGTCAGCAAGCCATGATGGAAAAAATGATGGGTGGCATGATGGGCGATATGGGAGGCATGGGCGGTGCTCAGGGTCAGAACCCATTTGCAGATATGATGCGTCAAATGCAAGATATGCAAAATCAGCAATCAGGTCGTGATTCATCCGTTATTGATGGTGAAGCTCGTGAAGTGACGCCAGATGCGAAACAAATTGAACTGAAAGATGTCAATAAAAAATAATTAACTCAGTATGAAAGGCCGAATGTGTATTCGGCTTTTTTTTGCATGAATTTTGATACAGCCTAAAAATAAACCTTGTGTTGCCAACAAAAAAATTGAACAGGCGATATAATCTTCACGTTTTAATTCAAATGAATCAGCTTGCATGTCACTGTTATTCACCATCTGCGCGCTACATTTTATTGCGCAGTTGAGTCCCGGTCCAGACGTATTATTAATTGCTAAAAGTGCAGCATCAACAACCCGTGCAAATACCTTAAAAATTATTGCGGGGATCTCTGTCGGGATTGTGGTGTGGGTCGTTTTAACCTTATTGGGCTTTACGGTTCTGGTCGAGCAATTTCCATGGATACAACAAGTTTTAATGGCTGTTGGTGGATTTTTCTTAGCGAAAATGGGTTGGGCGATGTTTAGTGGCGGGCTTAAAAGTTTAAATCAAACAGCCAATTTAGAAGATGGGCAGGCCTTAAGTCAGCAGAAAACTGAAAATTATTTTTTATTAGGTTTATTTACGAATTTAGCCAATCCGAAAACACTGATTTATTTTAGTAGTGTGTTCTCTCTGGCGTTGAGTTCATCAGCCAGTAGCAACCTCAAAGCACAGCTTGCTGTCATCATTCCGATTCAAACCTTTATTGTGTTTAGTCTGTTTATGATGATTATGTCTTTGCCTAAAATTAAAGCACTCTACCAACGTTCGGGTAGTTATATTGATGTGGTTTCAGGGGCGTTATTTTTAATTTTTGCGATTTGGCTGTGGTTCGACGCAATTAGAATGTTCAATCTTCAATAGCTGCAAACATATTGCTGTCAGCAAAGCGAAAGCCAAGTATTAAAACTTGGCTTTTTTTATGTCCAAGTTCTATTGCTCTGGATTGGTTTGATCTTGGTCTTTAGATGGTGCTGTATTTGATGGATCTTGTGCAATATCGGTGGTTTCAGCATGATCACGATAACGGTTTGGCTTGAGGGTAGTTTCGGTATTTTCAGAGCCTTTGTATGATCGGCTACGATTGGCGCGTTCACGTAAACCGCCTTTTTTGATTAACTGCACCATCATCTAGAACCTCATTGCTATCGCCATAGTTTAAAGAATTTTCCTCGTGAAGATAAGTAAGCAGGGCGATGCAAGCGCATAAAAAAGCCTGAAATCATTCAGGCTTTCATCATTTTAATTTCTCGCTTTGAATGACTTTAAAGCAACTGGATAATAGCGCTTAAATACGGATTGTATGATATTTAGGCATTGCCAGCCTGTTCATAGGGCTATATTTGGCTGTTGTAAAAAAGCTTAATTTTTACCATCCTGCTTGAGTACTTCAAAGATGTTGAGTTGGGTTGTCGCTTCAGTATCGTGCTGTTGCAAATACACTTGAACACTCTTAAATAGAATGGCAACAGCCAAACAACTGAGTATGCAAAATATCCAAAAGCCATATGGGCTACGGATATTATGCGAGCCACATTCGGAACATTCTTTATCGCTTGAAGCCAATACTTTATTGCAACAAGCACAGTGATATTGATAGTGCATTGCGTTTCTCCATTTAGTCGAATTTGACCAACATTCTTGTTGTTATTGTCAACCATCAATCCGTGATGATTGTTTTATCTTAATGTGCAAATAAGCTGCTGTACAAGTTTTAAACGGTTTGTTTTGCTCATTATTGTGTAAGTGAAAAGCGTCAGAGAGTTAAATATTTGTTTTATTAATAATTTATAAATGAAACAAGACATGAATTTTCAGTCATAAAAAAAGCCAGTTCGAAAACTGGCTTTTGCTGTTCTGTTTAAACTGAATTATTGACCCGAACGGATGATGTAATCAAAAGCAGACAATGATGCTTTCGCGCCTTCACCTGTAGCAATGATGATTTGTT
This sequence comes from Acinetobacter sp. YH12144, assembly GCF_013418345.1. Classification (NCBI taxonomy): domain Bacteria; kingdom Pseudomonadati; phylum Pseudomonadota; class Gammaproteobacteria; order Moraxellales; family Moraxellaceae; genus Acinetobacter; species Acinetobacter sp. YH12144. The sequence continues at coordinate 5,395 of NZ_VPCD01000015.1, read as the reverse complement.
TGTACGGTACTGTTGTACAGTCACCAGCAGCAAATACACCTTTTACATTGGTTTCATTGCGGTCGTTAATTACGATCTCACCACGGTTTGAAAGTTCTACAGCTGTTTCTTTTAAGAAATCAGTGTTTGGTAACAAACCAATTTGTACAAAGATACCTGCCAATTCAATCGTTTTGATTTCATCTGTTGCACGGTCTTTGTAGTTCAATGCAGTCACTTGTGAACCATCACCGACTACTTCTGTAGATAATGCATTCATGATCACAGTGGTGTTCGGTAAGCTATTTAACTTGTCTTGAAGGACTTGGTCAGCACGAAGCTTGGTATCAAACTCAACAAGTGTTACATGTTCTACAATACCAGCAAGGTCAATCGCCGCTTCGACACCTGAGTTACCACCACCTATGACTGCAACACGTTTACCTTTAAACAATGGACCGTCACAGTGTGGGCAGTATGCAACACCACGAGTACGGTATTCTTGCTCACCTGGAACATTCATCTCTCTCCAGCGTGCACCTGTTGAAAGAATCACTGTTTTAGATTCAAGTTTTGCACCATTCTCTAAAGTTACTTCAACTAGACCATTGGCTGTTTGATCTGCACCTTTGATGTCTGATACACGTTGCAAGTTCATGATGTCCACACCGTACTCACGTACATGTGCTTCCATTTCAGCAGCAAACTTAGGACCTTGGGTCTTTTGAATCGACGTGAAGTTCTCAATGTCCATAGTATCCATGACCTGACCGCCCATGCGTTCAGCCACGATACCGGTTTTAATACCTTTACGTGCTGCATAGATTGCAGAAGTATTACCTGCAGGGCCACCACCAATCACAAGGACATCAAATGCTTCTTTGGCATTTAGCTTTTCAGCATCTTTTGCAGCAGAGTTGGTGTCTAATTTGGCAATGATTTCTTCCAAGGTCATACGACCTTGACCGATGTGATTGCCGTCTTGGAATACCATCGGTACAGCCATGATTTTGCGTTCTTCCACTTCTTCTTGGAAGAATGCACCATCAATCATGGTTGCAGTTGTGCCAGGGTTGTAAATTGCGATCAAGTTTAGTGCTTGAACTACGTCAGGACAGTTATGGCAGCTGAGTGATACAAATACATCAAAATCAGCTTTAAGACCTAAACCTTTAATGGTATTCAGTACTTCGTCAGAAACTTTCGGTGCATAACCTGAAGTTTGTAGCAAAGCTAGAATCAAAGACGTGAACTCGTGGCCCATCGGTAGACCTGCGAAGAATACGCGTGGTGTTTCACCTGCTTTTGCAATACCAAAGCTTGGCGCACGGCTGTTGTTACCGTCAAAACGTGCAGTCACTAAATCAGATAAAGCAGCAACTTCAGTCACCAATTCTTTAATTTTGTCTGATTTGTCCGTGCCGTTTAAAGTTGCGACGATTTCAATCGGGCCTTCAAGGCGTTCAAGTAAGGTTTTTAATTGAGCAGAAGTATTTTGATCTAACATTGCTAACGTCTCCAGAGGAGTAAATTTATTTGATGAGAGAATGATAGAACAAACCATTAAATAGGTGAAACGGTTTGTTTTTATAAAATTAATCGGTTTTACAAATCAAGTGATTAAATTTCTTTCTAAATCATAAGAATATACCGATGTGAATGCAGTCAATATTGGGCCATTATCGAGAAATGCAAGTTAAATAGTGGAAAAATAAATGAATTCATCGCGCTTTAAGCAAGACAATGCTAGAGTCAACCCTATTGTATTGAGAACTTTTTAAGGAAATGACATGCAGGTTAAGAAAGGGATTTATCAGCATTATAAAGGTCAGTTGTATCAAGTCTTTCATGTTGCAACACATAGTGAAACGCGTGAAAAAGTTGTGGTCTATCAGTGCTTGTATGACGACTATTCCATGTGGGTCAGACCCTTAGAGATGTTTATGGAAACCGTTGAAATTGATGGTGAAGTAATTCCACGTTTTAAGCTGATCCAAGAAACCCACTAAGTAGATATTTAGTACTTCAATTTATAAATATGAATGAAATAGCAAAAGGATAGAATCATAAGCATGGATGCAAATTTTAAAAACTATACGCAACAACTCTATGCAGACTTTAGTGCTCACGATGCTGCGCAAAATCACCGACTTGCGCGTTACCGAAATATTGAGCCTGAGTCTGCACTGTTTTTGGCTATGCAAATTCGCTTAAAACAAGCCAAACAAATCTTGGAAATTGGAACATCTACAGGCTATTCCACGCTGTGAGCAGATGCTGCGCAGTCTACACAAGGGCGGGTCGAAACCATTGAAATTGATGCAGCGCGTATCGAACAAGCTAAACAACATGCGGCAAATTTAAGCTTAGCCGAATACATCGAATTTCATCATGGCGATGCACTGCATTTTTTACAGCATTCAAATCGTCGTTATGACTTCATTTTATTAGATGCAGAACGTGATGCATATGTGGCGTATTGGTCATATTTAGCTGAATTGATACAAGTTCAAAATGGCGTGTTGATCGTGGATAATGTGCTATCACATGCCAATGAGGTCGCTGAATTTATCCAACGTGTTGAAGCGGATGATCGTTTTATCAGTACGACCTTAAATGTGGGCGCAGGGCTCTTTATGGTGACTTGGCGCAACTAAAAATCAGGGCATTCAGCCCTGATTTGATCGAATTTTTTTTAATTAGTAAAAATACTGTTGCTATAGCGCTGAGCTTGTAGCGGTTTAACCCTGTAAGCTTACTCGTGAAAAATGTAGATCATATTCTAAATATTTGTGGACAAATGCCGTTTTATCACTACATCGAAGTAAATTATCATAAATAAAAGGTGAAACTGGATAAAAGAGATCCCCAGAACCATTCGCATAAAATATTTTTAAGTAACGTGAAGAAGAACTGTATTTCCAAGAAGTTACAACAGTTGTTGTCATAAGCCACCCCCTTATTGCGTTGTTATAGTCATACTGCAGTTAAAGGTTTATCTCTTTTGAAATTAAGACAAATTCGGGGCGTGGAGTATTGCAGAATTGTTAAAAAATAAAGTTTTATCTCACATTTTTTTCATTTCTTTATCAACTAATTTGATAAAAATATTGCCAGTTCAAATAAATGTCATAAGTGTCATTCTCCCATATTAGTGTAAGGAGAGTTAAAAACTACGGCATTGTTCTGATTTATTGCCTTTGACTTGGTTGTTGCTGCCATTAATTGAAAAAGCATTTTCAAGACAAATCAAATTACCTGCGATTTCATTATTATTTAGCACAATATTGCCATTATTTTTCTTTAATTTGAGGTCGCCTGAAATTTGGTTATTGAGGAGTTGGATGTTTTTCCCAGTTGTAAAATCGACATTGCCACTGATATTGTTATGATTGGCAATGATCTTGGTAAAGTTTTTATTCGATTCAATATTGCCTTTGATGTGGTTGTCATGCAGTTCAACACTTGCACCATTTTCTAAAATCACATTGCCATGAAGAATTAAACCTTCAAGCTGACAATTTTTTTTGACTTTAATATCTTCACGAATACTTTGGTTTTTAATTTCACCTTCGCAGTTCATGGCAGCAAAAGTTGTAAACGAACATAAAATTAAACTGATCGAGACGAAATATTTTTTCATGGGCTTACATCTTCCTGAAATAAGCAATTGACCTAAAATTCATGTTAAAAATACTGAAATACTGGCAAAGATGTAAGCCTAGACAATCGGGTTTGCTGCGCATTTTTATTATATTTGTGTAAGCTCTAACTTGATGAATATCTACAGATATGTAGAAAGTGCTAGTACGTTAAAGTTGTATGAATAAAGTGTGAACTGCGTAGGGTGTATAGAGGTATATACTCGCAGATAATAGGCATAAAAAAACCACGCTAAAAGCGTGGTTTTTGAATCAGTTCAATCTAATACAGATTAGATTTTACCAACTAGGTCGATTGAAGGAGCAAGAGTTGCGTCGCCTTCTTTCCATTTAGCTGGGCAAACTTCGCCTGGGTGAGCGTGTACGTATTGAGCTGCTTTAACTTTACGAAGAAGTTCTTGAGCATCACGACCGATACCACCAGCGTTGATTTCAACGATTTGGATTTTACCTTCTGGATCGATAACGAAAGTACCACGATCAGCAAGACCGTCAGCTTCGATTAATACATCAAAGTTTTTAGCAAGAGTCCAGTTCGCATCACCAACCATTACGTATTGGATTTTTTTGATTTCTTCTGAAGAATCGTGCCAAGCTTTGTGAGTGAAATGAGTGTCAGTAGAAACTGAGTAGATTTCAACACCTAGTTTTTGGAATTCTGCATAGTTGTCAGCAAGGTCACCAAGTTCAGTTGGGCAAACGAAAGTGAAGTCAGCTGGGTAGAAGAATACAACAGACCATTTACCTTTAAGATCAGCTTCAGTTACTTCGATGAATTGACCATTTTGGAATGCTTGTGCTTTAAACGGTTTAACTTCAGTATTAATTAAGCTCATCATTGTCTCCATGATTGAGGTTTGTTTTTGATTTCCAATAGGGTACAGAAATTTTGCTTATTGCTGAAATAGTATTTTTACATAACTAATATCGGAAAATCCGAATTAGTACACTCCAGAACTATTTCAGCAATAACGATTATTTATCATTATTTCATTCGATATAAGCCATATCAATGCCATATAAAGTTGAAAGTAAAATGACAAAATCATCTTTTTAAAGTCTGTAACCAACATGATGCTTGTGGCATAAGATTTCAAGGGTGATCTCTAAAAAAGTTATAAAAAATATTTCAAATTATAGAATTTGTTCATATAAGATGGCATGAACATAAAATGATTCCAGATTTGATCAGGTGCTTAGTCAATTTTTTCGTATCATTGCCATTCTCAGTCTTGCACTTGCATCACTATGTATTCTTAAAGTTGAAGACACAGGTACAAATTTATGTATCTATGAATACTTGCAACCTAAAAAAGCGACCTATTTTAATGAACTATTTGGAACTTCATCAGATGATCCTACGCTATTGAGTACCATGGGAATCGTTGGAATCTTCTTTTTTTTTCCCACTGTTGCTATCATTTAGACGTGCTTGGTATGTGGTTATATTATGGCTATATGCGATTTTTCAATTCATCATCATTTTAATGATAGAAACTGCTTCAATTTCAAAAATTATCTATGACAGTATTGTTTATTGTCATAATGGTTGGTTGTTCGCATGGGTGATCGGGCAGAGCATATTTATTGTTTTTAGTTTCGTTTACATTTTCTATGGCACTGAAACTAGGGTCTGTTGACATTTGTTGATTAAAAAAATAGCGAGATAGTAAAATTAAATCGCCAAACCCAATTTTACACTCGCTATGCCTCGAACAATGCTAAATGATCAACACTGGTCCAAGTTACTTGCT
>NZ_VPCD01000014.1:0-108065 GCF_013418345.1 Acinetobacter sp. YH12144 | reverse complement strand
GTTTCAGCTTAGACCAGTGTTGATCATTCAGCATAGTTCGAGGCATAGCGAGAAGTAAGTTTGGTTTGGCGATTAAATTTTACTTTCTCGCTATTTTTTTGAACAGCAAATGTCAACAGACCCTAATCTCAACATGACTCGGCAGGTCAAATATATCAGGCTGAAACATTTAAGGTGAAAATTGCACACAAATGGTGCAATAGTGTTTTTTAGGGATAGAAAGTCAGTAGCGATATCATGATGCTAAATATTCAAAAAATTATTTTTTTAGCTAAAAAAGTCAATTCTAAGACTTAAGGCGAAGCATCAGGTGGGGAGGGCAAGATCTCAATAAACCCGAAACGTGCGCAAAAATCCATCGGATATTCAAGCTGACCAATTTGACGAGACTGTGGCAGAAAAATGTCAGTTTTCAATGCAGGTCAACACGTCAAAACTGTCAAATGAGTCAACGAGCTGATGCAGTCTGCATGAAAGAGTGACTCTACCTGACTTAAGTCGATTTTTAATGACACGTTCAGCTCATTGTGGGTTGAATGAAAATGTCACAATGATCAACGCAGTGAAACAATCTGCACTAAAACTAGCGAAATTATTTATGTTTTTGGTCTTAAGTAATATTAAAAAGTTATAAATAGGATAAAAATGAGTAATAAATCGACAAATAAAACTGAATAAATGAAATATCGCACCATTCTTTTCATGAATCATGAGTTCAAAATATGGGTATTTATTAAATAAATATTGGGTAGTATTTTAAAAAAGTTCAATTAGAATCCAAAAATTGTACAAAAACACATCCTGAGGGGAGACATCGCGGATTGCGATGTTTACTTAAGAAAAATTAGCTTGAGGAACGCTCATGCAGATCGGAATTCCAGCCGAAACTGTTGTCGGTGAAAATCGCGTCGCTGCGACGCCTGAAACAGTAAAGAAGTTGATCAGCGCTGGTCATAGCGTCGTTATTGAACGTGGAGCAGGGGTAAACGCTGCTTACATCGATAGTGCCTATGAACAAGTTGGTGCCAAAATTACGGATGATGCCTATACCGGTAGTCAAATGATTTTGAAAGTTCGTGCGCCTAAAGGTGACGAAATTCAAAAACTCACAGCGGGTACCACCGTTGTGGGGATGTTTGACCCTTACCGCAACACCGAACTTGACCAATTTGCGTCACAAAACGTGTCTGCATTTGCATTGGAACTTTTGCCACGAACCCTATCTCGTGCGCAAAACATGGACGTACTTTCATCTCAAGCCAACCTTTCAGGTTATAAATCTGTGCTTTTGGCTGCGGCAGAATATCAACGTATGTTCCCAATGTTGATGACAGCAGCAGGTACAGTAAAACCTGCACGGGTTGTGATCATGGGCGTAGGTGTTGCAGGCTTACAAGCCATTGCAACAGCGAAACGTTTAGGTGCCGTAGTTGAAGCAACTGACTTACGTCCTACAGCACGTGACCAAGTTGAATCTTTAGGTGGTAAATGGTTAGACGTACCAATGTCACCAGAAGAGCAACAAAAAGCAGCTGATGCTGCGAAAAATGGTTATGGCTGGATGCCGGGTGAAGACTACATTCGCGATCAAGCGATTATTGTTGATAAAGCCGTATCGAATGCTGACATCGTGATTACGACTGCATTATTACCGGGTCGTGACGCACCACGTTTAATCAAAGCAGAAACCGTTGCCAAAATGAAACCGGGCTCAATCATTTTAGATATGGCGGTTGAAACAGGCGGTAACGTTGAAGGTTCTGTTTGCGGCGAAAATGTTGTGACTGCCAATGGTGTGAAAATTCTTGGTATTCCAAATATTCCTTCAACAGTTTCGACTGAAGCGTCGGCACTGTATGCACGTAACGTTTTGAATTTCATTGAAACCCTGTTTGATAGCGAAAAGAACTTCGCAATTAACCCTGAAGAAGAAATTCAAAAAGCACTACTTGTCACTCATGGCGGCCAAGTGCTGCTGAAACGTGGTTAAGGAGAATCATCATGGTTGAAACGATTACTATTTTTGTCTTGGCAATCTTTGTTGGTTACTACGTGGTTTGGGGGGTAACACCTGCGCTACACACACCATTAATGGCTGTAACCAATGCTTTGTCATCGATCATTATCGTTGGTGCGATGATTCAAACCGTTGGTATCCCAGGTATTGTGGATGCAAGCGTACAGTTCCAAAGCATTAACGTGGTGAGTATTTTAGGTGCGATTGCCGTTTTCCTTGCAAGTATCAACATTTTTGGTGGCTTTGCGGTGACTGCACGTATGCTTGAAATGTTCAAACCTAAGCAAAAGAAAAAAGAGGGTTAATCCATGGAATTCATTAAAGAATATGCGGATTGGTTCTACCTGATTGGTGCCGTTCTTTTTATCTTAACGTTGCGTGGTTTGTCTGGTCCGAAAACTGCGATTCAGGGTAACCGTTACGGTATGATCGCAATGGCGATTGCTGTAATCACCACATTCTTTGTCGCAGATCATCCTGTGATTTGGATGATTGTGGGTGCAATGGTGTTGGGTGCAGTCGTAGGTATTGCACGTGCAAAAACAGTTCCGATGACTCAAATGCCTGAAACTGTCGCACTGATGCACTCATTAGTCGGTTTGGCTGCGGTACTGATTGCGATCGCTGCGATTCTACATAACAACCAATTGACTGCGGCATTCGCGGAAAATGAGGCAGTATTAACAGCTGCGGGTGTAGAAAATGCCCACATGAGCAAAGTTCATTTATTTGAATTGTTTGTAGGCTGTTTCGTTGGTGCGATTACCTTCACAGCGTCTGTATTTGCTTACGGTAAATTGGCTGCGAAGAAATGGGCAAAAACCATTTCAGGTGGATGGGTAAAACCTGTTCAAGCTTTAATTTTCCTTGCGATGTTGGCGTGTGGTATCTACTTCTTTACCACAGGCAACATGAACGCATTCTGGGCAATGACTGTTCTTGCACTTGCATTTGGTTGGGTATGGATTGCGCCAGTAGGCGGTGGTGATATGCCAGTGGTGGTATCGTTACTAAACTCGTTCTCAGGTTGGGCAGCAGCAGGGATTGGTTTCACGCTTGAAAACAACATGCTGATTGTTGCAGGTTCACTGGTTGGTTCATCGGGTGCAATTCTGTCTTACATCATGTGTAAAGCCATGAACCGTTCAATCATCAACGTTTTGTTTGGTGGTGCAATGGGTGGTACAGCAGTAGCGGCGGCGGATAATGGTGAAAAAGCACAGCGTAATCACCGTTCAGGTTCTGCAGACGATGCTGGCTTCTTGATGTCAAATGCGGACAGCGTGGTGATCGTACCGGGTTATGGTATGGCGCAAGGTCGTGCACAAAATGCCGTGAAAGAATTGTGTGAAATCTTAAAAGAGCAAGGTGTAAAAGTTCGTTTTGCGATTCACCCAGTGGCAGGTCGTATGCCGGGTCACATGAACGTACTTTTAGCTGAAGCTGACGTTGCATATGAAGACATTCTTGAAATGGATGAGATCAACTCAGACTTCCCAGCAACTGATGTAGTACTAGTGATTGGTGCGAATGACGTTGTGAACCCAGCGGCAAAAGACGATCCAAGTTCTCCAATTTACGGTATGCCAATCCTTGAAGCGCATAAAGCACGTACTATTATGGTGATCAAACGTTCTATGGCTACAGGCTACGCAGGTCTAGATAATGACTTGTTCTATAACGATAAAACGATGATGATCTTCGGTGATGCGAAGAAAGTTGTGGAAGATATGACAAAAGCCATTAATGGCGGCGGTCATTAATCCATATTGCCAAAGTCCCGCTGTGATAAAGCGGGACTGAGGAAGATTTAAAACCACCTTCGGGTGGTTTTTTGTTTTGTTCGCTTTTGATTAATTGATGTTTCACACTAAAAGTGCACAAATATTTAGCGCATCAGGTGCTTGAATCAAATTGATGCGTATTTTGAAACCAAGGTGCAGATTTATGCGCTGTTTTGTTTCATTAAATTCGATCTCAGTGATTCAAAATATTGTCGCGAACTGGTTTTGTGACGCAATGCATTGAAAAATAATTAATTGTCTGAAATTTGGTATTCTTTTTGCACAGCATGGTTATTCTTGGGGGAATAATCATGAAAAAAACATACTTGATGGCACTGTTTCTGAGTGTCCTGACATCGACTGCATGGGCAGTCGACCCGCAAATCGCCAGTAATATTCAAGACATTCGTATTTCGCTCGACAGTATTTGGGTGGTACTGGGCGGTATCTTGGTGTTCTTTATGCAAGCCGGATTTGCCATGATCGAAAGTGGTTCAGTTCGCAGTAAAAACACCGTGAACGTACTCATGAAAAACTACATGGATGCCTGCTTGGGTGGTCTGGTGTTTTGGCTGGTGGGTTTTGGTCTGATGTTTGGGGTCAATACCACGGGCTGGTTTGGCTTAAGTCATTTTGCACCCGATCAACTGGATGATTGGCACTGGAACCTTTTGTTTTTCCAAATGATGTTTGCTGCAACGGCAACCACTATTGCCAGTGGTGCCATGGCGGAGCGGATTCATTTTGTGGCTTATGTGGTGAGTGCGGCCGTTGTGTCAGGTCTGATTTATCCTGTCTTTGGTAGTTGGGCATGGGGCAGTTTATTTGGCGGAGACGGTTGGTTAAAAGCACTCGGATTTATCGACTTTGCAGGTTCGACCGTGGTGCATTCAATGGGCGGCTGGGTTGCCTTGGCTGGCATCATTGTATTGGGACCACGTTTGGGTCGATTTGGACGCAATGGGCAAAGCCATTATTTACCAGGGCATAACTTACCTTTGGTAGCATTAGGCGGTTTTATTTTATGGTTAGCATGGTTTGGTTTTAATGCAGGCTCGACCATTAATGCCAATGTCAGCGTAGGACGTATTGCTTTAAATACGCATCTTGCGGCGTGTGCTGCCGTGGTTGCATATATGTTGCTCTGTCTCATCCGATCTAAAGCCATTTTGATCCGCAGTACGATAAATGCCTCACTGGGTGGTTTAGTTGCCATTACGGCAGGCTGTGCAACGATGTCTCCACTCTATGCAGTCATCACCGGTTTATGTGCAGGTGTAATGGTGACCTTCCTGCCAATGCTCATGGAAAAAATGAAACTGGATGATGTGGTGGATGCGGTGACGGTACATGGTTTCTGTGGCGCATGGGGAACATTGGCTGCAGGGATCTTCCTTGAAAATAACATGTTTAATGGCGATGTCATCGCGATACAAGGGCTTGGGGTGATTGCAGCCTTTTTATGGGGCTTTGGCGTTGCGTTCATTGTATTTAAGGTCTTGGATCAATTGTTGGGTGGCTTACGGGTGAGTAAGCAACATGAACAACGGGGTTTGGACTATACCGAGCATGCTGAATTGTCTTATCCCGAGTTTCAAAAAGATGTGACTTTTGAAACGGATGATATGACTAAACGTCATTAACAGGAGTAAAGCAATGAGCACCGAACTGTTAAATTTGGCACAACGCCGCGAAGCTTTAGAAAAAGGCTTACAACATTTTATTCATGGGACGTTACTCGACAGTGCGCTACGGCACTGGGAGCAGCAGTACAGCATGAAACCGTCATTTGTCTTAAATCGCTTCTTAAATGATATCTGTACCACAGAGGAGCTTCGCTTTTATCGTAAAGATATGCTGAAGCAAGTCTTGTATGAGTTATCTACCTTAGAAAAGCAGGAACTGTTAAGGGGTGAAAAACCGCAGGAGCAGGAGCAAGACGACGAGCTCATTGCAGAGACCATTAGCGACGCTTTTTTAGGCTTTATCGAGTCAGTCATGCTGACGGTGAAATCTACAGATCAGGCTGATTTCACCCAAGATGTGATTGAGCAATTAGAAGAAATCGGGCTGGCAATTGCGGCAAATGCACAAATAAATACGGCGAGTTTTGTCGAGTTTTTGCCCTTGACCAGTTATGCCAAAGTTTTAACGAGCATTTATGAAGTGTATTGTGACTTTTATGGCCCGATGCGTGCAGACCAAGTTTATGCACAAACCAAGCTGAAAATTAAAGCCAATTATCCTGAGGTGGATTTACATCAACTGGTTTAGTGCCGGGGGGAAACACCATGAAGCTGATAGTCCTTGGTGTATAAAATCAAGGGATAAAAAAAGCGACCTAATTAGGTCGCTTTTTTCTGGAAGCTTAAGCTACAGTTTCTGGAGCTGTACGCCATAAGCTTTCTAAATCATAGAATTTACGTGCTGTAGGTAACATCACATGTACCACTACAAAACCGAGATCAATCAGGATCCATTCTGCATCACGTTCGCCTTCAACACCGATAGGGCGGAATCCAGCTTTACGTGCTTCTTCTGCCACGTTGTCTGCAAGAGACTTAATGTGACGAGTTGAAGTACCGCTCGCAATAACAATCGCATCTGCTACGTTGCTGATAGTGCTGATATCAAGTTCAATAATATCTTTGGCTTTTACATCTTCAAGTGCTTCACGTACAACAGCTAAGCAAGCTTGTACGTCTTTGATTTGCGTTGATTTTGCGAGATCGAGAGAATTAGAAGCGCTGGGCGATGGTTCTAAATTCATAGAGGGTATGATTTCCTGACAATTTTACATGGTCTAATATAGCGGTTTTGTTGCTGAATTTCAAATCAACACGTCATTGACCATTAGCTAAATGAGGGAAGTATTTGTCTTTCCACGCAAAAGAATGTGATGAGTTGCTTCGTGGTCGGTATTCAGCCGCGATGTAGCCTGTATATTGGCTTTGATCTAACCATTTAAAAATCTCTGCAAATGGAATCTGCGCTGAGTCAGGTTCATGTCGCCCCGGACAGTCAGCAAACTGTATGTGACCGATATCCTGAATATTTTCTGCCAAAGTACTGAGAATATCTTCACCCATCATCGCCATGTGGTAGCAGTCATATTGCATCTTCAAAGCAGAGTGTTGTACAGCTTCAAGCATTTCCTGAGCTTGGGCAATATTTTGGACCAAAAAGCGCGGCATATCAGTGCCATTAATCATTTCAAATACCGGTTGAATATGATGTTCAGACAACATGTGGCACGCCAGTTTTAGGTTGCTCGACAAGGTATTTAAACATGGGAGCAAGTCAGCATCTTGTGGCTGTTTGCCGGCTAAAATATTGACACTCGGTACATTTAACGCAGTGGCATAGCGAATGCATTGTTCTAAGGCTTGATGAAATTGATTTTCACGCCCCGGAACTCCCGCAAGACCATCACCACCTTGCATCAAATCACCCGCAGGGACATTGATTAAACACAGGCTTAAATCATTGATGGTGAGTTGGGTTTGGATCTGCTCAATACTCAGCTCATACGGAAACTGAATTTCTACATGCTTAAAACCGTGTTCACGAGCCAACGCAAAACGCTCTAACAATGGCACTTCGGTAAAAATCATGGATAAATTAACCGCGAGCTGAGTCATGTATATCGTCCTTGAAGCAATTTACTTCTAAAGTGAAAGTCGTTAGTTATGTTCGACATGTTGAATGATGGTGGCTAAATCTTTTTCTGCAAAACCATTGTCCTGATGGGCTTTGAGTTGCGATAAAGCAAGGCTGGCAACAGGGATGCTTAATTCAAACTGGGCAGCCAGTTGGACTGCATTATTCAGGTCTTTAGATAAAGTTTGAACTTTCCATTGCACGGGCTCGAACTGATGCGTTGCCATACGTGGAGTTAAAATCTGAAAAGGCTTTGAGTCTGCAAATCCACCAGCAAGTGCTGGTGCTAATAACGTGGTGTCTACACCTGATTTCTCGGCCAGTGCTACAGCTTCTGCGATTAAAGTACTATTGGCAGCGACGATCAGCTGATTACAAATTTTGGTGGCTTGACCTGTACCTGAGTCGCCCATGCGAGTAACACGTTGAGATAAAACATTGTAAATCAGACTCAAATCTTGAATCGTTTGAGCATCACCACCGGCAAAGATGACCAAGGTGCCTTGTTCAGCACCGGCTGTGCCCCCCGAAACAGGAGAGTCAATCCAGGTGACTTGTTTCAACTTTGCAGCATGAGCCAATTGATGGGTTTGATTTACAGAAAGACTCGAAAAATCGACAATAATTTGTCCTGCCACTAAATGGGTTTCGATGCTTGCATACACCGCGGCAACGGCAGCATCATCTGCGAGACAAGATAAAACCACAGGATAATGGGCAATATTCTCCAATTGAAGCGCCGTCGCGCCAATCGCAATCAACTCATCACACGCAGCGGCAGTTCTGTTCCACACCGCAACTTCAAATCCTGCCTGAATGAGACGCGTGGCCATGCGGCTACCCATCAGCCCCATACCTAGAAATGCAATTTTTGTATTACGATCAAACGCCATGTGCTGTACTCAATCTATCCTGTGTGATTATTTTACTTATATTGGCGTGGTAAAAACTGAACCTCTGGGTTCTTGTCTTTTTTACGTGCCAATTGGCTGTTTTTGCCGAGCAGTAATTTAAATTGCCAGATTTTTTCTAAGCGTAAAGAGCGTTTTGGACTATGTTCCATGGCATCTAGTACTTGTTTTGCCGCTGCCAAGGCATCTGGTGAACGTTGTGATAATTCTTCGGCTAACTGCTGCGCTTGAAGCAAAGGCTGTTCATTTAAATGCGTCACTAAGCCAATATCCTTGGCATATTCTGCGTCAAAAATACGTGCTGTAAGGGTTAATTCTTTGGCTAAATCCAGTCCAATCACACCTTTGAGTGAGCGAGTTAAGCCCATGTCGGGTACTAAGCCCCAACGACTTTCCATAATCGACATTTGCGTTTTCGGGTGGGCAATACGGATATCTGCAGCCAAGGCAAGTTGCATGCCTGCTCCAAAACAAAAGCCTTCAAGTGCGGCAATCACCGGCACAGGAAGTTGTTGCCAAATCAAAAAGGCTTTTTGAAATAAACTTTGACCGGGCTTTAACAGTTCCCACGCGGCATAGGCACGATTTTTCGGATCATTGAGGTCAGCCAAATCAATGCCAGCACTAAATACATTGGCTTCACCCGTTAAAATGACACAGCGTAAGCTACGATCTTTTTTTAATTTTTCAGCGGTGCTAACCAATTCTTTGAGCAATGCAAAGCTCATTGCATTACGTTTTTCTGGACGGTTTAAGTAAACCGTTGCAATGCCATTATTTTTTTCTACACGTAATAAAGCCATGGTAATTACTCTTGTTGTTTCTGCGCCCGAGCATAGCATGCACCCTGACAGGATACATGACAGTGCAGTCACAACAGAAGCTGGACGGCACTGACTTTAGTCGGACTGCGCTTAATTATTTTGTTTGGCTAAGATTTGTTGAGCCGCGTGTTCAACTTGCCTCATGACATTTTTTAACTCATCAAAACGGTTCAGGGTTTCTTGAACAAAAGCTTCATCTGCTTTACGGCGTTCCTTACGTAAGGTCGATACAAATTGCTCAAATTGACCTGAAACCTCTTGGAGGGTCGGAGCGCCCACATAGCGGGTTGCACCATAAAGCCGATGTAGCACATGCTCTAATTGTGGAAAATCTTCATCTTCGATGAGCTGTGCCATTTCATGGATTTCTTGCTCAAAGCTATCGACGAGCATTTTCAGTAAATCGATTGCAAGGTCTTCTTTATTCGCGGCCAACTGCAAGCTTTGCTGCCAATCTAAAATACTCGGCTCTAGGGCTTCAATCACTGAACTGCGCTCTAAAACCGGTACTTTCTTAAAGTTATCGGTAGTCCATTGGGTCAAGATTTGAATAATTTGATCCATTTGAATTGGCTTGGTGACATAGTCATCCATACCGCTTTGTAGGAGCTTTTGTTTTTCATCAGAGAGCGCATGTGCCGTCAAAGCGATGATAGGAAGGCGCTTATGATTTTCAAAGGTTGACTCAAGTGAACGAATAGCGCGCGTAGTATCGACACCTGACATCACAGGCATTTGAATATCCATAAAGATGAGGTCAAAAGCTGCCAAACCTTGCTCTTGGCGAGCCTGAATGATTTCTATGGCTTCTTGTCCACTCAAAGCCTTGGTGGTTTTCACATTTAACTCAGAGAGCAGGGCTTCAAGCACAATCAGGTTTGGCAAATGGTCGTCGACAGCCAAAATGTGCAGACCTTGACCATTAAATTCTTCATGTTGCTCTTGATCAAACCACGGCTCATTACTCAACAACTGAATCAGCGCTGTACGGCTGAGTGGTTGATGCAATGGACGGGCACGGTACTCGTTCAACATGTTTGGATCGAGCATCATTTGGTAGCCATAAACCGCTAAGTTACCGCTATAACGATGACGAATTTCTTTCAGTAAGGCTTCGGAGTCACCACTGTGATCGACGATCAACCAGGTATTTTCGTTGGTTTGCAACTGATTGAGTCGGCTAAATAAATCTAGGATTGACTGCGTTTCAATATGTTCAACATCATAATTTTCTAAATAATGACGTAGGACATTGGCAGTTGCTGGGTGCGCCAAATAAGACACAACTTGTAGATTGCTAAATTGTGGATGCACAATTTCAATTTCATCATCCACCACAAAGCGCGCAGTAAACCAGAAGGTTGAGCCTTTTTCTGTTGGGGCACGTTCTTGGTTATCTTCAAAACCAATTTGTCCATGCATTAGGCTGACCAATTGTTTGGAAATGGCAAGACCTAAACCTGTACCGCCAAATTGACGGGTCACAGATGCATCACCTTGTGAGAAGGATTCAAACAGTTTCTTACGGTCGGTACCGCTTAGGCCGATACCACTGTCTTGGACACTAAAATGCAGCAGACATTGACCGATGTCATCATGCTCCATACGGACACGGACAATAATTTCACCATCTGGGGTGAACTTAATCGCATTTGAAATTAAGTTGGTCAAAATTTGCTTGAAGCGTAGGGCATCGCCGACCACAAATTTCGGCACATTGTCCGCATAGTAGAAGGTCATATCAATATGCTTTTGCGCTGCCAATGGCGACAACATATCCATCACATCAAAGACGGCTTCTTCTAAGTCAAATTGCGCAGTTTCGAGTTCTAGTTTGCCGGCATCAATTTTGGAGAAATCGAGCACGTCATTAATTAAAGCCAATAAATGTGCAGAAGATTTACGAATCGTTTGTAGATATAAATTTTGCTCATTACTGAGGTTGCCTTGGCGCAGTAAAAGATGAATAAAACCATCAATACTGTTAAGTGGCGTGCGCAGTTCATGGGAAATATTGGCTAAGAACACCGACTTCGACTGATTGGCATGGATTGCTTGGTCACGTGCTTGACGGTAGGTGATGTTTTGCACCTCTAAAGTATCGAGCGTGCGTCTTAAGTCATCTTCCGTTTGTTCTGTATGTTCACGTAGTTCTAAAAAGCTGAAATGTAAGCGTTTAACAACATTGGCAATATCACGCTGTAATAAACGGAGTTCGCCAGTACTGTTAATGATCATGTGCTGATCTAGGGTGTCGGCATTTAAACGTTGTAACTGCATGCGAATTTCGTACATTGGTGCGATCCAACGACGTGAATAAAAATTCAAACACAGCAAAAGTAATAAGAGCGTCAATAAGCCTGTTGCAATCAACACGATTAACACGCGATAGCGGGCAATTTGCAGCGGTTGATTATCCAGTTCAATGCTTAACCATGCCGGCGTCTGGGTTGAATCTAAAATTTTCAGGGCATAAATATGGTTACCCTGATGTGCAATCGGTCCAATAAAAGACGCTTTACTGTCAAAAGCAGGCCAAATATCTTGATCTTGAAAGCCAATGCTCAGGCGGTTGTTGCCTTTGAGATCTAAAATCGCGGCACGAATCAAATGTTTTTCGTTCAACATGCTTTGCATGGCGTTGCGAGCTTGATCAAACTGCCACGGATAATGGTTGAGCAACTCTATGGCAGATTCTGACGTGGGTTGATAGCGCGTCAGGATCGCGACAGCCATTTGTTTTTGTTGTGCTTTGGCTGCATTGGAGGTTTCTGTTATTACCAACATCGCACCGACACAGGCCAAAATGGTGATCGGCACGAAAATAAGTGCAATCAACTGACCATAGGCATGATTTAAGTGTAGGCGTTTAAAAAGCTTTTTGTTGATATTTGACATGGTTTAAGCAGTTTATTCCTTATGCCCCGAATATTAGCATGGATTATTTAAAACTGATTGCGCTTTAATCACTTTCGCGAAAAAGCGAGGCAAATGGGTGCAGGCAAAGGCATTTTTTCATACAATAGGCGCACCTCGATATAGGTGTGAATAATGAGTAATACAACCCCTGATTTTCAAGCAGACGATTTTTTATTAGACCATTACGTCGGCAACACGCCGTTAGTGCGTTTACAACGTCTGGCAAGTCATACTCAAGCAACAGTATTAGCCAAGTTAGAAGGCAATAACCCAGCGGGTTCGGTCAAAGATCGCCCTGCATATAACATGATTATGCAAGCGGAAAAGCGTGGTCAGATTAAACCGGGTGATACGTTGATTGAAGCGACGAGCGGAAATACAGGGATTGCTTTAGCCATGGTTGCTGCAATGCGTGGCTATAAAATGACTTTGATCATGCCTGCAAGTTCTAGCCAAGAGCGTAAAGATGCCATGCGTGCCTACGGTGCCGAACTGATCGAATCAGAAAACATGGAAGAAGCACGTGATCTTGCCCTTCAAATGGAAAAAGACGGCAAAGGTTTAGTCCTAAACCAGTTTGGTAACCCGGACAATGTAGAAGCACATTACCTCACTACGGGTCCAGAAATTTGGAAACAAACGGGCGGTAAAATTACACATTTCGTCAGCTCTATGGGAACCACCGGGACCATTATGGGGATTTCGAAATATTTAAAAGAACAAAATCCGGATATTCAAATTGTCGGTTTACAGCCGTCTGAAGGCTCAAACATTGCTGGTATTCGCCGTTGGCCACAAGAATATCTTCCTACGATTTTTGACCCTTCACGTGTTGATCGTATTATGGATATTCCGCAAATTGAAGCGGAAAAAACGGCTCGTCGTTTAGCGCGTACAGAAGGTATCAGTGCAGGTACATCATCGGGTGGTGCGGTATGGGCTTCAGTTAAATTGGCTGAAGAAAATCCGGATGCCGTGATTGTTTGCATCGTATGTGACCGTGGTGACCGTTACTTATCTACTGGTCTATTCTCTGTTGTTGATCCTGAATAATTACAGTAGCCGATCGGCACTGGTGAGTACTTATGCGTTTACCTGTTTTAATTTTTGATATCGAAACACTGACAGATTTGAAGTCAGGTGCGCATTTGTATGGACTGGATCTGCCTGAGGTGGATTTAGATGCAGCGCTGACTAAACTGCGTCGCCAAGAGGTGGGCACGGATTTTCAGCGTTTGGCCTTGCATGAAATTGTCTGTATCTCTGGACTATGGATTGATGAAAAGGGCATGAAGTTGTTTTCATTTAGCCGTGAAGACAATAGCGAAGCTGAAATTTTAAAAAAATTCGTTTCTATTTTTGAAAAGCGTCATCCGACCTTGGTCAGTTGGAACGGTTCGCAGTTTGATTTGCCTGTGATTTTGTTCCGTGCCATGTATCACGGATTATCTGCACCAAGTTTGTTCGATCAGGGCGAGATTGATACGCAAAAGCGCTATAATAACTACCAGAATCGTTATCATCATCGTCATGTAGATTTGATGGATGTCATGGCCATGTTCCATGGTCGTCATTTTCAAAAGCTCGACGATGCAGCACATTTACTTGGTTTCCCCGGTAAACGTGGTGATGGTGGCTACCATGTGCCTGAATATGTACGTGAACAACAGTGGATGGAACTGACCAGCTACTGTGAAGGCGATGTGCTCAATACATGGTTGATTTATTTACGCTGGCTGTTGCTGAAAGGGCAGTTATTGTTGAATGATCATCAGCACCTGATTCAAAGTACGATTCAATATTTACAAACTCAGCCGCAACACGCTGACTTTTTATCGGTATGGCAGCAAACCTCGCAGCGTACCGAATTCACTCAATCTGATTTCCCATCTTCCACACATTAGGTACGCATGAAACACAAAGCCAAACCCCAAAAAGCCCAACAACCCATTTATACATTTCAGGTTGAATCGCTTTCACATGAGGGGCGAGGCATAGCGCACTTTGGCACGCATCCAGATCATCCTGCAGAAAAACACGGTAAGAAAGTCTTTATCCGTTATGCCTTGCCGGGTGAAACAGTGCGTGCGCGTATTACCAATGTCGTTAAGCGTCTTGAAGATGCAGACAGTCTGGAATTGCTGAGCGAAGAGTCTACACTACGAGTAAAACCGGCCTGCCCACATTATGGGGTCTGCGGTGGTTGTAGCATGCAACATATCCATCCCGACGAGCAAATTCGTTTAAAACAAGATGTTTTACAATCACATTTGCAACATTTTGCCGGCATTCAGCCTGATCAATGGTTAGCTCCTTTACGTTCATTGCGTGAAGACTACCGTCGCAAAGCACGTATTGGTGTGCGTTACCTACCTGCAAAAGATAAGCTCGTGGTCGGCTTTCGTGAGAGCCAGTCAAATAAGCTGACTTCGATTGACCGTTGTATGGTGTTGGATCGTGAGTTTGGCTCAATCACCACACTCAAACAATTGTTACAAAGTTTGCAAGGTAAAGCAGATATTGGGCATATGGAACTGGCCATGGGAGATCAAGAAATTGCTCTCCTGATTCGTCATACGGCGGAACTTTGCACGGAAGATGTCAACCAATTAGTAAAATTTGCGTTACATAAAGAGTGGCAACTGTACTTACAACCTGAAGGGCCAGACAGCTTACATCGTGTGGATCATCCCGATGCACCGATGCGTCTGCACTATGGTCTAAGTGACTTTGGTGTGGAATTTGGCTTTAATCCTCAAGACTTCACGCAAGTGAATTCCACGATTAATCCGCAAATGGTGAAACTGGCATGTGAATTGCTTCAGTTACAACAGGGTGAGCGAGTTCTAGATCTGTTTTGTGGCTTAGGAAACTTTTCTTTACCACTTGCTCAATGTGTGGGTTCAACGGGTCAAGTCGTTGCAGTTGAAGGGAGTGAAGAAATGGTTCGGCGTGGTGCAGAAAATGCACAAAACAATGGCCTTTCGCAACTGAAATTTTATTCACAAGATTTAACAAAAGATTTTTCGCATCATTCTTGGGCAAAACAAGGATTTGATGCATTATTGATAGACCCACCACGTTCTGGTGCAGAAGAAATAATGCGTTATGTGCCCAAATTTGGTGCAAAAAGAATCGTTTATGTGTCATGTAATCCTGCAACACTAGCACGCGATGCTGGAATGTTGGTACAACAAGGCTACCGTTTGAAAAAAGCGGGTGTCATGGACATGTTTACCCATACAGGGCATGTCGAATCGATTGCTTTGTTCGAAAAAGAAAATCAGATAAACGATTAAAAGTTATGAAGCGTAGAAAACTAGGAGTAGGGTATGGTCACAGTACGTGAACAATTACCTGGACGTCTCAATGAGCTGTCTCAGGAAACGACTGTAGAACATGCCGAGCAAGCACAGCATGATTTGGCTGAATGGCTAGAGCGTGTGAGTGGCATGTTTGACGGGGCTCCTCTAAAGCAACTCGAAGAAGTTGCACATCTGACCTTACAGAATGAACTTGAAACAACGGTCAACCATCGCTCGAATACCTTCTATACCGGTATTGAAATGGCGGATATTCTTGCTCATCTGTATGCGGATGAAGATACGTTATCAGCAGCCATGCTGTATCGAAGTGTTCGTGAAGGCGTAACCAGTTTAGAAGAAGTCCAAAGCAAATTTGGCGATCAAGTGCATGCTTTGGTGAAAGGCACGCTTGCCATGGGTAAGTTGTCTGACCTGATCGAGCAAAATAAACGTCTAGAAGATCATTTTAATAATAATCAGCGTGAACATTTGACCGGCATTTATAAAATGCTGATTTCGGTGACCGAAGATGTACGTGTTGTATTAATCAAACTTTCTGAACGTACCTATGCATTACGTGAGTTGGCGCACTCAACGAAAGAGCGTCAAGAGCGTGTCGCACGAGAAATTTTAACCATTTACTCGCCGCTTGCGCACCGTTTAGGGATTGCACAGCTTAAATGGGAGCTTGAAGATCTTGCTTTCCGTTATCTTGCACCTGAACGCTATAAAGAAATTGCATCCTTACTAAATGAAAAACGTTTAGAGCGTGAACAATATATTCAGTTCGTGACAGAAAAGTTACGTAAAGAACTATTAGATCATGGCATTGAGGCCGAGATTAATGGTCGGGTGAAACACATTTATTCGATTTATCGAAAAATGAAGAGTAAGAACCTGAGCTTTGATCAGCTTTATGACATTCGAGCGGTTCGTGTTCTGGTGGATAATGTACCTGAGTGTTATCACACACTGGGGATCGTTCATCAGATTTGGCGTCATATTCCGCATCAGTTCGATGATTATATTACCAACCCGAAAGCCAATGGTTATCGCTCACTGCATACGGCCGTGATTGCAGAGAACAAATCTTTAGAAGTGCAAATTCGTACGCACAATATGCACGAAGAAGCTGAACTCGGGGTGTGTTCGCACTTTAACTATAAAGAAGGCTCTAAAACCACAGATTATTCATTTAATCATCGCTTACATTCTTTGCGTGCAGTGCTTGAACATTATCAAGAACGAAATGATGCTAGCGCCCATAAAGAAGATGAAGATTCTGAAAACTTCGAACAAATCCAAGAGTTTGAAGATTTTGAGAAAATCTATGTGTTTAGTCGTGATGGTGATATCAAAGAATTACCACGCGGTTCCACCGTGCTCGACTTTGCCTATCATGTGCATACTGAAGTAGGCAACAAGTGCTATG
Organism: Acinetobacter sp. YH12144; assembly: GCF_013418345.1. NCBI lineage: Bacteria > Pseudomonadati > Pseudomonadota > Gammaproteobacteria > Moraxellales > Moraxellaceae > Acinetobacter > Acinetobacter sp. YH12144. The sequence continues at coordinate 91,213 of NZ_VPCD01000014.1, read as the reverse complement.
CGGCACGAGTGAACCAACGTTATGTGCCTTTAACCTATACCCTCAAAACTGGGGAACAGGTTGAGATTTTAACCAAGAAAGATCGTGAGCCTAACCGAGATTGGTTGGTGAACTCGCTGGGTTATATCAAGACGGCTCGTGCACGTGATAAGTTGCGTCATTGGTTCCGTCAGCAAGACCGTAGTAAAAATTTGGAAGTGGGACGTGAGATTCTGAATAAAGAATTGTCACGTTTGGCGATTCACCCGAAAAGTATCGATTTGAATGATTACTGCAATCATTTTAATGTGAAATTGGGTGAAGATATCTTGATTGGCTTGGTGAGTGGCGACATTAGCTTACATGCCTTAATCAATCAGGTTAACCGTCATATGCACCTCGATCAGGATGAGCCTGAACTGGTGTTAAAACCGACCTTGAACCCTCGTGCAAGTCATACGCTTTCGGCGCATGGTATTTTGATTGATGGTCTGGACAATGTAGAACTACACATTGCTCAGTGTTGTCAGCCTGTGCATGGTGAATCGATTGCTGGTTATATCACCCTGAATCGTGGCGTGAGTATCCATAAGGTCGCATGTCCGGATTATATCCGTATGATTGGACAAGAGCCTGAACGTGCGGTTGAAGCGGATTGGGAAATGCAGCCAACCCGTGGTCAAAGTGTGCAAATCGTGGTGGAAGCTTATGACCGTCGTGGTTTACTCAAAGATTTGACTCAAGTGATTTTCTCAGACCAAATCAACATTCGTCAGGTGAATACGATTTCCGAAAGTGATGGTATTGCCAATATGAAGCTGTTGATTGAAGTGAAGGGCTTGGCACAGTTGTCGAAACTGTTGGCACGTCTAGAACAACAACCGGGCATTATCAGCGCACGTCGCTTGGTACAAGGTAGCTAAAAATAAAGCTGTATAAAAAACCCGCTGCGTGCGGGTTTTTTATTATATTGGGGGAGAGAAATTATAAAATTGAGTGCTTATGCTGCCTTCAGAGCTTTTTGAAAAGCGTCGACAGAATTTAACACGAGCTATCGATCATTGGGTGTCAATTGGCCCTTTTAAAAATGGTAAAGCCGTATGTGAACATTTTGGCTTATCAGTTCCTTTAATTTCCCAATTATTAAATAGTCATCGGCAGATTGGAGAGAAATTTGCACGTGAATTAGAGTCACAATTGGGACTCATTAAGGGAAGTTTAGATAATGAGGTTCAGTTTATAGAACAAGACAAGTGCACTGAGGAGCAAGCAAGCTTGGTCCTTTTTGAAATGCAGGTGGTTGAGACACAGGCATTTTCTTTAAAACCGATTTCAAATGATTCATCTCAATATTCAGCATTATTTAAAAACACTCAAGACCTGTATTTGATTCGCATCACAGCATCGTATTATGCCCCTGTATTACAAGAGGGTTGGCTTGTGGTCTGTGATGAACGGCGAGGGGTAGAGAGATCGGATCTAGCCTGTGTCTATTTGCGAAATGGCTTAAATTTAATTTTAAACGTGATACAGCAAACAGATGATACATGGCAATTTGCAAGTCTAGACCAAAAACGACAGGTAGAATTCCTGCAATCCGATATTAAAAAGTTACATCCTATTATTGCGATTTTGCCTAGCTCATTTATTTAAGGTAGTCGCATAAAAAAACCCATCCGAAGATGGGTTTTGATCTGAACTATAAGTTGAAAAGCTTAAGGAATCTCTTCTTCTTCAAATTCAGGCTTCACTTGTACAATGAAGTCTTGACGGTTCAGGCCACGCCATAACGCGAAGGCTGTACCAATGTAGATTGATGAATATGTACCCACAAATACACCAACAAACATTGCAACAGAGAACCATTTCAGACCATCACCGCCCAGTACCATCATCGCCACAACAACCAGTAATAGTGTCATTGAGGTATGAATGGTACGGCGAAGTGTTTCAGTTAATGCACTGTTGACAACTTCGAGAGGCTCAGCACCACGAATCTTACGGAAGTTTTCACGAATACGGTCAGATACAACGATGTTATCGTTGAGCGAGAAACCGATAATCGCGAGTAGCGCAGCCAAAACTGTTAAGTCAAACGGCCACTGCATCATAGCAAAGATACCAATGGTCACCACGATATCGTGGAATAAAGACAGTACAGCGCCCATCGCAAGTTTGAACTCAAAGCGAATAGTGACATAAACCAGCATGAGCAGTAGGGCAAGACCAACAGCGCCCGCAGAACGCACGTAGAGTTCATTACCGACTTGACCACCAACCACATCAACTTTATGTACTTCTGCTTTATTGCCTGGCAATTGAGCGGCAGTCGTAATGGCTTTGGTTAGGTCTTCAGCTTCAATGTCTTTTTGAACTGGCATACGAACCATCAGGTCGCGGTCAGATCCTAAGGTTTGTACCACAGGGTCTTTAAAACCAGCTTTTGTCAGCGCTGAGCTCACATCGGTAGATTTTACTGGTTGACTATAGTTCAACTCTGCTGCTACACCGCCAGTAAAGTCCAAACCGAGGTTTAGACCTTTGGTGCAAATAAAAAAGATACTTGCGAGCGTTAAAATAATCGATATCAAGGCTGCCGGTTTGGCAATCTTCATAAACGGAATAATGCGCTCGTTGTCAGGACGGCCGTATTGTTTCGGTTGAGTATTTTCAGTCATCTTAGATCTCCTAAATGCTCAACTTCTTCAGGTTACGTTTTTTACCATAAATGATTTGTACGATTGCACGTGTCACAGTAATTGCTGTGAACATTGAGCACACAATACCAATCATTAGGGTAACCGCGAAGCCTTTAATCGGGCCTGTACCAATTGCAAACAGAATGAAAGCAACCAAGAATGTGGTTAAGTTGGAGTCAAAGATGGTGTTATACGCACGATCATAACCCGCAACAATCGCCTGTTTCGGTGAGGCACCCCATTTAATTTCCTCTCGTATCCGCTCACAGATCAGTACGTTGGCATCGACCGCCATACCAATGGTAATCACGATACCTGCAATACCCGGAAGGGTGAGGGACGCGCCAATCCAAGACATGATGGTTAAAATCATGGCAAGGTTAACCACGAGAGCAAAGTTGGCAATCAAACCGAACACACGGAAGAAGACCACCATCCAAATCGCAACCAATAAGAAACCGATTTGAGTTGATAATACGCCTTTGTCGATGTTTTCTTGACCGAGACTTGGACCAATCACACGTTCTTCCACGAAGTACATTGGCGCTGCCAATGCACCTGCACGTAGCATCAATGCAAGTTCAGACGCTTCTTGAGGTGAATCCAGACCAGTAATACGAAACTGAGAACCCAATACGGCTTGAATCGTTGCCGCATTGATGACCACAGATTCGGTATAAGGTGTACGAACTTCAGTTTGTGTGCCTGTTGTAGGATCTGCAACATAACTAATTTTTTGTTTGTTCTCGATGAACAGAACAGCCATTCGTTTGCCTACAGCATTACGAGTGGCTTCAGACATCAACTTACCGCCCGCAGTATCCAAAGTAATATTTACTTCAGCACCACCTGTATCTTGGCTAAAGCCTGATGACGCATTTTGTACACGTTCACCTGTTAAGATACGGTTACGGTTAAGCAATAATTGACGACCGCTGTCCAAAGATTCATAAGCAAATGCTTCTGTACCTGGCGGTAATGAGCCTTTTGCTTGACCTGTGTAAGGATCGATATATTGATCATTTAAGTCAGAAACTAAGCGGAACTCAAGGTTTGCAGTACGACCAAGTACACGTTTTGCTTCAGCAGTATCTTGTACACCCGGTAATTCAACCACAATACGGTTGCTACCTTGAGTTTGTACTAATGCTTCCGCTACACCTAACTCGTTAATACGGTTACGTAAAGTTGTTAAGTTTTGGTTGACAGCATAAGACTGAATTTCTTGTTTACGTGTATCTGTGTAGCTTAGACGAAGAGTCGAACCTTCAGTTGTTGCAACCGCTTGTTGAGTATATTCATTGCCGTTACGACGAAGGAAATCCATAGCTGCAGAACGGTCATCATTATTTGCAAATTGCATCGTAATGGTGTTGTTGTTCAAAGATAAGCTATTGAATTTTAATTTATTGTCACGAAGTTGGCGACGTAAGTCAGCCGCAGACGTTTCCATACGTTGTGAAATGGCTTTATCCATATCCACTTCGAGTAGGAAATGTACACCACCACGTAAATCCAGACCCAGCTTCATTGGTTTAGCACCAATTTTTTGTAGCCATTCTGGGGTAGTAGGCGCAAGGTTCAGTGCGACGACATAATTTTCACCGAGCCCACGACGTAGTGCTTCTTTCGCTTTTAATTGTTGTTCGCTCGAATCAACACGTAATAAAGCGGCATTATTGGTGAAGCTATTGTCATGGCTGGCAATATTTTCAGATTTTAAAATCTGCTCTGCTTTTTGTACGATGCTTTGGTCAATCTGGGTACCGGCTTTGGCACCTGAAATTTGAACAGCAGGTTCATCAGGATACAAACTTGGCAGGGCATATAATGTACTGATGACTAGTACCACTAGAATCAGTAGATATTTCCATGCTGGGTAACGCATTCGTTTTCTTCTTAAAATGAAAAAAGCCGTGCGGGTGCACGACTTATTTTTTGATTAAAGGTTATTTAGAGTGCCTTCAGGCAGAACTGAAATCACACTTGCGCGTTGTACTTTTACTTCTACGCCACGGTTCAGTTCAACAACTGCAAAATCACCTTCGATTTTTGTGATTTTACCCATTAAACCGCCCGCAAAAACAACTTCACTACCAACACCTAGGCTTTCAATTAGTGCACGATGTTCTTTTGCACGTTTTGATTGAGGGCGCCAGATCAAGAAGTAGAAGATTGCGACAAATACCGCAATCATCAACAGGTTTGCCATCATGCTTGGTTGCTGTGCAGCTTCACCTGCCGCGTGAGCAGTAGAAATAAAAAGGCTCATTTCATTTTCCTAAACTAAAAAAACTGGTTATCAATACTTTGATAAATAAATTGGACTTGTTCAGCAATTTACCTTGTCTTTTTCTTCAGCGCAAATGCTGAAAGAATTAATCTTGAGGACAAGGTGGCACTTCCATGCCGCGACGACGATAAAAGTCTTCAACAAACTCATCAAAAGTGCCATGATCGAGAGCATCACGCATCGCTTCAGTCAGACGTAGGTAATAACGTAAGTTATGAATAGTACCGAGCATCGAACCGAGCATTTCGCCGCATTTCTCAAGATGGAAGAGATAAGATTTGGTGAAGTTTGTACAGGTATAACAGTCGCAATGTGAGTCAAGCGGACTTTGATCATGACGATATTTGGCATTACGAATACGCACTAAACCGTCGGTCACAAAATAATGACCATTACGTGCATTTCGAGTTGGCATCACACAGTCAAACATATCGACACCGCGACGAACCGCTTCTACGATATCTTCTGGTTTACCGACACCCATCAAGTAACGTGGTTTATCCGCAGGCATTTTCTCTGGAAGATAATCCAATACTTTGATCATTTCTTCTTTTGGTTCGCCAACGGACAAGCCGCCAATCGCATAACCATCAAAATCAATTTCTTTCAGACCATTTAAAGATTCATCACGTAAATCTTCGTACATGCCGCCTTGGATAATACCAAACAGGGCATTACGGTTTTTCAGCACGTCATGATGTTGAGTTTTACAGCGTTTTGCCCAACGCAAAGAAAGCTGCAATGATTTTTGCGCTTCTTCATGTGTCGCAGGATAAGGCGTACATTCATCAAAAATCATCACGATGTCTGAATTCAGCGTGTGCTGAATATCCATCGAAATTTCAGGAGATAAAAAGACTTTAGAGCCGTCAATTGGAGAGCGGAAAGTTACGCCATCTTCTTTAATTTTGCGCATAGCGCCAAGGCTGAAGACTTGGAAACCGCCTGAATCTGTCAAAATCGGGTTATTCCATTTCATGAATTGGTGTAAACCACCATGTTCACGAATAACATCTAGGCCTGGGCGTAGATATAAATGGAAAGTATTACCCAAAATAACTTGGGATTTAATTTCTTTAATGTCACGTGGGAGCATGCCTTTTACAGTACCGTAAGTACCGACAGGCATGAACATAGGTGTTTCAACGACACCATGTTCAAGGGTTAAACGGCCGCGACGAGCACGGCCCGATTGCGCCAATTTTTCAAACTTCATACAAGGTCCAGATCAAGGCGAAAAAACAGTTCGCTGATGGTAAGAGTGCTAAAAGTGCTCTATTTTCCTTGATTCTGCGGTTAAACGCTAGCTTTGTCGGGTGTTAAGTCTGTAAATTTATAGATCGCTTCTTGTGACAGGGCTTCATCTGAACTCTTGGCATTAAAATAAAACTGGTTAATTCGCTGCAAAATTTCTTCTTTTTCCATCGCAAATGTGCCTTTCGGGTCTGATGTCATGGCTACGATGCTGTCAATAAGCTTTTGAATATAGGGGTTCGTGGTTGCATAACTTTTTTCTAAGCTTAAAAGATAGACTTCATTGGCTACATGTAAATAGTTAAAAGGTTGTATTTCAACGATTTGAGCCAAATCAATCAGCAGGTCTTTATCATACTGAGACAGCTTCATACGTTTAGGTAAGCTGTCGAGTTTGAGCGGTTGTTTGGATTTGAGAAAATCGTCAAGTTGTGTACTTGGTATATTTAAAACCTGAGCTGAATAAATCTCTATTTCGGGCTGTGTAGGCACCGTGATAAAAAACAGAATATTGTCCAATTCAATGCCGTAGGACTGAGCCAAGTCGACTTTTGTTTGTTGTATGGCATTGAGCAAGATTGAAAGATGGTTAGTTGACTCAGACTTCATTGAGCTTTCGATCGAAGATGGATCAAGGTTTAAATAGCTCACTTCATTTACAGATGTTAGTTTAAACTGCGCCAAGTCTTGACTTAAAGACGGTAGGCTACGATAGCGCCATTTCGACACATTCCATCGATCATGCGCTGCAAGATATTGAGCAGAATCTTCATCTTCGGCAAAAATACTACGCTGCGTAGAGACAGCGATATAATCCATGGATAAATAGGAATTGAAGACCAACGTACATGCGTAAATATGGTCGTCCTGGTGCTGTTCATAGAGTTTGAAAAACGCCTGAATCAGCACATTTTTTAGTGCATTAATTTGATTGTGCATATTTTATTTTTCTTTCTAGTTTTGGAGGTGCTTGATCACCTCATCATTATTTTTTTACTTTGGTACGTTAAAGCCCGAACTTAAAAGTTCGGACGATAATCAAAATTTTGGCTGGCAGCTTGATCGCGGAAAGGGCGAACCGCTTTTTTACTCAGCAATAGCGTATTAATAATATTGTTAGGAAACACTTGAATGTGGTTGTTGAACAACTCGACGTTGCGGTTAAAAATAGTAATTGCCGCACCGACATTTTCGTTTTGTTCTTCAATTTCATTCATCATTTTCAGATAAATATCATTGGCTTTGAGCTCAGGATAGTTTTCAACTACAACATTCAGGCTGCGCATTAGATCTTGATTTAAGGCTTCGATACGCTGTAATTGGCTGACATCGGTACTATTTACGTTCAAATTCATAATGTTTTGACGGAGTTCAGTGACTTTTGCCAAAGTCCCTTGTTCAAAATTGGAATATTGCTCAACCAAAGGCTGTAATCCATCTAAAATTTTGATTTTTTGACGTTCATAGCTGGCTACATCTGACCATGCACGAATGGTTGCATTGTGATGTCGGACAATGTTGTTGCGAATCATGATTGCGCCAATCACCAATACAATGATGATTAAAACAAAGATCAAAAGCCCCATAAAATTTTATCCTCAAGATAAAAGGTCGTAGTTTAAAACATTATTGTATGAAATCTATTTTAAAAACTGCGTTAAGTCGTTTTTCAAATTTTCTAAAGCATTTAATTTAAAGGTTCTGAGATGTCCACGCAATGCAGAAACATCCTGAATTCGTTTTGCTTTACTACTGACTTTAAATAAATCTGTAGAGCCAAGATAGCACATTATTCGGTGGCTCGGATGAAATAGCAGATCACCTTCACGGTTTTGAAAAAAATCCGCCAGTCGGAGGACAAATCCCGGGCTGAGTAATTTAGCCATTTCCATTTGGTTATCGCCATAAAACTTTAATTTTTGATTGGTTTGGATGTCGCTGCTGTGCCAAGGAAAACTATAGGGATAGCCAAAGTTTTTGCCTGTTGCAGATACGGCAAGTCCATGGATGCCAATATCAAAAACAAATACGCCCCACAGGTCTTTATGAATTTCTTTGACCGTGACTTCATCACCGTCTTTGTCACGTACTTTCAGTTCATTCACATAGTGATAATGAAAGACCATGACCTGATGCTGTTGCTGATTTTCATCTTCCCAAACGGTGCTCGCAAAGGTCTGAATATCATTCGAAAGGCTGCCTTGCTTAAACACGGGGAACATACGTTTAAGATTGCCAATAAACTGTAGATTATTCAGTGGCATCGAAATGTATTCAGGCTGTCGGTTAAAGGCCAGTTGGTATTTTTTTGCAATGCATTCGGTTTCTAAAAATGCAATTACATCTTCGATCGGATCATCTTTTTCATAGCTGATATACGCCCAAAACACCATGACCAATCCCGCAGCAAAGCAAAGCTGTGCCCAGCCATGATCGGGCTGAATCACAATAAACAGCATGAAGCCGATACCCAGTGCGGCTAAAGCCAGCGGCAGTAAATTTTCAAATTTGAGCGTAATGGGCGCGTTCCAAGGGTGTAACCCATCGAGGAGCTCTTGGTGTGTTTTTGCGTTTCGGCCTATATCCCATAGCCGAGCAATATTCTGAAAAACAACTTCATTCTTTTTGCGACGAATATGGATGGAATGCTTTACAGAATCTATCGGCATAGGGATGATTTCAGCGTTCGATTATTTGTGGTTAATGTTATCAATTAACATCGCATCGCCATAACTAAAGAAGCGATATTGGCTGTCGACGGCATGGTGATAGGCATTCAAAATATTATCCCGATTAGACAACGCTGACACTAACATGAGCAGGGTAGACTCAGGTAAATGGAAGTTGGTAATTAAACGATCGACTACTTTGAACTCATAACCTGGGTAGATAAAGATTTGTGTATCACCAGTCCAGCCCTTGAGTTCGCCGCCATTGGCTTGAGCGGCACTTTCAGTCGCGCGAGTCGCTGTAGTACCGACAGCAATGACTTTATTGCCACGTGCTTTTGTCTCACGGATTAAAGCCATAGATTCTTCTGATACGTCACACCATTCGCTGTGCATGATGTGATTTTCAATGTCATTGGTGCGCACGGGTAAGAATGTACCAGCACCCACATGCAAGGTAACAAAGGTTTTATTTACGCCTTTGTCTGCCAATTTTTTGAGTAGCGCTTCATCAAAATGTAAGCTTGCTGTTGGTGCTGCAACAGATGCCAATTTGGTTGGGTCGTTAAACACGGTTTGATAACGTTCGGTATCAATCGCTTCTGCTTCACGGTTAAAGTAAGGCGGAATCGGTAATGCGCCGTATAAATCTAAAACTTGTAAAATAGGCTGTGAAAATTCCACAACAAATAAGTTTTCATGACGGCCTTGAACGGTCACTTTAACTTCGTCTGGACCGATAAATAATTCCGCACCTTCTTTAGGCGTATTGCTGGCTTTAATGTGGCAATGTGCGGTTTTTGGGTCAAGAATACGTTCAACCAAGACTTCAACTGCACCGCCAGTTGCACGTTTGCCTTTTAAGCGGGCTTTCATCACTTTGGTATCGTTCAGTACCAATAAGTCACCTTCATTGAGCAAGTCTAAAATGTCAGTGAAATGATGGTCGTGATATTCACCATTCAGGTCGAGATGGAGCAGGCGTGATGCACTACGTGTTTCAAGCGGATAGCGGGCAATGAGTTCGTCCGGGAGATTGAAGTTAAAGTCAGAAAGTTGCATGTTTAAGAAATCTGAAAAGGGGGATAATGAAATTTGGCTTAGTATAAGCTTTTTTGGGTTTTAACGCTGAAATTGATGGATTATCCATCTAAAAAATCTTATACGGTTTATTTTTAATCAAATGAGAACATCATGCGTTGACAAGTTTTTGAAACAGTTTATTATACGTTTCAACACCTTCCCGAGGTGGTGAAATTGGTAGACGCGGTGGATTCAAAATCCACTATCAGAGATGATGTGTCGGTTCGAGTCCGACCCTCGGGACCAGATATCTGGAAAAGCCCTCAAGCACTATAAGACTTGAGGGCTTTTTTTATGTCTAGAATTAATAACTTATATCAAATCCCTAGAAAATTTTCAATGATTCCATTAGCTACATATCAGGTGGTCACTTCGTAAAATGAGTACCTGATCTTTGTTTGGGTACTCATGGTGTAATCAGATGCTAAGCTTAAATTATTAGATCAATACAATAATCAAATGTGATTGATCGGGTGTCTTATAGGGGCTTGTAGTATTTAAAAGCTTTATTAACTATCTAAAGCTACTTTGATGACATCTGCGATTGTCTCAGTGTTAACACTTCTTTTTCGAGCATTCTCAGAGTGGAACCAAGTTAGAAAGCCTTTATTTTCTTTATATGTATTACTGCCAACGCAATATGGTGCTAAGTTCGAGGTGGTATCTAAATAATCATTTTATAAACATCTACTTTTAGTCATTTCTAAAAAGGCTTTTACTTTTACCCTATCTTCTATTTTTTCATCTCTAGCATCCCTTAAATTTGCATCTAGCAATATTTCAGAATCAATAAGTTCATTAATAATCAATAACTTCTTCTCCATAAGGGGGCGTGTTGAACAAATTATAGAATCTAATACTCTAGAATTTTTAGTTGATTTGCCTAATTTGACGTTAGCATCAATTCTTTCATTAACATCATTTAACTCATCCAACTTGGTAATTAGGAACATTCCATCATTTATGTCTTTGGTAGCCTGGTCTAAAATTTCTTGACTGTGAGTATGCAATGCAACTGAGTATAGAATAAATAAACTTATGATTTTTTTCATTTTTTACCACTTTAAAACCAAAAAAAATGATGATTGGGATTATGTTTGATAGTCGTTCTCTTTCATATAGGGTGATTAATAGCAGTATGCCCCGTGTGTATTATCACCTATCCAATAATATTCTCCATGAGATCTTCTACATAATACTTCTAGACATCCATATCTTGTAGAGAGCATTTATGCTATGGCTTACTAGTAAAAGTTTCTCATTGGATTTAGGTTTTATTTTACCCTTTAATTCCTTTGCTTATTCGCCTAAGATTAAAATATGTAAATATATCATTGGACTGTAGTTGAATGAAAAATCCTAACCTTTGATAACTCACATTCATAAAATTTAGAGCTAAGTATTAAATGAAATAGTTGGCATAACACTATATAAATTGGGGTATAAAAAAACCAGCGCCGAAGCGCTGGTTTTTTTACATCACTAACTTAAGTTAGTTTTGCATCAACTTATTGAGCAGCTTCAAGAGCAGCATTTAAAGTTGCGCTTGGACGCATTACAGCATTTACTTTTGCTGTGTCTACAGCGTAGTAACCACCGATGTCCGCGGCTTTACCTTGAACTTCAGCAAGTTCTGCAACGATTTTTTCTTCGTTTTCAGCAAGTGCTTGAGCAAGAGGAGCGAATTTCGCTTTAAGCTCTGCATCTTCGTCTTGCGCAGCAAGTTCTTCAGCCCAGTATTTAGCAAGGTAGAAGTGGCTGCCACGGTTGTCAAGTTCGCCAGTACGACGTGATGGAGACTTGTCATTGTCAAGCAATTTACCAGTCGCAGCATCAAGTGTATTTGCAAGAAGTTTAGCTTTCGCGTTGTCTTCTTTGATGCCCATTTCTTCAAGAGAAACAGCAAGTGCCAAGAACTCACCTAAAGAATCCCAACGTAAGTGGTTTTCTTCTACAAGTTGTTGTACGTGTTTAGGCGCAGAACCACCCGCACCAGTTTCGTACATGCCGCCACCAGCCATTAGAGGCACGATAGAAAGCATTTTCGCAGAAGTACCCAATTCCATGATTGGGAACAAGTCTGTTAGGTAATCACGTAGGATGTTACCAGTTACAGAAATTGTATCTAGGCCACGAGCAACACGTTCAAGTGTATAACGCATAGCACGTACTTGAGACATGATTTGAATGTCTAAACCAGTAGTGTCGTGCTCTTTCAAGTAAGTTTGAACTTTCTTGATGAGTTCGTTTTCGTGTGGACGGTACGGGTCAAGCCAGAAGATCGCAGGCATGCCTGAGTTGCGTGCACGAGTCACTGCAAGTTTCACCCAGTCACGGATTGGAGCGTCTTTCACTTGGCACATACGCCAGATATCGCCTTCTTCCACGTTTTGTGACATCAACACTTCACCAGTTTCTAGGTCAGTGATGTTTGCAACACCCGCTTCAGTGATTTCGAAAGTTTTGTCGTGTGAGCCGTATTCTTCAGCTTTTTGCGCCATCAAACCAACGTTAGGAACTGTACCCATAGTACGTGGGTCAAAGTTACCATTCCATTTACAGAAATTGATCATTTCTTGGTAGATACGCGCGAAAGTAGATTCAGGCATTACAGCTTTACAGTCGTACTGTTTGCCGTCAGCACCCCACATTTTACCGCCACCACGGATCATTGCAGGCATAGATGCATCTACAATTACGTCGTTAGGTGAGTGGAAGTTAGTGATGCCTTTTGCAGAATCAACCATTGCAAGTGCAGGACGGTGTTCTTGGCAAGCATGTAAGTCAGCAATGATTTCTTCACGAAGAGAAGTCGGAAGAGTTTCAATTTTTTCGTAAAGACCAGACATACCATTGTTGATGTTAATACCTAACTCATCAAACAATTTGCCGTGTTTTTCGAATGCTTCTTTGTAGTAAATCTTCACACAGTGACCGAAAACGATTGGGTGAGATACCTTCATCATGGTCGCTTTTACGTGTAGAGAGAACAAAATGCCTGCTTCTTTACAGTCATCTAATTCTTTTTCATAGAAGTCGCAAAGTGCTTTTTTGCTCATGAACATTGAGTCGATGATTTCGCCGTCTTGAAGCGCAACTTTTGGCTTAAGAACAACAGTTTCACCAGACTTAGTGATCAATTCCATTTTTACATTGCGAGCGCGGTCTAAAGTCATAGACTTTTCGCCGTGGTAGAAGTCACCTTCGTCCATGTGAGAAACGTGAGTTTGTGACCACTGTTTCCATTCGCTCATAGAGTGCGGATGTTTCTTCGCGTAATTTTTTACTGCAGTAGGCGCACGACGGTCAGAGTTACCTTCACGAAGTACAGGGTTTACAGCAGAACCTAGGCATTTGCTATAACGCGCCTTGATTTCTTTTTCTTCCTCAGTCGTTGGGTTTTCTGGGTAGTTCGGAACTGCAAAACCTTTAGACTGTAATTCTTTAATGCAAGCAGTTAATTGGCCAACTGAAGCACTGATGTTCGGAAGTTTGATAATGTTTGTGCTTGGATCTTGGGTTAATTGTCCAAGCTCTGCCAAGTTATTTGGCACCTTTTGTTCTTCGCTTAGGTAGTCTGAAAATTCAGCGAGTACACGTGCTGCAACTGAGATATCGCGTTTAACGATTTCAACGCCAGCAGGTTTAGTAAAGGTTTCAATGATCGGCAGCAGAGAGTAAGTCGCCAATAATGGCGCCTCGTCGGTCAGTGTGTAGATGATAGTTGACTTTCCACCAGCCATATATAGCCCCTTGCTTTAGATTGTGTCTTTGAGGTCCGAGCTTGTGGCTCGCCTCTATGAACCGATTTGCTTAAATAAAACTATGAAAGTATCGGGGTTCATTGCTTTTCAGTCAACGCAAGATCCTGTGATGTGGTCATTTCGTAGAAAAATGATACAAAAGAAGTGCAGTTTGACGCCCAATTTTAGCGCAAAACCGAAAAGGGAAATATTGAAAGCTTGTTATTCATAGCTTAAAGCTATTGAACAATTAAATTTAAATCATTTTTTTTGGGCTGATCTGTTCTTTATGGCTCGTTCAAGTTTTATTTGTAAAGCAAAGCGTTTGATAGGTCAAACCGAATGCCTTAACTTTTAGGTGTAGATTTGGTGCGGAAGTTCGAAAATTAGTCAGGATTGAGGACTTTATTAAAGAACGACGTGAGTTTGATGCTCCGTTTGACTTTGAACGTTCGCGGAATGTTTATGCGATAACTTATATATCTGATGAATAAGGCATGGCACTTTTTCAGCTTCAGTCATTTGGGTGAATGAGTTCATGTACAGTAGAAGCATGAAACGAATCTTTAGCTCAGTTTAATAAAGTAAAAGCGAGCAGGTATGGTTTAACGCTCAAATGACACACACAACTGATAAAAACTAATAAATTAGTCTAATGGAAAAACTTAAAAATAGATTCATTTAGTGTAGCTGACTGAAACGAGCATCCTGATGAGCAATCTGGTCGTAGAATAATCATAAAACTCACTATTTTTTGTGATGTAGTTAAAGAAAATTAAACCCAGTTTTTTAGGTCTTATGTAAGTGAATATTTCTTTTGGTCATGTTTTTAGTTTGAATAAAACGCGAAAAGTACGATTTAAAATAAACAGTTAATAAAATTTAAATTAATTTAAGTTTCTAATTTTATTGTTTTAATTTTTGTTTTACCTTTAATGTTATGTTCTTTATAGATATTTTTATTTTCTAATTGGATGAAAGTTCGATTAAATAGCGCATTTGTAAATGATGTTTGTCTTTTTGTTGGGTTTTGTTATTGAGTGTTTGGGCTATTTTTGCTATTAATCTTGAACATAACAGTTGGTTTTTATCTTTAAGATAAACCCTGAGGAGAGCAACGGGATGGCTTTACGTTTACTGGATATTGGTACACAAACCGAATTATTGACCGCCTGTCGTTTGTCTTTATTGATGGGGGTCTATACGGACGACAACCGCATTGCAGAATTTTTAAAGTTCGCGCGCAGTATCGTGCAAGTCGATAACGCTGTCCTAACGTTTAAAAATGAGCCTTATATCTGGTATGCCTCAGAGCACACATTTAAAGCCTTTTTGGCCGAAGCCGATGATGATCGCCTCGATCAGTTTTTTGCTGAACAGTCCCGAATAGACCAAGCGGCTCCAAATTATCAAGCTTACTGCGACTATATGCAGGAACTGGGTTTAGGACATCAGCGTCTAGTGGCTTTCGATTTAAAATATGATCAAGACTCTATTGGTAAAGTGATTTTGTTTGATGATCAAGTCACTGCATTTGAAGCCAAACAATTAAAGATCGTTGAAGAATTTGTACAAAGTCTAGTCAATATCATTCAACTCCGTGTTGAAAATGCCGAATTAAAAGAAGCCTATGAACAGCAGTCGGCACTGAATTTTAGTAAGACTAAATTTTTCCAAATTATTGCGCATGATTTAAGAGCACCTTTTCATGGTCTACTTGGATTTTCTGAAGTTTTGGCACAGGAGCGTCATACCTTAGATGATTCAAGTGTGCAAAATATTGCAGACTATTTATATGACACCACACAATCGACGTATAACCTCTTAGAAAGCCTGTTGAACTGGGCCATGGCAGAAGGTGGTCGCTTTGTTTATCATCCGATTAATTTTGATTTACATCAGTCTGCAAAAATCGTAAGTGATGTCTTAAATAGCTTGGCTGTGAAGAAAAATATTCGACTGATCAATGCCGTGCCTGAAGGCATTAAAGTCAATGCAGATATCAATATGATCACATCAGTGATGCAAAACTTGGTGTCAAACGCATTGAAATTTACCCATACCGATGGTAGAGGTGTGGTGACGATTTCAGCCGATCGAGATGGAGAACGGGTTGTGTTCACTATTCAAGATACTGGATTGGGGATGACCCAAGCTCAGATTGATGATTTATTTCAGCAAAAACTGACGGTTAGTATTAAAGGTACGGCAGGAGAACGTGGTACGGGGTTGGGTTTAGTCCTTTGTAAACGTTTTGTGGACTTAAATCAGGGTGAAATTGTGGTGAACTCGAAAGAAGGTGAAGGCACACAATTTAAAGTCTGGTTGCCACAGGCGACGAGCCTGCATCAAACCCTAAGTACCGAGAGCAGCAGTGCACAGAAAGATGCGACCTTAAGTGAACTTTAATGCGCATCTATTGGTATAAAAGCCTAAAAATACTTTTCCCTAAGCGTTATCAACTGTTATAACTAGAAAAAAATCACGCTAGGGTTTGTGAAATGAATACGGAGCAATTGCAGAAAACATTACGTGCCAGTCAATATGCTGAACAGGTGCTCGGAATCCATCAGGCCAGTTTAGAACAAGACTATGCAATTGATCAGTTTCAAACCTCGCTCAGTACAGCACAAATTCAACATTTTGTCGCAAGCAGCCTTGCCGATATCCAAGATGAAAATAGTTGGATGCGTGCAATTCGTGTGCTGCGCGCACGTCTGATGTTTCGTTGGATTTGGCAAGATGCCAATCAACTCACCGATGTCGTCACCTTAACGCGAGAGCTTTCAGACTTTGCCGATGCGTCCATCTGTGCGGCAAAAGATTTTGCACTAAAGCCGTTGATTGCGAAATATGGCGAACCGCTAGGCTATAAGGGGAAAGTTCAAGATCTAATTGTGGTTGCCATGGGAAAACTTGGTGCACAGGAACTTAATCTTTCAAGTGATATTGATCTTATTTTTGCCTTTGATGAACAGGGCGAAACCAATGGTCGAAAATGTATTGATGTACAGCAGTTCTGTATTTTGTGGGGACAAAAATTAATTTACCTGCTTGACCATATTACCGCAGATGGTTTTGTCTTCCGTGTAGATATGCGTCTTCGCCCATGGGGTGATGGTTCTGCCTTGGCAATCAGTCATGCGGCATTAGAAAAATATTTAAGCCAGCATGGACGCGAATGGGAGCGCTATGCCTGGATTAAGGCACGTATCGTCACGGGCGGTAAAGAAGGCGCCGAGTTACTGGAAATGACCCGACCTTTCGTCTTCCGCAAATATGTCGATTACACCGCTTTCGAAGCTATGCGTGACATGAAAGCCATGATCGAACGTGAAGTGCTACGTCGTAATATCGAAGATGATATTAAACTCGGTGCAGGCGGAATTCGTGAAGTTGAGTTTATTGTTCAAGTCTTTCAGCTCATCTATGGCGGTTCAAAACTCGAGTTGCAAGACCGTCAATGTTTAGTGAGTCTGCATCATTTAGGTGAAGTTGGATTATTAGAAAAAACCGCAGTTGCTGATCTAGAAGATGCATATTTATTTTTACGTCGCATTGAACATGCGATTCAAGCGCTCAATGATCAGCAAACCCAATCGTTGCCACATGAGCCTGAACCCCGCCAGCGCATTTTAGATACTTTAGGTTTTGCATCTTGGGATGAATTTTTGCATGTACTCAATCAGAAGCGTGCCAAAGTCATTTACCAATTTGAGCATCTTATTAAAGAAAAAGAACCCGATCCGTTATTGGAAAGTTTTAGTCATTTAGAAGCCCAGTTGAACGATGTTCTAGATGATGATGCCAAAAATTTAATTCACGAATTTTGGTATGGACATGCGCTGAAAAAATTACCTGCCAAAGCAGTACAGCGTTTAAAAACCTTTTGGCCACATCT
Source organism: Acinetobacter sp. YH12144 (assembly GCF_013418345.1). NCBI lineage: Bacteria > Pseudomonadati > Pseudomonadota > Gammaproteobacteria > Moraxellales > Moraxellaceae > Acinetobacter > Acinetobacter sp. YH12144. The sequence continues at coordinate 73,592 of NZ_VPCD01000014.1, read as the reverse complement.
CATTGAAGCGATATTACAGTCAGATAAACCTCAGGTGGCTTTACTACGTCTCATGCCTTTGGTGGAGTCGGTGCTGCGCCGTACGGTCTATTTGGTGATGCTGATTGAGAGCAAAGGGGCATTACAACGATTAGTGAAAATGGCAACAGTGAGTCCGTGGATCTGCGAAGAATTGACGCATTATCCCGTGCTGTTGGATGAGTTTTTATCGATGGATTTTGAGCTGCCAAAGCGTAAAGATTTAGAAGATTCTCTACGTCAACAACTGCTTCGAATTGAAATTGATCAAGTCGAAGACCAAATGCGTGTTCTTCGATTATTTAAAAAATCCAATGTCTTAGCAGTAGCTGCTAGTGATGTTTTGGCAGAAAGTCCGTTGATGAAAGTGTCGGATGCATTGACCGATATTGCTGAAGTGTCGGTGAATGCAACCTTGCATTTGGCATATCAAATTGTTGCCAAAAAACATGGCTATCCAATTGATGCAGAAGGGCAGCGTTGTTCGATTGATCACACGGCTTTCGCGGTAATTGGCTATGGCAAGGTGGGTGGCATCGAGCTGGGTTATGGTTCGGACTTGGATTTGGTGTTTATTCACTATATGGACGAACAAGCGGATACCGATGGACAGAAACCAATTAGTGGCTTTGAATTTGCCATGCGGGTGGCACAAAAATTTATGTCCTTAATGACCACGCAAACCCTAGATGGTCGAGTGTATGAAGTGGACACACGTTTACGACCTTCGGGAGAGGCGGGGTTATTGGTGACCAGCTTAAAAGCTTTTGAGCAATATCAACATAAAAATGCTTGGGTTTGGGAGCATCAAGCTTTGGTACGTGCCAGAACCATTGCAGGCGAGCACAGTTTACGGATTGAAATTGAAAACTTGCGCTGCAATATTTTGACGCAGCCACGAGATGAGAACAATGTTCGTGCAGAAGTGCTCAAAATGCGCCAAAAAATGAAAGACCATCTAGGTTCTTCTAAAGAGCAGCAAAAAGATGGAATTTTTCATTTAAAACAAGATGCAGGTGGTATCGTTGACATCGAATTTATGGCACAGTATGCAGTATTAGCATGGAGTGGGTCGAATCCCGATCTCGCCCATTACTCTGACAACGTACGAATCCTTGAGGATGCCGCAAGAACGGATTGCTTATCCAGCGCCGATGCGACAGCATTGATTCAAGCTTATCTCCGTGAACGAGCCGAGAGCCACCGTTTAGCACTTGCGAATCAATCCATGCAAGTTTCAGCTGACGATTGGCACGATACCCGAGTGGTCGTTTGCAAGCTATGGCAAAGATTAATTGATCCAACTGCAACGTTTGCATTGGATAAAAATGACTGTGTATAAAAATTTGGAGTGTGTGCCATGAACTTGGCTGATCGTGATGGTTTTATTTGGCAAGATGGACAATTAGTTGACTGGCGTGAGGCGAAAACTCACGTATTAACACATACATTGCATTACAGCATGGGTGTGTTTGAAGGCGTCCGTGCTTATGAAACTCCGAATGGAACGGCTATTTTCCGTTTAAAAGAACACACTAAGCGTTTATTAAATTCTGCAAAAATTTATCAAATGAAAGTCCCATTTGATCATGCAGCATTAGAACAAGCTCAAATTGATGTGGTTCGTGAAAACAAATTGGCTTCTTGCTACCTACGTCCAATTATTTTTATTGGTTCAGAAAAATTAGGTATTGCAGCAACTGACAATACAATTCATGCCGTTGTTGCTGCATGGAGCTGGGGTGCTTACCTTGGTGATGAAGCGATGGCGAAGGGTATCCGTGTTAAAACGTCTTCATTTACGCACCATCATCCAAACGTGACCATGTGTAAAGCAAAAGCATCTGGTAACTATACTTTGTCAATTCTTGCACACCAAGAAGTGGCACATGCTGGCTATGACGAAGCAATGTTACTCGACCCACAAGGTTATGTATGTCAAGGTTCAGGCGAAAACGTATTCTTAGTGCGTGATGGCGTGATTCATACTCCTGACATCGCGGGTGGTGCACTTGATGGTATTACCCGTCAAACCATTATTACGATTGCGAAAGACCTTGGTTTTGAAGTGGTTGAACGTCGTATTACACGTGACGAATTCTATATCGCTGATGAAGCATTCTTCACAGGTACTGCTGCTGAAGTGACGCCAATCCGTGAATATGATGACCGTCAAATTGGTGAAGGTTGTCGTGGTCCAATCACTGAGCAAATCCAAACTGCATTCTTTAATGCGGTTCAGGGTAAAGACCCTAAATATGCGCACTGGTTAACTTACGTAAAATAAGCTGATCGGTTAAGATGAAAAGGCGAAACTAAGTTTCGCCTTTTTTATTGGCTTGAAGACATTGAATTTTTGGGAAAGTGACTATGCATATTGTTTATGTCAGTGATGGTAAAGCAGGACATCGCTCACAAGCTTTGGGTTTATTTAAAGCCATGCAGCGCCAATCTCAGGAAGCAGTCACATTTCAAGAAATTTCAATTGATGATTTGCCTATAGTGACACTTATTTCTGCGCTATTTAGCCATCAGCTTCATGCCGTAGAACACGAGCCAACTTATATTTTTGGCGTCGGCAGCCATACACATTTTCGAGTATGGCTGTTAGGCAAAGTGTATAACAAAGCCAAAACTATTATTTTAATGAAGCCCAGCTTGCCGTTTGCATGGTTTGATTATGCAGTAATTCCACAGCACGATGGTATTCAGGCATCAAATAAAGTACTGACCACACAGGGTGCGTTAAATCCTATTGTGAATGAGGAGCGGCATCAGCATGGTCGAATCCTTATCGCCTTGGGGGGCTCTTCAAAACGCCATCAGTGGAATGCTGCTAAAGTACTCCAAGCGATTGAACAAATAGTCGAGCAGAATCCAAATTCACAAATCATTTTGACCACTTCACGGCGCACACCAAAAGCGTTTTTAGCAGAATTAAAACAGTTAAAGAATATTGAAAAAGTACAGATTTTCCCAGTTGAAGACACTCCGCAAGGTTGGATTTTTGAAGAAATGCAAAAAGCCGAAGCAGTTTGGGTGACTGAAGATAGTGTTTCAATGATTTACGAGGCTCTCACCGCGGGTTGTAAAGTCGGGGTGATTGAAGTGGATCGGTTGAAGGAAGACCGGATTACCAAGTCGGTAGATGAAATTTTAAAACAAGGCTTGGTGTCGTTACAGACCACTTTAACTGATTTGAATCTCGCTACCGAATTTAAAGAAACTGACCGTATCGCCAAAAAGATTGTACTCGGTCCCTAAAGTATAGATAATACCCGACGAAAAATTTCTACCAACATTTCAGTCTATCTTGGAAATGTTTGAATAATATTACAGGGTTGTCCGGTCAATGCTAAAAACCTATTTGTTTCCATTTTTGCTTTCAATTGGGTTTTGCGTTGGCTTAGGTTTTTGGGACTATTTATCTGAAATCAAAGATGCTCCTTTATTCTTTGTTTTGGTTCTTTCGAGTACGTTTTTTTTCATTGCAGTAAAACAACTACATAGTTCTATTTTTAAGTACATTTTCCTTGCGCTATTTTTTGTCATTAGCCTGTATATTGCAAGTGGGACAGGGTTCTTACAAGGGCATATGTCTTTGGGAATCGTGGCATCGATGTTTCAAAGTAATACCAATGAAGCCTTTGAGTTTTTATCTGTAGTCGATCCTAAATATATTGTTTTTGCCTTTGTTGTTTTCTTAAGCCTTTGTTTTTATGTTTTATTTTTTAATCAATCTAATCAGGGAAATTATCCCAAGCTGATTTTGACACTTATCTTTATTGCTAACGGCGTTAGTGTGTTTGGTATTCAAACTGCAATGGCGACGGTTAAATATAAACAAGAAGAGGCCAAACTCCTTGAAGATAATTTGCAAGATATCGATTGGGAAATTCAGCAGGTGAATGCTAGCTATGACAATCAAGTGATTATCATTGGTGAGAGTGTTCAGCGAGATCATTTATCACTCTACGGTTCGAAAGACGATACCACACCTTTTTTAAATGAGATGCCACTGGATGTTGTAGATCATTACATCGCAACTGCACCGAATACGGTCACCAGTCTGACTCGAACGCTGACTTTGGTTGATCAAAATCGTGAACCGCAGATTGCAAAAAATGTTGTGACGCTAGCAAAACAAGCGGGCTATAACACCATATGGATTTCAAATCAGGGATTTATGGGGAAAAATGATACGGCGATTTCTAAAATTGCCATTCATGCCGATCATCAGTTCTTCCTGAAAAGTGGTAACTATATGTCGAGTAATATTGATGACGACAAAATGGTCGAAATATTACAGGCCCAGTTAAAAAAATATGCCAATCAAAAAAATGTAATTTTTATTCATATGATGGGTTCACATCCGGATGCTTGTGAACGTCTGTTTAAGGCACCACGTATGTATGCGAATAAACCTGAAACGATTAATTGTTATTTATCTTCGATCAATAAGTTGGATCACTTTATAGAACAGATATATACCTCTTTGAAGGCTGATCAGCGTAGTTTCAGTGTGACCTATTTTTCTGATCATGGTATGACCGTGGATGAAGATTCATATCATGTAGATAATGAATTTAAAGATAATTATCAGGTTCCATTTTTTGTATTACGTAGCGATGCGCAGGCCAAAAACCACTATAACAAGACTGTGAGTGCCTATGATTATATGCATATTTATGCAGATTTATTGGGGGTGAAAACACCATTATTAGATCCTAAAAAATCGTTGGCGAATATCGAAGACAATCAAAATGTCACCGTTTTTGATTGGGATGATTATGTGCCATATAAAAAATTAAATGAAAGCGAAGCGCAATGATTTACAGCAAAAAATAAAAATGAATTGATTTTTTTTGTTTTATTTGTAAGTCTTAGCAGAATTGATAAATCACTTTTAATTTGTTGTTAGAGGTTATTTATAATTGAATTACCCAGGTAAGATTAAGAAAGAAATTTTAATTATGTTAAAATATGATTGCAGAGTTAACTTATGAAAATATTACATATCAATAATTTTGCTTTTAAAAAATCTGGGGCTGAATTTTATAATACAGACAGAAAAATTTCGGCAGGTTTGATTTTAAATGGTCATCATGTTTATGACTTCTCTTTTCATGATATGGCTTATTATGGCACCATTTGGCGCACTAAAAAAGTTGGTAAAAAATGGGCAAATCAAGAAGTATTAAAAGTTGTAAAAAATTTTGAACCAGATTTAATCCTAATAGGCCATTCATCATTATTGAGTACGGAAACGTTAAAACAAGTTAAAGCACAATATCCCAAAACGAAAGTAGCATTTTGGTATGTTGATTGGATTTGCGTAGATAAGAAAGCGAATTTTATTAAAGAATGGTCGCCTTATTTAGATTGTATTTTTGTCACCACAAGTGGTGAGTTATTAAAGACTTTAGGAAATGGCAATAAAGTGGCTTATATGCCAAATATGAGTCTGGATGCTGTTGATAGTCTAAAAAATTTTGAAAAAAATGAATTTGTGAATGAATTGGTCTTTTGTGGTTCATCTTCTGATGTGGAACGTACTCAATTTATTCGTAGTTTGCAACAAAAAATTAAACATATTCCTACACGTTATTGCGGTTTTGATGAAGATCCAAAAGTTTTTGGTGCGGAATATTTTAAAGTTTTAAGTCAATCCCGTATGGGCTTAAACTATTCACGTGCGAATTCATTAGATTTATATACATCAGATCGTATTACACAACTGACAGGTAATGGGTTATTGACCTTCACACCTCATATTCCTGGATTTGAGACGTTATTTTCAGATAAAGAAGTGGTGTATTTTAGTGATGTTGATGATTTAGCAAATAAGGTTCAATATTATGTGAATCATCCCGAGGAAGCAAAAGTGATTGCTGAAGCTGGTTGGAACAGAACGCATTCTAGCTATAGTTCAAAACGTGTCACAAAGTTCATGTTAGAGACTATTTTCTCACAGCCTTATACCGAAGACTATGAATGGAAGGATCATGTTTTCAGTTGCTAAGTTAGAGTCAGCAGAGTATTTGGGGGCGGGAGCAAATCGTTATTGCGTGATTTCACCTTCCGATCCTCAGGTGTGTTTAAAAATAGATTTACCTCCAGAACAACGTCAAATTAAGAATTTTCGCCAAAAAATCCAACGCTTTTTAAGCGCTCATTTTTATCGGTTTAATGAAAATTACATTGAATGGAGTGCATATCAGCGTTTAAAAAGACGTATTGATGAGCATGAATTACATCAATTTATTGCCTCTTGTTTGAAGTTAGAAGTTGTTCATGCACAACTAATTCTTAGTTGTGAGTTAATTCGGGATGAGCAAGGTGAGGTATCGCTTAGTCTTCATCATTATCTCAAGCATCAAATACCATTGAATATAGAGGCTGTATGTCACTCGATTGATCAGTTAACGGATTGGCTAATTCAACATAATATTCCACTATTTGATTTAAACTCGGGTAATTTAGTTGTTCAACATCATCGAGGTGGGCTTAGATTAAAATGTATTGATGTTAAATCAACATTAAAGAGTAAGGAGATTATTCCATGGTCTTATTGGTCTGATTTCTTAATGCATAAAAAACTTCGTCGCCGTGCAGAGCGTCTCAAGCAGTTGATACAAAAAAATATGAAGTCGGAGTAATCATGAAAATTGTACAGGTCATGGCAACGAATGGTGGTATGGGGGGGTTGGAAAAACATACATTAGATTTATGTCGTGGATTGGCGCAAAGTCATGAAGTTCATTTAATTGCAGATCGTTCCTATCAACAAAAACTAAGTGGTCATATCACACTACATCCATTTGATTTTTCTAGAAGTCGCTGGAATCCGTTTCTCATTTATGCGTTAGTTAAACAAATAAAGCAACTTCAACCAGACGTTTTACATGTTCAGGCAAGTAAAGCAGCAAGTATTTTAGCACCGTGGTTAAAGCAGTTTTCTTGTAAAAAGATTGTCACCGTACATGGGATGAAAAGTAATTTAAAACCATTCATGGCGTTTGATGACATCATTGCTGTGAGTGGGAAAATTAAAGCAAAATTTCCGATTTCAAAATCAGTTCATGTGATTTGGAATGGTGTAGATCAAGATATTAATCAAATTAATAATAAAGTGAAATGTGAAAATCAGCCTACCATTGCCTTGGCGATTGGTAGATTGGAAACAGTGAAAGGCTTTCATATCCTGATTGATGCTTGGAAAAATATCAATGCTGAATTATGGATTGTAGGGGATGGGACTCAGTACCAATCGCTGAAAACTCAGATCGACCAACTTAACTTAAATGATCGTGTAAAACTATTGGGTTTTCGGTCAGATATTTCTGATTTACTTGCTCAGGTAGATTGCTTCGTAATTTCTTCTTTAAAAGAAGGTGGTCCTATTACTTTGGCTGAAGCTCTATTGAGTCACGTACCAACTCTATCGACTGATGTTGGGATGGTGCCTGACTTTATTGATGGGCAGTTTATCTGTGAACCGAATTCGAGTGAACAGATGGCGAACTTGATATCGAGGGAATTAAAACCTAGAGCTGAAATGCTCCCTCTATTCGAAGCAGCATTTATAAAAGCAGAGCAAAACCTAAAATTTGAATCAATGTTGCAGCAAACTGAAAATTTGTATCAAAATTAAGTTAAAGTTTTTTAGGGGTTTCACGAATTGCGTCTATCACAATATGTTGGTTAAAAATATTAAAGGTATGACAGCCATTATCATTCGGGTGCCACTCACTATCTAATTTCATCCAAAATTTCTCTTCGTAGTGTTCTGGAGAAAGTTTTGTAACTTCATTGAGGTCTAAGCTGCCACCATAGCGTTTCAGAGAGTCCTGTGATGGGCGGACTAATTTATTGTTGATCATGCTCAAGTGACCACCTGGGCGATATTGCACAATGCCTTTTTTAACTGGGTTTTGAGGATGTGGTTGCCAATCACTACTCAGTAGATTCTCACTGTAAAAAATATGGAGTTCATTACCATATTTTTTTGATTTTTGATTTTTAATCGCGGTAAATAGATACCACATTCCATTTTGATAATACGGTGTAGTATCTGCAGCATTTATATGACTTATTAATGTACGATCAAATTCCCAAGAATATGGAAAATTTGTACATTTCCATAACTCGATACTTTGGTTGGCTGCACTTTCAGGAATCATGTACCAAATATCTTCATGTTTGAATATACAAGGATAAGAAAGGTGATAAGAGCACTGAATAATAGCTTTGGGTTCAGTGTATGTACCATCTTCAAATACTTCCATTACTGACAAAAAACCAACAGGATGATCTGGTGCCACTTCTTCAATAAAAATATAAGTATGTCCATTTTCTTCTACGATAAATGGATCAGCGTAGACATGTCCCTCAGGCGCATAAATTTCATGTAATGACGGAATGAGACTGGCTTCAAAACTGGATTCTAATTTACCGAAGCGAAGATACCAACGCGACCTAAACTCTTTATCTCTCTTTTTTTCTTGGGATTTATAGTATTTTTTTGCAAGACGTCGAAATAAAGACATAGTAAACTCGGATAAAAGTATATAATCTTTATTATATTAGATATTTATTCAAATTTATTGTTTTGTTATCCTTGATGTGAAACCGTGATGTAGTATAAAGAATGAGTATTTTTTCTCGGAAAAAAAAGCCTTTAGGATTTGAAAATCAGGCATGTTTAACAATTAATAAAGATGGATTGATCAACGCTAAACCACCTATATTTGCATATTGGTGGGATGTTAATCAAAACTTTGGCGATTGGATTGGCCCATGGTTAATTGGCTTAATGACTGATCGTGTTGTAATTAATACTAGAGACCAACGCGTTAATGAGAGTTTATTTAGTGTAGGCTCTATTTTGGGCCATATCACGGAAGATCAAGGAGTTGTTGATATTTGGGGGAGTGGGCTTATTGCTCCTTTGGAACAAAAGAAGATATTAAAGCGTTTAAAAAGCTCTTTTATTCCCCAAATACATGCGGTGAGAGGAACGCTAACTCAACAAGAAATTCAAAATAAATTGAACTGGAAAGTGCCTAATGTTTACGGTGATCCAGCTTTGCTTATTTCAGATTATTATCAACCACATTCATTGGATATAAAAATCGCAATTTGCCCACATCATATACATTATCAGGAAGTTAAGAATAAATTGGCAGGTTGTGATGATATACATGTCGTGGATGTAATGCAGTCACCAGAAAAAGTGATTGATGAAATTGCGAGTGCTGATGTTTGTTTATCAAGTTCCTTGCATGGATTAATCATTGCCCAAGCCTATGAAGTTCCATGGAGATGGTTGCGGTTTTCTGAAGATCAATTGGTTGGTGATAAATTTAAGTTTTATGATTTTTTTTCGATTTTTAAAGATGGTGAACAAATTTTGCCCGTAGATGTTAGTTATGAGTGTCTTAATCCGGACTTTATTCATTTACACGCTAATACGGGACGCCTAGGTAAATTTAATATTTCATTAGATGATTTAAAAAATAGTTTCCCACTGTAATTATAAAGACCAATATTTTTTAGGGGCTGTTGAAATATAATGTTCAAAAAATAGTGAGAAAGCTGAATCTAATTAATTACATAATTACACTAACTTCACTTCTCGCTATGCCTCGCACAAAACTGAAAGATCAACACTCGTTTAAGCTGAAGTCTCTTCTCCTAAATGTATATATTTATTTTAGTAAAATTTATGATCAACTTTTGAAGTGATTTTTTATAGACTTGGGATCGACTGACTTTGGCATAAGTAATGGAAAATTTTGGTAATTCAAATTCAAATTTTTATAAATTTAGTTATTAGTCAAAAATATCTAAATTACTGCAGATTCTTATCCTAAAGGACACCAAATCATACAAATAAATAAACAGCGAGTCGTATCTAACTTGGACACTTTAAATGGGTTCGAACATTTCGATTTCGCATAATCACCATTATGATAAATAAAATTAAATAGCATTTCTCACTCATAGCAAGAATCGGATTTTTCTCAGCCGTTCTATTTGTTAATGTTGTTCTTAGGCCCAAAAAAGCGGTACATGACAATGTTAGAAGATACAAACTATATTCGCATTGCAAAGGCAATTGAATATATTAATCAGAATTTCAAAGAACAACCAACCTTATCTGAAATTGCAGAACATATTCATCTAAGCCAAGCCCATTTTCAAAGGATCTTCACTGAATGGGCAGGTATTAGCCCTAAAAAGTTCCTGCAATATATTAGCCTGGAACATGCAAAATCAATTTTAAAAAATCATAAAGAAAATAGTGTGTTAGATGCTACATTCGACACTGGTTTTTCAAGCTCGAGCCGTTTGCATGATCTATTTATAAGGATAGAAGGAATGACTCCTGCTGAATATAAAAATGGTGGAGAGTCGTTACAAATTAATTATAGTTTCTCAGAGACACTCTTTGGTTCTATTGTGATTGCCTCAACAGCTAAAGGTGTTTGTTATATGGCTTTCACTGAGAATTATGATGAAGCTTTTTTACAGCTTAAAGCACAATTTCCAAAGGCAAAATTTGTCCAGCAACAAGATGAATTGCAGAAAAAAGCGGTCTCTATCTTGCAGTCGGATCATCAAGATCTATCCGAAATTAAGCTGCATCTAAAGGGCACCGAATTTCAACTTAAAGTTTGGGAAAGCCTACTAAAAATCCCTATGGGTGAATTGACGACCTATGGTGCAATTGCAAAGGACATAGGCAATAACAAAGCTTCGCGTGCCGTAGGAACTGCAATAGGAAGTAACCCTGTTGCATTTCTCATTCCATGCCATCGGGTGATTCAATCATCAGGACATTTTGGTGGTTACATGTGGGGAACAACGCGAAAAACAGCCATCATTGGTTGGGAAGGAGTGAAAACCCATGCATCTCACTGAGCTAGAAGAATATTTTAAAGCTAGATTGGCTCAACTCGATTGGAATGCTATTACTGAGGCGATGCATCAACATGGTTTCGTAGTACTCGAAAAGTTTTTAACTGAGGAACAATGTGACCTTGTAAAAAACAATTATGATCATCCCACGCTATATCGTAAGACCGTGAATATGCAACGCTATCGATTTGGATTAGGAGAATATAAGTACTTTACTTATCCTCTGCCACACTTGATTCATCAATTACGAACGCAGATGTATTCTTATCTTATGCCTATTGCTAATGTATGGATTAAGGTGCTGAATTTGAATACGATTTTCCCAGAAACGCATCAAGAATTACTGCAACAATGTCACGAAAATGGACAACAGAAAGCAACCCCATTAATTCTACAGTACCGCAAAGATGGTTTTAATACTTTGCATCAAGATCTCTATGGTGACGTGTATTTCCCGATTCAACTGGTGATATTTCTGAACCAAGTGAATGTCGATTATCAAGGTGGAGAATTTGTTTTAACTCAGCAAATTCCGCGCGCTCAATCCAAAGCCACGGTATTACAGCCGCAAAAAGGTGATGTACTCATTTTTACAACACACTTCAAACCAGAAAAAGGGACTCGTGGTTATTATCGGGTCAATATGAAACATGGAGTCAGCCCGTTACATCATGGAGAGCGTTATACATTAGGTATTATTTTTCATGATGCAGTGAGCTAAAGATGATACGTCATGAAATGATTACTGATCAGGAGCTTTATGGTTTGCTTCGACAGGAAAAAATCTTGTTTGGAGGAAATCTGAACTTAAAAATATATGGCTCGTTGCGATGTCGATCAGGCAAACGTATGAAACGCAAGAACCGTGTTTTTTTTAAAGATGAAGTTGAAGCACTTGCACAAGGCTACCGTCCTTGTGGACATTGCATGAAACAAGCGTATATGGACTGGAAAAATGGATATGTTTGAGCAAGAAAATCTCCATAAAAACCTATTGCCCTATGACGGCACGGTTTTATATTTCGGTCAGATTCTGACATCACAGCAAGCAAATACATATTTTGATGAGTTATTTCGTTCAATTGCTTGGAAACATGATGAAGCGGTCATTTATGGAAAGCGAATCATAACTAAACGTAAAGTTGCTTGGTATGGCGATCACCCGTTCTCATATACCTATTCAAAAACGACAAAACACGCTTTGGCTTGGAGTCCTGTATTACTTGAATTGAAAAAAATGGTCGAGCAATTGACGGGGGAAACGTTTAATTCCTGTTTGTTAAATCTTTATCATGATGGCAATGAAAGTATGGCATGGCATAGTGATGGAGAAGTTGATTTAAAAAAAAATGGTGCAATTGCATCTCTTAGCTTTGGGGCTGAAAGAAAATTTGCTTTTAAACATAAAATGACCAAAGAAAAGAGAGAGTTATTTTTAGCACATGGCAGTTTATTGGTGATGAAGGATTCGACACAGACTCACTGGTTACATCGTTTACCACCAAGTAAGCGAGTTACAACAGCCCGTATTAATTTAACTTTTCGGCAAATTGAAAATTATGATATTAAAACCTAGATTTTTAACTTTACCTAAAATTAACATAATGAAAGTCGTACGTAATTCAATTTTTTATTTAATATAATTCAATGTGTTAATTTATTTTATAAATCCCAACTCAAATGTATTTGGATTTTTAATAGTTAATGGTGTTTCACGATTACTTTTTAAACAATGTTCCACATCTTTGTATAGTTTCATTTAACCTTAAAAACAGAAAAAAATGTTCAGATGAAAGAAGAATAGATATCCAAGTAGTTATTGATTTTGCAATTTACTAAAAATATTTGGATAAATGTCAAAATCTGATGATTTAGAGTGCTTGTTTATTGAGGCTGATGCTCATCAAAATGCAGTTGGTACACTCCGTATTGCAAATAAACATCTTTGGAAATAACCTCAAAATACATTTAGCTGAGGATACTTATGGGGGACAGATAATGTATAAATTGCACCGAATCTACTTGATGCATTCGATATAGAGTTGGCTGGTATTTTATGTGTTGGTAAGAAATATGATTCTAAAAAATTATCGAAATAGATGCTAAAGTGAATTTAAAACTTTCTCTGATCATATGGGTTGACGGCTATATAAAATCAGGTGCTTAGTTGAAAATCCCAGTTGTGGAGTGGAATATTCTATAAAAATTTCAACCTGATATGACAAGCTAAGGCGTAACGATGAAAGTCCAATTGGCTTAGCTTGTATATGTATTTGGTTGCCATTATAAAATACCTACAGATGCCAACCTGTATAATTTTTATTTTGGGAAAAAGAGGAATAGAGTCATTCCTTCTCCGCATTACCTTTCAACACCATATAAATCAAACCGACAAAGATTAATAAAGCACCTGCAAGGCTGCTGACACAGAATAAAACAATACGGTTATAGGTGGTTAAGTTAAATAATTCGTTGGCTAAAATGTAGCGCATGAACAACCATTGTACGACAGAAAAAACAATCAAGACGATTGCACGACGACGGACTTCAGGACGCATAGCCATAGGAGAATCACTTAAAGTGGAAATTGAGGCTATTATGCCACTGTCGATAATCGATCTCAATTGAATAAGATTAATCCAAGCGCGTGATACACAAATCTTAAGGTTGAGTTCTGTTTAGATCGCCTTTATTTGCGGTACATATTGATGTTGCCAAAGCAGACCCGAAAGCGTTTATAAGACCAGATATACTGTTCTGGTGCTTGGTTAATGATGTCTTGCATCGCGATGTTCAGCGCGTCGACAGACGATTGTAAATCTTTAGATAAAATCTCGTCTGCTAAGGGGTGGCAATGCACATCAAAGTGCCTTAAGTTGGGTTGTCGGATACAACTTAAGCCGATGACATTGCATTGGGTTTTTGCAGCAAGTTTTGAAACAAGTGTGATCGATAAGGTATTTTGCCCAAAAAAATTGGAATAAATGCCGCCTGAAGGCTTTGGTAAATGGTCTGGTAAAATCACCGTTAGGCCGCCTTGTTTTAAATGTTTAAAAATGGCACGGATCCCTGTTTCATCTGTCGGGACTAAGGTTGCATTGAACTTCTCTCGTGCTTCTAACAGATAACGATTGATCCCTTTATTTTTATTCGGTTTATACATAATCATCGGTTCTGTATACAGGTTGAGCCATGCATTGAGTAGTTCCCAACAGCCAAAATGCGGAACCACAACAATGACACCTTTTTTATTCGCAAGTGCTTCCGTGAGGATATTTTCACCATAAATATTTTTCAGTAAGCTCAGGCTATAACTTGGTGGCATACCCCAACATTTAATAAATTCAATATAGGTCAGGCATTGGCTGCGGATACTTTGACTGACGAGCTGTCTCTTCGCTGTCGCTGACATATCTGGGTAGGCCAGTTGAATATTGATGCTAGTGATACGTTTGATTGATGAGTTAAACAGGTCAAGAATAAACGCGATCATCAAGGCGAAGTTTTGTAACAGCCAAAGTGGCAATAGCGCGATGATTTTGAATATAAAGTACATGGATCACAAGGTCTCAAAATTTACAGCATGGAATAAAATAAATTTTGCCAAGAGACCGGACTTATTCAGTGAAAAGTATAAAAAGATCTGAATCTAAAAACAAAATAATTGGAAGTGGAAAATTGAGCTATCCATTGCCCAAAGGATGTAGTGCAACATCATAACGCAGTTGAATCATTTTGATATTAGCAAAGTCAATCAAATCTTTAATTTATGTTTTGTAGGTTGAAATAAAAAAACCCTGCATAGCGCAGGGTTTTTTGAACCTTAAAATCTAAATCTTAAAATGTAAGATTATTTAGATTCTTCAGCTTTTGGTTTTTCGCGTAAACGAATACCAAGGTCACGAAGTTGAGTTGACTCAACTGGCGCTGGTGCTTGAGTCAATGGACATTCAGCAGTTTTAGTTTTCGGGAATGCAATCACGTCACGAATTGAAGATGCACCAGTCATCAACATGACTAGACGGTCAAGACCGAATGCCAAACCACCGTGAGGAGGCGCACCGAATTTCAATGCGTTAAGTAAGAAGCTGAATTTCTCTTCTGCTTCTTCTTCAGAAATACCAAGCGCTTCAAAGATCGCTTTTTGCATTTCTAGGTTGAAGATACGTAATGAACCACCACCGATTTCAGTACCGTTCAATACCATATCGTAAGCAACAGAAAGTGCAGCACCTGGGTTGTTCTTCACTTCTTCAACGCTTGATTTTGGCAGCGTGAATGGGTGGTGAACAGACGTCCATTTACCGTCATCAGTTTCTTCGAACATTGGGAAGTCAACAACCCAAAGTGGCGCCCACTCGCAAGTTGCAAGTTTCATGTCGTGACCGACTTTAATACGTAAAGCACCCATCGCATCATTTACGATTTTCGCTTTGTCCGCACCAAAGAATACGATGTCGCCATTTTCAGCACCAACGCGTTTCAATAGATCAAGTACGATAGGCTCGATAAATTTAACGATTGGAGATTGAAGACCTTCAATACCTTTTTCAAGCTCGTTGACTTTGATGTAAGCCAAACCTTTCGCGCCATAAATGCCAACAAATTTAGTATATTCGTCGATTTGGCTACGTGGAAGCGCGCCAGCACCTGGTACGCGAAGCGCAACAATACGGCCTTTAGGGTCTTTAGCAGGACCTGCGAATACTTTGAACTCAACGTCTTGCATCATGTCTGCAACATCAACAAGTTTCAAAGGAATACGTAAGTCAGGTTTATCAGATGCATAGTCACGCATTGCATCTGCATAAGTCATACGTGGGAACTTGTCGAACTGAACGTTTAGAAGTTCTTTGAACATCTTAACCGTTAAACGTTCCATCAAATCCATAATGTCATCGTCACTCATGAACGATGTTTCAACGTCGATTTGTGTGAATTCAGGCTGACGGTCAGCACGTAAGTCTTCATCACGGAAACATTTAGCAATTTGGTAGTAACGATCGATACCGCCAACCATTAACAACTGTTTGAATAGTTGTGGAGATTGTGGAAGCGCATAGAAGCTACCGTTAGAAACACGGCTTGGTACTAAATAGTCACGTGCACCTTCAGGAGTCGCACGCGTTAAAATTGGTGTTTCAACGTCCAAGAAACCATTTTCTTCGAAGTAGTTACGAATTAGGTTAGTCAATTTAGAACGGAAACGAAGACGATCTAACATTTCTGGACGACGGATATCCAAGAAACGATATTTCAAACGTACTTCTTCAGAAATATTTGTATTGTCGTCATTCAATGGGAATGGCGGAGTTTCTGAACCAGCAAGAACTTCGATTTCTTTACCAAGAACTTCGATTTGACCGCTAGTCATATTCGCGTTTTCAGTACCTTCGTAACGACGACGTACACGGCCTGTAATTTTTAATACGAATTCTGAACGTGATTTATCAGCAGTCGCGAAAGCTTCAGGAGTATCAGGGTCAATCACTACTTGAACAAGGCCATCACGGTCGCGCATGTCAAGGAAGATTACACCACCGTGGTCACGGCGACGGTGAACCCAACCGCATAATGTAACGGTTTGGTCGATTTGGGCTTCAGTAAGTGAGCCGCAGTAATGAGTTCGCATCATAGCGTTAGAAATCCAACTATATGGGTTAAGGTCAGCGAATGCGTAAACAGCGCACCGCTTTTATTCGAATAGGGGATTATGCCTCTTTTTGGCTGTTTTGTCACAAGGACTTATTGCTAAAACTGCCAAATTTACAGCAAATTTTCGGTCAATGATGGGCTTAAGCCGATGACGTTGAAAAAATATTGGTGCTCTTGTTTAAGATCAGAAATATCAGACTACCGAAGCTAAACGTGGCTAAAAATGCACGGAAAAAATAATTAATGGCTTTGCCGACATAGGCATACAAGTCGTGTACAAAGGCATCAGAATAAATACTGTCAGCAAAATAAAAATAACTTGCGATGCCCGCAGCTAAAGACAGGGCCGCTAAACCATATACATAGACTTTGATGGATGTGGGGATGCTTACTGTACTTCGATAATGAAGATGATGACGATAAATCATCCATGCCAAAACGGGGAGTGCCAAGCCAGATAATCCAATTTGCAACACACGATGTAAGGGATATGAATGACCGAAAAATTGAATCGGTAGACTCAATAGATCCTTAAATGCAAAGGTACGAAAGTCAACATGGGTCAAGCCATCCCAAACAATATGCGTCGAAGTTCCAATGATGAGTGCGAGGATGAGACTGAGCATAAACCCACAGCATTGATTGAAATTCTGTAGATTCAGCGGCTTATTTAAACCAAAAAAAGCAAATAACATCGGGCGATAGAGCACATACCACAGCATACAAAACAGCAAACCAAGGATTAAGTTTGGAACAATTAACCCCGACCATTGATGTGAACCTGCATAGTCAGCATTGGTAAATAAACGGAATAAATCTGGCACCATGCTACCAATTGCGAGTGCTGCAATAGGCAGGCGATTTCCGCTTAATTTGGAAATAGGCGGTGCGAGTACAGCATGGGATATGGTAAAAGGCATTGAACTAAAATAAATATATGAATAAATACAATGTGGTATAGGTGAGTGTATATGATTTGGGCAGATTAGAATGTTTTTTATTGCAAAATAAATGAAATGTTATATTATAACATTATTCAAAAATAGCCTGATTTGAGTCTCTCCAAATGTCTTTTCATAAGAATTTAATCACAATCTCAATTTTTGCAGTGATTGCACCCAATATTTATGCTGATGATCAGCAACAACAGGTACAAAAGCTCGAAGCCATTAATGTTCAGGTTCATCCTTTAAATCAAAGTGCCGCAGATTTTGCGGTTGCAGATAACATTATTAAGCATAAAGATTTGGCACAAGGTGGAGTCACTATTGGTGATGCGTTAGCCGGACAACCGGGTGTATATTCAAATCAGTTTGGTGCAGGCTCAAGTCGACCTGTGCTGCGTGGGCAAGATGGGCCACGTGTCAAAGTTTTGGAGCATGCATCTGAAACAGCAGATGTTTCAACTTTATCCCCTGACCATGCAGTGACGGTTGATCCAATTTTAGCGAAACAAGTTGAAGTGATTCGTGGGCCATCCACTTTATTGTATGCAGCTGGGACGGTTGGTGGGTTGGTGAATGTTACCGATCAAAAAATTCCAACGCAGATGCCTGAAAATGGTTTAGAGGGGCAGGTTGGGCTACGTTATAACTCAGGTAGTGACGAAAAATTAGCGAGTGCAGGTGTCACTGCTGCGCTAGGAGAAAATTTTGCACTGCGAGTTGAGGGATCAAAGCGTAAAGCCAATGACTATATTGCACCCGATTATTTCCATGACCATGAGGGTGAGTTAGAAAAAGAACGTCGTGTGGGTAATACTTTTGCTGAAGGCGAAAATGTAACGATTGGTGCTTCATGGATTCATGAGCGCGGTTTTGCTGGACTGTCTTATAGCAACCGTCAAGACCAATATGGCTTACCGGGGCATAGTCATGAATATGAAAGCTGTCATCCACATGATGACCATTTACATTGTGATGGTCATGACAACCATGGGCATACCGATGAGCATGATCATTCAGCCCATGACGAACATGATCACGATCATGATGCCGCAGGCCCATGGGTCGACTTAAAGTCAGAACGCTATGATTTCCGTACCGAACTTGCGAATCCGTTTGCGGGCTTCCAAAAAATCCGTGCACATGCAAGTTATACCGATTATCAACATGATGAAATTGAAGGCGATACAGCGGCAACAACCTTTAAAAGTAAAGGTTACGATGGTCGTTTAGAGTTGGTGCATAACCCGATTGCGGATTGGGAAGGTGTGATAGGAGCACAATACAATCAGCAAAAGCTCAATATTAGTGGTGAAGAGTCACTGATGAATCCAAATAAAACCCAAAAATGGAGTGTGTTTGGTTTAGAGCATAAACAATTTGGTGATTTTCATGTCGAGCTGGGCGCCCGTGTAGATCAGCAGAAAATTCAAATCGATTCTGCACAAAAAGACTATGATGATTATGGCATCTCTTATTCAGGTGCTGTGAATTGGGCGTTTGCACCCAATTATAAATTGTCCTGGGTGGGTTCTCATCAAGAGCGGTTGCCATTGGCGCAAGAGCTGTATGCAGATGGCAAGCATTTTGCGACCAATACCTATGAACGTGGGAATGAAAATCTAGATGTTGAAAAATCCAATAATCTAGAATTAGGTTTCCATTATGAAAAAGATCAGTTGGATTATCACGTTCATGTGTACCACAACTGGTATGACAACTACATTTATGCCGCAACCAAAGATAATTTTGAAAACTTCCGCTTAGTTGATTACACCCAAGACAAAGCTAAGTTTTATGGCGCGGAAGCTCAAGTAGGCTATGCCATCAATGATATGTATAAACTCAGTGTCTTTGGTGATTATGTTCGCGGCAAAATTGATGGTGAAAATGCGCCACGTGTGCCTGCAGGGCGTTTAGGAACCAAGGTCGATGTTGACTTTGCCGATGGTTGGTCAGGTCTTGCAGAATATTCACATGTATTCAAACAAGACAAAATCACTGCATTTGAGCGTGAAACAGATGGCTACAATATGGTGAATTTGGGTGTGGCCTATAGTGGTCAATTGAAAGATCAAAATGATTATCGAGTCTATTTCAAAGCCAATAATTTATTGGATGAAGATGTTTACTCTCACACGTCATTCCTTGCCAATATTCCTCAAGTCGGTCGTAATTTTACGGTTGGTCTTGAATTTGGTTTCTAATTGAATTTGCACAGACTTTTCTAAGTAAGTCTAGGTAAAGTCACAGAAATCCTCTTGAAAAATCAATGAATAAAACCTAGTCTGAGCGCATTAGACTAGGTTTTTTCTTATGCGCATCATTCAACGAATACATCACAAGCTTAATTGGTCACGTCGTCGCTATGTGGGTGTGGTCATTGGTTTATTGGTTTTAGGTTATTTGGCATCGGCAACCTATCACACGCTAAAACCACTCCCTGAAGGGCTGAACTACACGGGAAAACTTCGCCATGCTGAAGTGAACTTTTTAGTAGATGAAACCTATATCGATGCGCAAGGAAAGCAGCAACAGGAACATCGCATTTTTAAAGAAATGCTGAAAATGATCGAAGAAGCGCAGTCGACCATTGTGTTGGATATGTTTCTCTTTAATCCTCAAGTTGGCGACTCTCAATTAAAACATGAACCATTAACACAGGAACTGACCGATGCACTGATTTTGAAGCGTCGTCTATCTCCTCAAGTGGAAATTTTTGTGATTACTGACCCGGTCAATTCGGTATATGGCGGCATTCAACCTGAACATTATCGTCAATTGCGTCAAGGTGGAATTGAGTTAATCGAAACCAATTTGGTACCGCTTCGTGCATCCAATCCTGCATGGTCAGGCTTTTGGTATATCTGCTGTCAAGATATTGGCAATAATCCTGAACAAGGCTGGTTACCGAATCCATTAGGTACGGAAAAAGTGACGATTCGCAGCTATATGGATCTGTTTAACTTTAAAGCGAATCACCGAAAAACTTTGGTGGTAGATACCATCGATGGCTGGAAAGGTTTAGTCACCTCTATGAATCCACATGATGGTAGCTCACGACATTCTAATGTTGCTCTGACTGTGAAGGAAATGACTGCAATTGACCTATTAAAAACCGAGCAAGCCGTAGGCATGATGTCTAAAGCTAATATTCCATTTGTAGTGATTAAAGATGTTGAAGCCGCGAAAACTCAGCCACAGGTTCAAGTGCTGACTGAAAAAGCCATTTATGATGCCACACTCGACTTAATTGATAGTGCGAAGAAAGCTGGAACTGAAATTGATATTGCTATGTTCTACTTGTCAGAACGTAAAATTACCAAGGCACTCATTGCTGCGCATGAACGTGGCGTGAAAGTGCGTGTATTACTCGATCCGAATAAGGATGCTTTTGGGCGGACTAAAAATGGCATTCCAAATCGACCTGTAGCATCCGAATTACATGATGCGGGTATTGATGTACGTTGGTGTAATACCCAAGGTGAGCAGTGCCATAGCAAGATGATTTTAAAACGAACTGCTTATCAAGCCGATATGATTTTAGGTTCGGCAAATTTCACCGCGCGTAACTTAAAAAACTATAATTTAGAAACGGATTTACGCGTGATTGGTCTGAAAAATGCGCAAGTTTTTAAAGATGCATCGCAGTACTTTAATACGGCTTGGTCAAATCTGGATGGTAAACAAATGAGTGTCGATTATAGTAAATATGCGGATGAATCGACCTTGAAATATGTGTTGTATCGCTTTATGGAATGGAGCGGAATATCTACTTTTTAGAATTGTCTTAATCTCCCAAATCCCTCTTTTTTAAAGAGGGGCTTTCCTCCCTTTTTTAAAGGGAGGTTAGGAGGAACTAAATCAGTTTTAATTCTTCGGTACAGGATTCGGCGGAACGATTTGATCTAAATCTTTATCCGTCATTTGATCCAATTCTTTAATATCGGTTTTGATTTTCCATTTATCTGCATCATCTACCGGTTGTGGCAAACGAGCTTCTAACCAGTCACAGATGACATCTGGTGGAAAATCGGCATGGTTACATTGAATCACCCAAGACAAGAATTGTCTTGCTTCGCCATTCATATATGGTGGCGGAGAAACCGGTAAAAATTGAGTCGGTAAGCGTTCATTTTTAGAAATATAGTTCAATACATGGCCCAATTCTTGAACAGTTTGCCATGCTAAAGGGTGATCTACATTAATTTGAAATTTAAACCACCAAGCAGTTTTACCATCGGTTCCGTACGAGTCAATCAGTTGTTCTTGAATACTTGGAACTTTAGAAAAAAATTGATGAAGTCGGTCAAAACTTAATTCAGACACAGCATTTGATCCACTACGAAATAAAATCAATCTTAGCATAATCCAATGAAAAACAGGCTAGCCTGAAGGTGCGATCAGCTTGGTCGGAAAATTAACAAATTCTTGCACTTGATGGATTTTTATCCATTTTTTCTCCTACAATGGAATTTATACTGAGCGTATAAACCGTCGAGGAGAGCTTAAGTGAAAACCACATTATTCTATGCGATTGCAGGTGTGATGCTGATCAGTGCTTCAGCCAGTACTTTTGCGGAAAACAAATGGGCAAATTACCAAGGTGTAGATACATCAAAACCACAACACCGTCCACCGTCGATGAATCGGCCTGGCTATCCGCAGCATGCGCCGAATTATCCTCAACATTATCCTCAGTATCCAAGTCGTCCGCCGGTTTATCCGCAATATCCAAATCGACCTTATCCGCAGTATCCTCAGAGTGGCATTAGCATTCAATACAATGCACCGACCACGATTACTCAAAATTCACAAAGCTATAGTTGGGTCAATGGCGATCCTGCGAGTGCCAGTATTTCCAGTTCGACCTATACCTTTATCAGCGATTGGAAACGGATTGGTTTACCAGCACCCCCAAGTGGCATGTATTGGATCTTTGAAAATGGTCGCTATGTATTAGTGCCGAATCGGTAATTTAATCTCCCCAAACCCCTCCTTAAAAAAGAGGGGCTTTAATAAGACTAAGCTAACTCATCATCTTGCGGACGTGGGGTTTTTCCTTCAGGCAGTGGCTTCTCGGAATGCTTATCTCGAATAACCGAAGGATATGTCCAAGAGGCATAGCGCACAATCAAAATGGCCACAGCAAGGATGAGGATCGAACCTGTAGTAATGACCAAGCCCATATCCGCTTTATGGTCATGTTGAATGTCCGAAATCAGTAAACGGGTCAGGGCAGTAATAGCAATATAAATCAGGAAGCGTACCGGCATGTGGTTAGTTTTAAAATAAATACCGACCATGGCACCGAGTTCGAGGAAAATAAACAATAATAAAATATCGTCAATCGTGGCGAATTGTTTAACTGTAATAATTTCAAAAATGGTATGACCCGCAGACCATAAAATCATACAGCCGATGACAAACAGTGCAAGATAATGAAAACCTTCTACAGCAATATTGCCAAAACGGTCAAGGAGGGCTTCAACTTTTTCTACTTTGGGATCACGGTGTTTCATATATCTTCCTCCTGTGTAAATTGCGTGAATATTCAATGATGAACTAGTCATTAAATACCAAGCAAATTTCATGCACATGAAGCGCATATGACAAAAATATTTTTTAGGTTTAATAAAGTTTTTAATGTTAAGTTTGAGCTTAAATTTTGTCCTATAAGAATGAAGCGACGATGTATCAACCAACGCATTTTAAACATGATGAACTCCCTGATCTGATTGATCTTATGCGTAAGTATGCTTTGGCGACAGTAATACTGACTGCACCCAATGGTGAGTTGGAAGTGAATCATTTACCACTAGAATATGACGCTGAGTCAGGCGAATTAGGTGTATTACGCGGTCATATTGCTAAGGCCAATCCAATGTTTGAAATATTGAATCAGTCAGCACATGTCTATGTTATTTTTCAGGCTGAAGATGCTTATATTTCGCCAAGCTGGTATGAAGGAAAACAGGAGCATCATCGCGTTGTACCGACATGGAATTACCGCGTGGTACATGTCAAAGGCAAGATACGTAAAATTGCAGATGAAAAATATTTACGAGGAATTCTGGCTCGTTTGACGCGTCAACATGAAGCTAGCCAACCCGTGCCATGGAAAATGGGCGACGCGCCTCATGATTTTATCGCGGAACAACTGGAAAAAATTATAGCGATTGAAATCGAAATAGACTCAATTTTGGGTAAGTTTAAAGTGAGTCAAAATCGCAGCGTTGTAGATGCAATGAATGTGGCAAAAGCTTTGGAAATGTCGAATGCTGAAATGGTTGAGTCGATCAAAAAATTTTATCCCATGAAATAACAGGCTAAAGAATCATGCCCAATATGATTGAAACTGAACGTTTATGCCTGAGAAAGTATCAGTTAGGAGATGAAATTTCATTATTTGATACATATTTTTCGAATATAGAAGCAACTCGTTATCTGCAGCGGTTACCACATTTAACGATTCAACAGACCAAGAGTGTTTTAGAAAAGTGGGCAGATCATTGTTGGTCGACACATAATCCTGATTTTGCATGGGTGATTAGTGATAAGAATACGCATTTAGCGATGGGCTTACTGTATTTCTTCAATCAAGAAAACCATGGAGAAATACATTTTGGGTTAGGGGTGAATTTTCATGGTTGTGGTTATATGACTGAGGCTTTAAATGGGGGAATTAAGTATTTAAAGCAGAATCAAGTCACGAATGTTGTTTCATCTTTTTGTGCTGAGGAACATCTAGCATCACAAAATGTCTTAATGAAGGCAGGATTTAAACAAGATAAAGAGAAAACGCATTGGGCTACATTTCCAATGCTAGACGATCAGCTCCATCCTTGTTTTACATATCGAATGGAATTGGAAGATTATGAATAAGTTGGTACGTTTATTATTTTTGCTTAAAGAATCCTATTCATTGGTTATGTATGAAGAGTAATAAGTAAAAAATGCCCGATAAATCGGGCATTTTTGATTTTGTGTATTTAATTAAGCTTGGTTGGTAAAGTAATCTTCAGAGAAGTTCATGATCACTTCAGAACCTGCTTTTACTTTAGCAATGCGTAATGCCAATTCAGGTAAAATACGCTGCGTGAAGTAAAGAGTCAGTGCAAGTTTGTTTTGGTAAAACTCGCCATCTTTGTCTTTTGCTGCATCTGCAATGCGGGCAAACATATAGGCAAAGCTGAGTAGGCCTACAGCATGTAGGTAATCAACTGCTGCTGAGTTCGGGAACTCAATGTTTTCACGAGCAGCTTCAAGTACATATTGAGTCACCGCTTCAACTTCAGCTGCTGCATCTAATGTTGCATCTTTGATGTAGTTCAAGCTGGCATCTAAGTTATTGGCAAAATCGCGGATTTCTTGGATATATTCAGCAATGAATTCACCATTGCACTTAATGGTTTTACGACCAATTAAGTCTTGAGATTGAACGCCATTGGTCCCTTCGTAAATCTGTGCGATACGCAGGTCACGAATACATTGTTCCATACCCCATTCACGAATAAAGCCATGACCACCAAATACCATTTGCGCATCCAGTGTTGCTTGAAAAGCTGTATCTGTTAAGTACGCTTTCGCAATTGGTGTTAACAGCGCAACACGGTTATTGGCTGCTTTGACTGCTTCTGGATCCGTAGAGAACTTGGTAATGTCCAGTTGTTGACCAACATAAACCGCAAATGCACGAGACGCTTCATTGTTGGCACGTGCGTTCAGCAACATACGACGTACATCACCATGAACTAAGATGCTGTCTGCAGGTTTTGCAGGCGATTGAACGCCAGAAGCGCTACGGCCTTGTAAACGATCAGTCGCATATTGCGCTGCATTTTGATAAGCAAATTCAGAAGCACCTAGGCCTTGAATACCCATAGACAGACGTTCGTAATTCATCATGACGAACATCGCTGCAAGGCCTTCATTTTCTTTACCAACCAGGTAGCCTTTCGCGCCATCAAAGTTCATTACACATGTTGCAGACGCTTTGATCCCCATTTTATGTTCAATAGAACCAGGGCCTACAGCATTACGCTCTCCCAATGAACCATCTGCATTCACCAAGAATTTAGGTACGATGAATAGTGAAATTCCGCGTGAGCCCGCAGGCGCATCAGGCGTTTTCGCTAAAACTAAGTGGATGATATTTTCAGAAAGGTCGTGGTCACCGCCAGTGATGAAAATCTTCGTACCTGTAATGTTATAAGTACCGTCTTCATTACGTTCGGCTTTAGTTTTGATAATACCTAAATCTGTACCTGCATGCGGTTCAGTTAAGCACATGGTGCCTGACCATTCGCCTGTATACATTTTTGGTAAATAAGTTTCTTTTTGCTCTTGTGATGCATAGCTGTTTAATGCCATGCCTGCACCTACAGAAAGAAGCGGGTAGAGCATGAATGATGGGTTGGTTGCAAACAGCATTTCGTCAGACAGAACAGTCAGCATTTTTGGCATGCCTTGACCGCCCCATTCTTCATCTGCGCCTAGACCAATCCAGCCGCCTTCAGCATATTGTTTAAATGCTTCTTTGAAACCAGCAGGAGTCGTGACATTGCCATTGCTATAGGTTGCGCCTTCTTCATCACCTGTGCGGTTTAATGGATGAGTGACGTTTTGCGCAAATTTTGCCATTTCTTCAAGAATGGCTTCTGCAGTAGCAGCATCAACGTGAGCAAGATTTTCGTTGTTTTGCCAGAATTGTTCTGCTTTAAAAACATCATTTAAGATGAATTTCATATCTGCAAGCGGCGCATTATAAATTGGCATGTTCGTTCACCTGTTTATTGTTTGAATCTATGGACTTGGGGCAATTTGTATCGACACAAAGCGTGGAGAAAATTGACCAAAGTAAAATTATGGGACTATTTATAAAGAAAAAGGACTGCCAATGCTATGACCGTCCTTTCTCTATTTCTGCACTCACGAGTACAATTTTTTGAATATGTTTTAGATATTCACATTAGAATGCAAAGTGTTCTGCATCCAATGCCATAAGAGGATCTAGGCCACCTGCAATCACTTCTACATGAGAGCGAACGCGTGGTAAGATTTTCTTGAAGTAGAAGCGAGCAGTCGTTACTTTTGCATTGTAGAAATCAACATCTGTTGTTCCTGCAGCTAAAGTTTCTTGTGCAACTAGTGCCATGCGAGCCCATAAATAAGCAAGCGTTACATAACCAGAGAAGTAGAGGTAATCGACTGCAGCAGCACCTACTTCTTCAGGGTTTTGCATTGCTTTCATACCAATCTGCATGGTTAAGTCGCCCCATTCTTTGTTTAGCGCAGCAAGCGGCTCAACAAATTCTTTCATGGCAGCGTTGTCTTTGTTAGCTTCAACAAATTTATGGATGATCTTGGTGAAGTCTTTCAACATTGCACCTTGAGTACCCAATACTTTACGGCCTAACAAGTCAATTGCTTGAATTTCAGTCGTACCTTCGTACAAGCATGAAATACGTGTATCACGTACAATTTGTTCCATACCATGTTCAGAAATGAAGCCGTGGCCACCAAATACTTGAACACCGTGTTTTGCAGATTCAGAACCTGTTTCAGTCAAGAATGCTTTAGCAATTGGAGTTAATAATGACAAGATATTGTCAGAGAACTTACGTTCTTCTTCAGTTGCACCTTGTTCCACGATATCGGCATGGAAAGACAATAAGTAAACCAGAGCACGACCAGCTTCAGCAAATGATTTTTGCGTAAGCAGCATGTTGCGTACTGCAGGGTGAACGATAATTGGATCTGCTTCTTTTTCAGGTGCTTTAGGGCCTGAAAGTGAACGCATTGCCAAACGGTCTTTTGCGTAAGCAAGTGCACCTTGGAAAGCGCCTTCAGAAGCTGAAAGACCTTGTACAGCAGTACCGATACGTGCAGTGTTCATGAATGTGAACATGCAGTTTAGACCGCGGTTTTCAGGGCCAATCAAGAAGCCTTTTGCGTTATCAAAGTTGATGACACAAGTCGCGTTACCATGGATACCCATTTTGTGTTCAATCGAACCACAACGTACCGCATTGCGCTCACCAATTGAGCCATCAGCATTTACATTGAATTTAGGTACGATGAATAATGAAATACCTTTCGTGCCTTTTGGTGCACCTGGAAGACGAGCAAGGACGATATGGATGATATTTTCAGCCATGTCGTGTTCACCAGCAGAGATAAAGATTTTCTCGCCAGAAATTGCATAGCTACCGTCTGCTTGTGGTTCAGCTTTAGAGCGGATAATACCTAAGTCAGAACCTGCATGAGATTCTGTTAAGCACATCGTACCAGTCCATTCACCTGAAACAAGTTTAGGAAGGTAAGTGTCTTTTTGCTCTTGAGAACCGTGATGTTCTAATGTACGGACAGCACCATGAGATAGACCAGGGTACATACCCCATGCCCAGTTCGACGTACCCACCATTTCTGAAATGATGTTGCCTAAAGAAACCGGTAAGCCTTGACCGCCGTATTGTTCTTCAGCAGACAAAGACGGGAAACCAAGTTCGATATATTTTTGATACGCTTCTTTAAAACCAGTTGGTGTTGTTACAACGCCATCATTCCAAGTACAACCTTCACGGTCGCCGACTTGGTTAAGAGGAGAAAGTTCATTTTCACAGAAGTCAGCAGCAGCTTCTAGATATTGGTCAACCAACTCACGGCTTACGGTGTCAGAAAATGCAGGCAGTTGTGCATAGTGATCTTCTGCTTTTAATAGTTCATGCAGAACAAATTGCATATCACGTAAGGGCGCTTTGTATTGTGGCATATCGTTTTCCTCAATACTGGTTTCTACCAGCGTTAGTAATCCTAAATAAACATTTGAACGTGTCTTCAATGACACGTATTGGAATGGTTCTAATCGTGCAACATCTTCTTATTGGGTACAAGCATTTCAGGGCGATTTGTTGGTGACTGTAAAGTCAAAGAAATATCCCTTGAAAATGCTAAGTGCATTGAGTGTAAACACTTTTGGCTGAAAATGAATGACACAAATAGTCAAAAAGCGTAAAAAGATATGTCCAATAAAAAAGGCACTCATGGGAGTGCCTTTTTTTACGCAATGATATTGCGATCTAAGTTTGGATTATTTTACTGGTGCTGGCGTTGGGGCAACAGGGGCTTTAGGTTGGAAGCGCACTTCACATTTACCATTGATTTGCTGTTCGCCAACTTTAATGGCAACCGCACTGCCATCAGTCTTGCCTTGGCATGCTTTCATAATCGCTTGTTGCTTCGCTTGGCGTTCTGCTAAACGTTGATCAAACTGTTTTGTCAGTTCTGCACGTTTTGCATCAGTCAGTGGTTCACCGCGTTGCATCTGACCACGCATGTCGCCACGCATTGGACGATGTTCACCACGTGCTTTTTTCATGTCTTGACGGTCTGCTTTGAACACCATGGTACAGGTACCATCAATGCTTTTATCGCCAGCTTTTACTTGAACTGTTGAACCTGTAGTCTTGCCATTACAAGCTTTTTGCATATCAGCAAACACTTGACGTTGCTCTGCACGCATTTGTTTAAAATGTTCACGTTGCTCAGGTGACATACGACGATCGTGATCACCATGATGTTGTTTCATCATACGGCCATGATCGTTATCTTTTGGTGCGGTTGTCGATTGACAAGCCGTCAATGCACCCATGCTCAATACGCTTGCACCGATTAAAGCCATTTTGGTCATTTGTTTCATAGTCTTTACCCCACCAGATTAGATATTTTTCCGATGGTTAAAGATTAAATAATAAAGATGTAGAAACAATGGAGAGTTTTTTAGTTGCGTGTTCGCTACAATAATGAATATAGAAGAAAAATGAGAGTTCTCTTTTGAAAATACGTCGTATCCCGATTGCCTTACGCTTGTTTCTGACTGTGCTGTTGACGACGCTCGTCATCACAACGGTAAGTCTTGGCGTTTTGCATTGGAATATGCAGCGTAATTTCACCAAATATGTGGCCGATGTCGAGATGCAAAAGCTTGACCATGTCATTGAAAATTTAGCCGATGTGTATACGGTCTATCATGATTGGGGCAATGCGATTCAGGCACAGATTCTGCAAATTGAAGGGCAGGCTGCGCCAGATGACTATGATCGTCTCTCTCGGTGGTGGCTGCGTCGTCAATATGACATTGCATTGCAGCAGCGCTATTTCCAAGATCATAGTTTGAATGCAGCATCGATGTTGGCAACGCCACAGCAAACGGCAGAACAAAAAACTGAAGAGCTAAAATGGCTTGAACAAAACTTACCGTCTGAGTTTCAACCCTTTGAAGGTTTAAAATTTCCTTTAAGCGCGAATCAAAATGTGTTCCGCCCCAAAGAGTCGAATGCGGATGAAAAAGATAAAGATGCCGGTCAATCCTCTCAAAACAATACCAACAATGGTGGTAAAAAACAGTTTATTCAAATGCCTGACCGCTTGGGCTTGAGTTCACGTTTATCTTTATATGATGCACAGCGCCAATTTGTGGTGGGTGAGCCGACAGATGAACAGATTTCTTATCGTCCGATTATGGTAAATAATCAAATCGTGGGGTATTTGGGGCTCAAACCTGTCCTCGAGCAAGATGATGCGATCAGTATTAACTTCTTTAGTAAGCAAAAACGTTATTTGTTATTGGTTTATGTGCTGACATTTATTGCAAGTTTAATTGCTGCACTGTTATTGGCGACCTACTTTAAAAAACCGATTCAGCGTTTGTTAATGGGAACACGTGAGTTAACAAAGGGCAATTATCAACATCAAGTCGCGGTGAACCGTAATGATGAGCTTGGTGATTTATCGAATGAATTGAACCAGTTGGCTGTGATTCTTGATCAGCATGAAACGTCACGTCGTCAATGGGTGGCCGATACTTCACATGAATTAAAAACCCCATTGGCGGTGTTGCAGGCTCAAATTGAGGCGATGCAGGACGGTATTCGTAAGCCAACGCCAGAGCATTTTGCCTCAATGCTCAATCAAGTGAGTAGTTTGAAAAAATTGACCAAAGATTTGGCGGATTTGGCGCAAGCTGATGCACAGCAATTAAATTGTTATCTCACTACGATTAATCCGTGGGATGTAGTGATGCAAGAAGTTGAAAGCTTTAAACCGAAGTTTGAACAAGCCGATTTGAAAATTACCGCAACGGGCGAAGGGACTTCATTACAATTAGATATAGACCGTTTTAAACAGATTATGGTCAACTTATTGGGCAACAGTATTCGTTATACGGAAGCTGGTGGTGAAGTGCATGTACATACTGAGCAGGATGAAACCCAGTGGACCGTGTATGTCGATGACAGCCCATTTGGTTTAACTGATGAACAGTTGGCACGTTTAGGTGAGCGTTTCTATCGCGTGGATGATTCGCGCACGCGTGCAACCGGTGGTACAGGATTAGGATTGGCGTTATCCGTAAAAATAGCTAGAGCATTGGGCGGAGAATTGAGTTTTGATCATTCTCCATTGGGCGGTTTGCGTTGCAAATTGACATTTCCCAAACAGATGAAATATTAAAAGGAAGCATGCATGAAACATATCATGTTGGTTGAAGATGAAGTGGAACTTGCACAGCTAGTGCGTGATTATCTAGAGGCTGCAGGCTTTGAAGTCAGCATGTTTCATGATGGGCAAGAAGCCTATGACAGCTTCACACAACGTAAACCGAGTCTGATGATTTTAGACCTGATGGTGCCCCGTATGGATGGCTTAACCATTTGCCGCAAGGTGCGTGAGCAGTCTGATTTGCCAATTATTATGGTGACTGCACGTACTGAAGAAATTGACCGTGTATTGGGGCTCAATATGGGTGCTGACGATTATGTCTGCAAACCGTTTAGTCCGAAAGAGTTGGTGGCACGTGTGCAAGCGGTATTACGCCGTTTAGAACGAAAAGCAGAACCCGAAGTCAATGATTTATTCCGTATGGACAAAGCACAGCAGCGCATTTGGTATCAACAAAAAGCGCTGAGCTTAACGCCAACGGAGTTCCGTTTACTAGAGTTGTTCTTGGAGCATGTGGGGCAGGTATATTCACGTGCGCAATTGCTAGATCATATCAACCCAGACAGTTTTGAGGTGGCTGACCGTGTGATTGATAGTCATATTAAAAATTTACGTCGTAAGATTTCAGATGCTGCTGAAACTGGCAACCGCCATGAGTGGATTCAAGCCGTGTATGGCGTTGGTTATCGTTTTGAATATCCAGAAGATTAAAATAGATTGTAAATACTATAAGGACAGGCTTCGGCCTGTTTTTTTGTACATACCTAGCTAAATTAATTTTAAAAACAAGAAAAACAAAGCAATAAAAACATAAAATGTGAAATTTGCGCATTTAGTGGAAATTGGGTATTATTTTGCTTGAATATTGACCAGTATGTTTGGGCTGGCAGAGTTCAATGTAGAGATAACAATTTTAAAAATGGAAAATTAGAGGGCAGAACAGATGAAAAATATAGCATTTGCAAAAATAATAATGGTCACGGGTGTCTTGGGTTTAACGGCATGTGGTGGTAGTGATCGTGATGAGACAGGAAGCGTACCGTCAGAGCCAGTTGCCGATGCCATGGTACAAAAAAGTGTAGAAGAGCTGACGCTGTTGGATGTAAATAATCTTGCATTAAATGCTGCGTCGATTCAGATTTTAAGTGATGAAGAGTGGCAGAAGGTACAAGCAGGTAGTTTGAAAGCGACAATAAATGAAATCACAGCAGATGATTCTGAACAGTTATTTCCACCGATCAACAGTTTACCGACAGCGACTCATTTTAAAGGTCAAAGTTACCTTGCTAATGCTCAAGGCATCGTTAAGCTGCCTAAATTGGCTGCAGGCACATATTATGTTTTGGTCACTAAAAATGGACAGTCTGCAGTTTCAGCATTCTTGATCCATCCTAAAAATACCAATAAGAGCATTGTGCTGAATGTGATACTCAACTGTTTAGACCAAGACTGTCAGACCTTAAGCGATGCACCTGTCAATGATGCAGTAGTCGGTACGTTGTCTGGTCAGGTCATTTATAAAGGAAAGCCTTTAGCGAATGCGCAAGTCGCATTATCTGGCGGTGCTGCGACCAATGGTGCATTTGTCAGTGCAATTACCGATGCTAATGGTTATTTCACGCTTTCATTTAACGTGTCTAATACGCTGCTTGAAGCATTGAAAAATGCCACGCTCACTATTAGCAGTGCAGGAACTAATACCATTACGAAAAAAGTTACGGTCATTGCTTCTTCTGCATCGGGCTATCAATTTGAAGTGCTGCCCGAAACAACATCTACAGATGCGGTATGGCGTGAAACTTTTGAAGCGGACTCTACTACTCGCAGTGCATGGACAAGGTCACAGCCTAGTGTGGCTAATGTCGATTGGCAGCTGCTAAACAAAGGTCACAATATTCGTAATAACCAAGTGAATCAGCGTGTGCGCTTAGCGCCGAATGACCAAAGTCAAGGCAAGGTACCTGAGCCACTGCAAGGCAATACGGCATATTGGTATGGTGACAAAGTAAATGGCAACTTTATTGGTGCTTTAAGTGATTCATCCACGGCTCTAGAGTTTGATGGCGGAACATCTAATACCCACAATATGGGTGAGTTAATCTCACCTGTGATTAATCTAAGTCAGTATCAAGCGCCTTTGAGTTTAAGCTTTAAAACATGGTGGGAAATTGAGTCGGTCAATCCAAATAATCAGGGATTCGATTTGATGAATATTTTAGTTTCTACCGACGGTGGCAACAGCTTTAAGACCTTGGCTCGATTAAACCCGCTGGCAGATCCATCCTCGGCATATGAGCGCGCGCCGATTCCATACAGTAATTTAGGCTTTAACCTCGCACCGGCTGCTGTTCAGCAAGAAGCAATTTCATTAGATGAATATGCAGGCAAGGCCAATGTTCAGCTGAAATTCCAATTCAGAACAGTCGATCAACTTTATAACGGTTTCCGCGGTTGGATGATTGATGATGTGGTGATACAGAAAAAAGCCGGAACTTTCCCATTATTTGATGGTGCGAGTTTTGATGAAAATTCAGATAGTTTCTCTCAGGACTATAGTGGCGTCGCTGCAAAACAAGCGGGCGTTTTGTTGAAAAGCACGAAGAGTTATGCACGGTGGGCTGACGAGCCACAGCGTAAATAAGCACTTATAGATGTTAATTATCTAAGTTACTGATGTTACGCACGTAAAAGTACTTATGCACTTTTAAAATGATTTTTAAGTCTATTCGACGGAGTCTTACATCTAAGGATTGAATAAAGGGATTAGCCTTCGGTTGGAGGTACTTTTGTTTCGGCAAAAGTACCCAAAACCATTGTCATCCGCAAAACTCGTTCACTACCGTCAAATTATTCAAAGCATCGCAAAAACATTTTTGATTAGAAGTAGTCCTGTCTCAAACACTTGCGGATGACGTTACCGCGTATCGCTGTTTTATTTGAATCAAATTGCACTTCTGGTGTTACTGCGTAACATCAGTAAGTTACATATAAGTGATCAATCACTGCGGATTCGCTTTTAAAACAGCGCTCAATTGGGCGCTGTTTTTATGATGTAGGGCATATTGCTGTGTGATGAAGCCTCAAAAATATTCAATAAAAGTATAAATTTGAAAAAAATAGGCAAAAGATTGTCTTGACCTAAGTTATTTAAACCAATCAATAAAACTTTACATTTGATGCTCATCTGATCTGTAAAAATACCTTTAAGTTAAAATTGTTGGATATCAAGATGTAGTTCTTAGCGGATGCACAGGCTACAATCCACTTTTTTATAAGATGAGAACATGTTGTGAGCAGCGAAATGCCTCAACTACAGCGCCGATTAAAGAACCGCCATATTCAGCTGATTGCTATGGGCGGGGCGATTGGTACAGGGCTATTTTTAGGTTCTGCGCATATTATTGAGTCTGCAGGGCCTTCGATCATTTTGGGTTATTTGATTGGCGGGTTAATTGCCTTTCTCATTATGCGCCAGCTGGGCGAGATGATTGTACAAGAGCCAGTCACAGGTTCATTCAGTCATTTTGCTTTTAAATATTGGGGCAAGTTTGCGGGCTTTTTAACGGGCTGGAACTACTGGATTCTGTATATTTTAGTGGTGATGACCGAACTGACAGCGATAGGTAAATATGTCAATTACTGGTGGCCGCATGTGCCTACTTGGGTTTCGGTTTTAGTATTTTTTGCAGTGATTACGCTAGCCAATTTAGCCAATGTAAAACTGTATGCAGAATCTGAATTTTGGCTGTCGATGATTAAGGTTGTGGCGATTGTTGCCATGATTATTTTTGGTGTGTATCTGCTACTTACAACAGGCGCAGATTCTACCGCTTCGATTAGCAATTTATGGGTACATGGCGGCTTTTTCCCGCATGGTTTTGAAGGCTTATTCTATATGCTGGCCTTTATGATGTTTGCTTTTGGCGGCATTGAACTGATCAGCATGGCGGCAGCTGAAACTGAAAATCCAGATCAAAACATTCCCAAAGCAGTGAATCAGACTGTAATCCGCGTGTTTTTATTTTATATCTGTTCCTTGGCAGTACTGCTGTCGCTGGTGCCGTGGAATCAGTTGAAACTTGGCGGTTTGGATCATAGTCCTTTTGTGATGATTTTTAATCAGATGGGGATTGATTGGGCGGCGCATTTATTGAACTTTATTATTTTGACTGCATCCGTTTCGGTCTGTAATAGCGGCATGTATGCCAATAGCCGCATGCTGCTCGGTTTGGCAGAACAGGGCAATGCGCCAAAAACGTTTAAACAGGTAAATAAACACGGCACGCCGATTGCCGCGGTTTTATTTTCTGCTTTGCTGATTTTTGGTTGCGTGCTGCTGAATTATTTCTTGCCTGAAAAAGCCTTAAGTTACCTGATTTATATCGTGGTGAGTGCTGCGGTGCTGAATTGGATGTTAATCAGCTTGATTCATTTGAAGTTTAGAAAAGCGATGCAGCAGCAGGGTATACAGACCAAGTTTCCTGCTTTATTTGCACCGTTTACCAACTACTTTGTCTTAGTGTTCATGCTGATGATTTTGTACATCATGTGGAATCAGGGCTTTATGCTATCGGTGTTGATGCAGCCGCTATGGATTTTACTGCTGTATGTGCTGTTTAAAGTGATGCAAGCAAAGAAGGTTTAATACCATGAAGGCTTAGGGAAGAGCCTTTTGAAGTTTTAAATTCTTGGTTTAAAGTTGTTTAACAACGATTTTGAAAGAGTTTTATTAAATTGCTTGAATTAATAATTTGGTTTATTTAAGTAATTAAAATGTAAGTTAAAATATGTGATTTGTGTTGATTTTAGAATCAATAAATTTCATTTATTTTCTTGAATGATAAGTAAAATGAATAATTTATCAATTAACTCTCCTAATTCTCGCTGGGTTAAATCTTAGTTTTACTTTGGTTGCTTTAAGTTTCTTTGGGCTATCAAAGGAGCTTGCTTTAGCAGGAGTTTCAAGTACTTTAGGATTCTTATGTTTTTGGTGTCTGTGGAGTCAAATGACGGGGGGAATCTATCAAGAATTTTTTAAAGTGGATGATCAAGTGGCGAGTAAGTCTTATACCTATTTAACACTCATTGCTACTCATGAATTTCATGATGATCGATTTATTACCTAATGGATGGTAATAAAAATGAAGCATACTACATTAAGTCTATTTATTTATTTGAATTATATTAAAATATTTAATAATGGAAGCAGAAAAGATTTTAAATTTTAGTTTTAAATTCACCTAAATGACTTCAAAAAATTAAAGTCATTTAGGCGTACTTTCACTTTTTATGGATTGAGGGCTTCTTTAAACATTGGAACTAAAAGCTTATTTCCATATTCACTTAAGTGATTACCATCACGATAAATCGGGCGTCCTTTATACTCAGAAATACATTCATTTCCTTTACATAGATGTAATGCAGGGTCTAAGACTTTGGCCTGACATTGCTCTGCACTTTCTTGAATAATTTTGCGAATCTCTCCTGATCTTTTTAAATATGTGTCGTGTGAAATAAATATTTTTTCATTACGCTTGTAGAATACATTCTTAATGATTCTTTGCGGTAAATTGAAACCAACTTCTGGAATGGGTTGCACGATATAAACAGGATTGGTCTTAGAGGTCTGACACAAAACTTCAGTTAGATTCTTTTGAAATGAAATCATTCGATTCTTTTGAGTGATGTTTGGATTATCATCAAAATAAACAATAGGTTTAGAACTCTTAGCATCCATGATATCAGGGTCATTTTCTCCAATTAAATAGCTTGGGTACCTTGCAATGAAAACCATTGGAATATTTTCATATTTTTTGGATGCAATTAAGTTTAAGCGTTTCTGATTAATTTCTGGGCAAGGACTTTTATCTTTGTAAAACTGTAGATTGGGAATAAATGGGCAGGCAGAAGTTGTAAATGAAATGATACCGTCAGCTTTCAAATTAAAAGTGGTTGCCACAGAGGTGGTCATTGCATCAGCATGGCTATCTCCAATAACAATGGCTTTAATTTTAGTTGGGTTTCCTATAATACATTCATGCAACTCTTGTTGGTCACAATCATAAGGATTGGTATTATTGATTTCTTCATTTGCGATTTTAGCTACTTCTGGAAGTCGAGAATCGACACCATCATTAGATTTGATGAAATGGCCGACGCCTAAAAGGAATAAAGCGAGATAAATTGCTTTCACTTTATAAAGCTTTTTCCAAGATGAATAGCGTGGGAAATGAATCTTTTCAATAGCGTGATAACTTAAGACGCCACATAAAATTGACAGAGGGATTCCGTATATCCACCAATTTTCGAGGCCAAGATAGAAACCCAAAACAACCAAGGGCCAATGCCAGACATAAATTGAATATGACCATTTTCCAACGTGGTTAAAAATTGGATTATTAATCAATATATTTTGCTGATGATTACTCACAATAATTAAATAAGCACCAAATACAGGAATAAGGGCCATATAACCCGGCCAAAGTGTTTCACTAGATATAAAGATATACGATGCTAGAATCAGAACGAGTCCTAAGCATTGTGTCATGAGCTGTGATTTTTTGTTTTTTAGTGACCAAGGATAGAGGAATGCTAAACCACCTATGAGCATTTCCCATGCGCGACTTGTTAGTAGAAAATAGGCAGTTTTGCTGTCTTTATAGGTTGCAAAAATACAATAAATAAAGCTGACTAAAAAGAGCAAAAACACCACGCGTTTTAAATTATGAAGGTTTAAATATTTTTTTAAAAACAAAATGATAAGTGGAAAAACAATATAAAATTGCCATTCAACAGACAAAGACCATGTGTGTAATAACCATTTTGTGTGTTCAGCAGTATCAAAATAGCCACTGCCTTTTGAAAAAAGAATATTGGAAATAAAGAAAGAGCTTTTTTCGACTTGTCGTCCTAAATCCTTGTAATCAACTGGTGCTAAATAGAACCAGCCAAATATGACTAAAATGATAGACATTGTGGCTAAAACAGGAATAATTCGGTTTGCACGCGCTGTATAAAATTTAAATAGATTAAATGTGTTTTTTTCTATGCCATTAAAAATAATGGCGGTCATCAAGAAGCCTGAGATGACAAAGAAAACATCGACGCCTGCGAAGCCGCCGGTTAGCCATTGTGGATTAAAGTGAAATAGTACAACGGCCAATACGGCTATGGCCCGTAATCCATTGATATCGTGTCTGAATTGCATAAATAAAATAGCTAATCATTTAATTTTGGATGATTCTAACTTTAATTGGAGAGTGATCGATTAAAATTTCCATTTTTTTAATTTTTTGTTCAAAACAGGCAGACTGTTTTCCAATTTGATTTGAAATGATTTTAGATCAGTGAGGTGCTGTTTTTATTTTGAGTTTTGAATTAGAAAATAATAGTTAAAAATTAAGCTATAGACGTTGGAGGAGCTCAATCCTCTGCCGCTGTCCTTTGTTTAACTTCGATACCACCAATTCATAAGAGTTCAGCACCAAATCTTGCAGAAGTTCTTCTTCTAATTCTTCATCTGTAAAAACAGAAATCCAATGCTGCTTATTCATATGCCAGCCCGCACGAATAAAGGGATAAATATCTCTGAGCATTGAGCCATTGTCTGGCAGCACCTTTAAGTTGATGGCCGCTTTGCCTTCCAAATGAAAACTCAGCATAAAGACCTTCTCCATCACTTTAAACA
The DNA here is from genome assembly GCF_013418345.1 of Acinetobacter sp. YH12144. NCBI lineage: Bacteria > Pseudomonadati > Pseudomonadota > Gammaproteobacteria > Moraxellales > Moraxellaceae > Acinetobacter > Acinetobacter sp. YH12144. The sequence continues at coordinate 34,865 of NZ_VPCD01000014.1, read as the reverse complement.
CATCACAGCCTTCACCAAAAGGCTGGCTACAGGTGGTTTCAGGCAGGGCTAAGGCCGACTTAGCAGCTACAGTGTGTAATGCAATCATAGGGGATAACCTAAAAATAAGCCTGAGTTTTAAAGCCTAGGGACGAATATGTATAACGGTATCATTATTCACCAATTGCCAAATTTCATCCATATCAATATTACGCACAGCAATGCAGCCCCAAGTCCAATCTTTTTGTGGGAAATAAGTCATCAGTTGTGGTGCAGCTTTCATTTGTAAACTGGTTGCCGAACCATGAATCATAATGTCGCCACCTGCAGAAACACCTAAATCTTTAGCCTTTTGTTTATCGGTCGCATTGGGGTAAGAGATATGCAAAGACTTATAAAATGAACTTTGCGGATTGCGCCAATCAATCATATAGCTGCCTTCAGGCGTTTTGCCATCACCTTCTTGAACTTTATGTCCAAGCGGTTGAAAACCCAGACGCATCGGGTAACGCCGAATGACTTGATCCTGATGTTTTAATTCCAAATAACGCTGAGCCTTATGTACCTGAATATTGTCGATCGGCGTTTCTGTGCGAATTTTTTGAATTTGTAAATCGCTTAATTCAGGTGGAAAGGCCAGTGCATTGGTAGGTGTAGGTAGATATTTTTCAAATTTTTGATAGGCAAAGCAGGCAGCAACAATGCAGACGAGGATAGCGAAACTAAAGATCGTGATATTTTTTCTTGTCATTGTAATGTAGAGAATGAGCTGCCTTCACAGCTCATCCATTTCGGCATTGTGGATAATGTCTAAATTATCCACAATTTTGATCCGAGTGAAATGTGGATTTGTGGATAAATGTTTATGAAGAACAGCTGACCATTACTTCAGGCACATCACTTGGCAAGGGGCCTAAATCTTCAGTTTTTTCTAGGTCAGGCTGTTTAGTAAATGGCTGACTGAGCAATGTAAATAAACGTTCTACCTCTGAAAAATCATTGCGTTCAGCTAGCTCAATCGCCTTTTGCGCCATATGGTTGCGCAAAATATATTGCGGATTGGCCTTTGCCATTTCAGCATCTAAAGCATCGGTGTCCTGATGCGCACGGATGCTTTCATAGTGCGCTAAGAAGCTCTCAAATGCATATCGGTCAAGGCAATCATCTTTAATGGCTTCATATTCATGATTTTGCAGATGGATAAAGCTTTGCGTGTAATCCAGTTGCTCACTTTGCAGAATGCGTAAAAAGGCCATGGCGCAGTCGAAGCTGTCTTTATGAAAACTCGGCAGCCCCATTTTTTGGCTTAAGCCCAATTTATAATGTTCCAAGAAGGTCAGTTCAAAATGCTCTAAGCATTTGGCTAGATCTTCTTTCCATTGCTCTTTGTCATAATCTGCAGGGCAGAGCGGCACTAAGTTATTCAGCCATTGCCATAGATTCCAATGTCCGATACTTGGCTGCTGCTGATAGGTATAGCGGCCTTGGTAATCCGAATGGTTGTTAATCCAATTTGGACGGAAACGTTCCATAAAGCCATAAGGGCCGAAGTCCAAAGTTGAACCTGTAATATTCAGGTTGTCGGTATTCATCACGCCATGTGCAAAACCAATCAGCTGCCATTTGGCAATCATCACTGCGGTACGCTGAATAACTTGAGTGGCAAAAGCCAAAATGGGCTGTTCGGCATTCAAGCATTCAGGGTAGTGCCACTCAATACATTTTTGCGTGAATTCAGGTAGTAAATCACCCTGATATTGATTGATCCATTCAAAATGTCCCAATCGGATATGACAGTCAGATGTACGCAGCATCATCGCGCCGAGCTCGAGTTTTTCGCGCTGTACACCTTGCTCAGAACTGGTAAAACCCACCGCATTGCTGGATGCCACGCCTAGGTTGTTCAGCGCATGTCCTGCCAAATATTCACGAATGGTCGAGCGCAGCACTGCACGTCCATCGCCCATGCGTGAATAAGGCGTAGAGCCGGCACCTTTAAGGTGCAGGTCAATGGTTTGCCCATGTTTATCGATGATTTGCCCAATCAATAAGCCGCGTCCATCGCCCAATTGGCCGGCCCATTGTCCAAACTGGTGACCTGCATAGACCATGGCCAAAGGTTCAAATTCAGCAAAGGTTTTTTGACCGCTGCAGATTTCAACCCAAGCCTGTTTATCTGTCTCAGACCATTGCAGCTCATCTGCAAGAGCCGCATTAAAATGCCCAGCTTTTGTGCCTTTTAAGGGTACAGGCTGTTGATGGTGGTACAGGCGAGGCGGCAGGGTGTTATAGCGGGCATTGAACTGCATAATGATCTTTAAAAAATTCAAATTATGTTGAAACTATAGCAAAGACTGGATGGAAAAACTGTAGCTTAAAAACAATAAAACCTCCACAAGGGAGGCTCTATCATCAGAAGGGCTTATAGAATTAAGCTGTTTTCTTTTTCAAATTACGCATCAATTGATTTAGTGTTTCACGGTGCTGTGAAAGACGTTTTTCAACTTGTTGGAATTCAAGTTTTAGCTTGTCATCCATTTGATGAAATTTTTCAGCAACCGCAGTTTTCTTCGCTTGAATTTCCTGTTCTTTGAGTTTTGCCCAGTCATTCAAGGTTTGTGAAAACGCATCATATTCTTGAGAAATACGTTGTTTGGCTGTCGTAATATCATCAGTCATGTTTAGACCATAGATGGCAAGGTCTTGTTCCGCATACTTGAACTTCATAGCCAACTCAGCTTTTTTAATATTAAAGCTAGGGATACGGCGTAAATTTTTAGCAAGACCTAATTTAGAGCAGCTCCAAATCAACCATTTTGTTGGATCGTATTGCCACCATTTCACACCATTACGGTAGTCGTATTGGAAAATGTGGTGATAGTTATGATAACCCTCACCCCAAGTAGCAATAGCTAGCCAGAAGTTATCACGAGCGGTATTTTCGTCAGTATACGGACGTTTACCCCACATGTGACACAGTGAGTTAATAAAGAACGTCACATGATGGCTCAAGATTAGACGCATTAAACCGCCCAATAATAGAACGCCCCACATGTCGCCAACAGCCCAACCAATTGGCACTAAAATCGCCGCATGAACAGCAATTACCAGTGGAATGTAGTATTTATCTTGGAACAAAACGACTTTATCTTTTAACAGATCAGGTGCGTTTTTGTAGTTCGGTTCTGCTGCTGGATAATCACGAAGCATCCACCCGATATGGGCATACCAGAAACCACGATTAATCGAGTATGGATCTTGGTCAATATCGTCTACATGACGGTGATGTGTACGGTGACCAGAAGCCCAGAACAAAATACTGTTCTGAACAGCAAAAGTACCCATGAGCATTAAAATGATTTTTAAAGGCAAGGTTGCTTCATAAGCACGGTGTGCCCATAAGCGGTGATAACCTGCGGTAATACCTAAACTGCTGACACCCAGTAAAACAAACATACTGATCCAAGCAGCGGCACTAAAATCATGATTAATGGCATATAACGGAATTGCAATAACTGCGACAATAGGTAAAAACACCAATGCAAAAATAGCAATCCAGTTCATTGGGGCTTTGGGTAGGGGAGCATTCATCTCCAACAGCACTCCTGAAACCTTGGGAGGTATAGATAGGACTAATCCCATTAATTTTTTAAGGGATTTTAAACGTACAGAATAGTAGCACGGGAAAACCCGTTTTCACCACTGTTATTGTACAGTTGTATTGTACTAAACAGTAACATAATACGACTGAAGTTATTTGACTTTTTGTGGGGTAAAAAAGATGCTAAAAAAACAGCAAAATCGTCAAAATAATCCGCAGCTTTTGGTCAAACACTGTATCTGGGGCGGCTTTCTGATCAGTTGTCTGGGACTCATGGCCTGTCAAAGTTCTCCGACGCAGAAGGTGACTACAAAGTCACAAGGGAAATCACAGGAAAAGTCACATGGCAACAGCGTTGAGCAGCCATTAAAAGTCATTCGCGTAAATGATGGGATACAAGATATTCCATGGACGATTGTGCAAATTGCAGGGCAAAAAGCCAAGTTCTTTCATCATCAACCTTATCTTCAGTTCAATTCGCAATTTCGACAAATTCAGGGAAATACGGGATGTAACACTATCAGTGGCACTTATGTGATTGATACCTTAAAACACAGCATTGATCTGAATGCCCGAGCAGGTTATTTCAGCTGTGATTCGGCTTTGGCTCAAGAGGCTGAACTTTCAGATGCCTTGCAAGCCGCAACACAATTCCAAATAAAAGGGAAACACATGACGATGCAAAACAGTCGGGGACAAACTGTATTGGTTTTGGAAAGAAAATAGACCGATTGAAATATCGACGTGTTGATCGAGAAGTGAATTACACAAATCTAGGTGAATAAAGCAGCATTAAAAATGCTGCATCATTAATTTAGGATAGTCGGTAATTAAGCCGTTAATGCCCCAATCTTTAAGCTGTTTAGCACGATCAACGTCGTTGACAGTCCATACGCTCACATTTAATTTTGCCTGCTGCGTGGCCTGAATAATGTCTGAATTGGCGAGTTGGTTCATCCAACCGATTTGGATACAACCTAATTCAAGTGCTTGTTCAATCGCTTTAAATTTTACGTCTGTTTCAACCAAAAGCCCGCGTTTGAAGCCGGATTTTTTTTGTTGCAAAGCAAGATGAATTTTAGGGTCAAAACTGGTGATCACCGCGGAATGTTCGAAACCTTGGAGCTGTTGTTCCAAGGTTTCAGTCAGCGCTTCAGCTTCAGCTTGTGTCTTCACCGCTTTCACTTCGACTTCAATATGATCGAAGTTATGAATAATTTTGAGCGTTTGTTCGAGCAGTGGCGTCGGCTCAACTTTATTCCATTCTGACCATGTCACTGCATGGTTATACGGTTCTAGTTCAGAACTTTCGCATTCATAAAGATACTTATCTTGGCCGGTGGTACGGATGAATTGATCGTCATGCATCACAATTAAGGCGCGATCTTTTAGTTGTCGCACATCAAATTCAACTGAGCGTATGCCTAAATCTTGAATATATTGGAAACCACCTAGGGTATTTTCAGGTGCTTCACCACGAGCGCCACGGTGACCGATTATGCGCATAAAGGGCCTGCAAAATTGAAAGATAAAAACATAGTGTCCTGTAAGAATGACAGGGAGATGACACTGTTATTTTGATCCGATCATCCTGAAATACAAGAATGATCGGACGAAATGTTTCGATTTATTTCAATGTAAAATAGACTTTTAATTGGTCAAAGGATTTGAACCAAAACTTATTGATTAATCGTGTCGTTAATATTCTTTTGCCAGAGTACTTCAGAACCGCCTTCGGCGCGCTGTAAAGTTCTTGATGCGACAAATAACCAGTCAGACAGACGGTTAAGTAGTTGCAATGACGGCGCTTGAATGTTTTGGTCCCGATTATGTACTGCCATTAAACGGCGTTCTGCACGTCGGCAAACTGCACGGGCTTGGTGGGCAAAGCTGCATACTAAAGTGCCTGAAGGCAGGATAAAGTCTTTCAGCATCGGCAGTGCTTCATTCATGCGGTCAATGTCATTTTCCAAAAACTCAATTGACACAGGTTGTACCAAGTTGAAGTTTGGAATGCAGACTTCACCGCCAAGGTCGAATAACCAATGCTGAATCAGGCTGAGCGATTTATCCCAAGCCGCTTTGTCTTCAATACTGCTAAGTGCGATGTGCGAACGCAGAATACCAATGCTTGAATTGAGTTCATCGACATCTCCTAAGGCTTCAATACGTAAATCATCTTTGGCTACGCGTGATCCGTCGCCAAGACCTGTCGTACCTGAATCGCCTGTGCGGGTATAAATTTTACTTAAGCGGTGGCCCATTTTAATTGTCCATTTTTTGATTAAAAGTTGAATAAATCAGTGTGAAATTAATATCTAACTGTGATGCCAAAGGAAGCCAAACGGCCGCCATTTAAATAGAATTTGCCGTCGAAATTGCCAGCAGAAGCCGTTTTATATTGAACATCGCCGACATTTTGAATATTGGCAAAGAAGCGCAGTTGCTCGTTGGGTTGGTAATAACTATTGAAATCAATCTGAGCATGTCCAGGGATCACATCCTCATCATAATTACTGCTGTCTGAATGGCTGTTCGCACTCAGCGTTGTTGACAGCCCATAATGTTCATCAGCCCAACCAGCTGACAATGCCAGTTTTTGACGTGGGCGGCGGCTCAAATCCAAACCTGTTTTATCATTTTTTGCTTGATTGTAGCTATAACTGGCCTTTGTAAAAAATGCCTCATTGCTCCAATTCACATAGACTTCTGAACCTTGAATGGTCACTGCATCAATATTGGCAAACTTCCAGTTATTGTTGGGATCAGAATCAATAAGGTTATCAATTTCAGTTCTGTAGATAGACATACCAGTTTTTAGTTGTGGTGTCATTTGTAGGTCTAGCCCAATTTCATAGGATTGACTTTCTTCGGGTTTTAAGTCAGGGTTTGCATAGTCGCCATAATATAAGTCGTTCATGGTTGGCGCTTTAAATGCTGTACCAATATTGGCATAGCTACTAAACAACGGCGTGAAAAAATAACGCGCAGCAACTTGTCCGACCGTGTGTTGACCATATTTTTCATGGTCTTCACGACGAATACCCGCTTGAGTTTTTAATTTATCAGTTTGATATTGGTGCTGTAGATAATAACCCGTAGTGTTTAAGTCTTGATGAAAAGACTCTGCAGTTTTTAGCGTTGATGTTTCTAGCTGCCGATGGGTGATGCCTGCAATGATGTTCTGAGACGGCGTCATTTGCTGTTTTGCGGTCAGTTCATATTCAGTGGATTCATAATGGGTCTGTTCAAAGATTTTGAGCTGTTCCAACTCATCTTTAAAATAAGATACGCGAGCATTCAGGGTCAGCTGATCTGTGGGGTTGAAGCGTGACTTCAGGGTTGCAATTTGATTTTTAAAATCTTGCGACTTTTGCTCATATTGCAGTGAATTCCAGCTGTATTGCTCATATTGAGCATTACCTTGGTTTTCAGAATAATCCAATGAAGTGCCAAAGCGTGTTTCTTCATAGCCAAATTTGGCAGACACGCCTTTTTGATTAAAGCTAGAAGCTCTGGCATTTTCATGTTCATGAATCAATGTGCCGTCGGTTTCTAAACGCTGTCCACGAATTTGCGCATAAAAACCTTGCTTGGCTAGGTCTACCCCGATAGTACTTTTATAGGTTTGATTTTCACCTATTTCAGCGCTGATAAAAGCTGCATTTTTTTCAGGGGTTTTGCTAATGATTTGTACCACACCACCAATGGCATTGGTGCCATAAAGGACAGATGCTGGGCCTTTTAAAGCCTCAATCTGCTTAATGTCTGTGGTATCTATAAAATTATTTGGCGCTAAACCGCTGGCATCATTATTTAAACGGACACCGTCACGCAATACCAAAGTGTGGTCTGACTCTGTGCCACGTAAAAAAAATGAAGCTTGTTGTCCATAGCCACCCAGCTGCACCATATTGATAGAAGCATCACTCATTAATAAATGTGGAAATGATGCAATTGGTGATTGATCTATGAGCGACTCATCAATAATGGAAATACGTGCTGGCACATTTTCTAATTTTTCTTGTGAGCGTGTTGCCGTGACGACAATGGTGTCCAATTTAGGTTGTGCAATGGAATCTGCTGCAACAGATATTTGGGAGCTAAAAATACAAAGGGCAGATATGCCAGCTGCAAGCGCAGTCGGCTGAAAAGGAAAAGGCATACAATGCTCCATGCATTTACCCCACGTAAATGATTGAGTGATAGAACACAGTGAGCAGGTATCGGACTGGCAAAGCATTGCTTGCACACCGTTGCGGGGGCAGTGTTGTGGAAACTTCCCATGCCAACTGTTGTGAATGGCTTAAGTATAGTGAACTCCGATTATTCGAACAATCGAAACTATGGGGTATTTGAAGATAGGTACATATACAGCTTGACTTGCTGTGGAGCAGAAATTAATCTGCCTGCGCTTCAGGTGCTTTCTTAATTGAGAAGTGAAACTGGGAAGTCAGTCCAGCAGTATAGAGCTGTTGTTATCTGACACTGCCCCCGCAACGGTGAATCGTTATTCATAACGTAAGTCCGGAGACCGGCCTGATGCAGACCTATTCATAATGCGGCGGGCGTTATAGCGGGATTGCATGCTTTTGTCTGAAAAATGGCAAGCCTTGTCTTACCCCAAAACCGCCTCGCGTTATCCAACTTTTATTTCGCACGGGCGGTGCGATCGGGGAATACAGCATGCATTCTTTCTCTAAGACTCTTATCGGGTCGCTTTTTGTTTTATCTCCACTTTCTGCGGCCATGGCAGAAGACCAAGTTCATCAACTTCCAGTCATTACCAACACCGTTGCCAATATTGTTGAGCAAGACTCACAAAAAACTTTGGCGGCAGTGACCGTGATTAGCCGTGAAGAAATTGAGCGCAAGCAATTTAATTCATTACAAGACTTATTACGTACTGTGCCGGGCGTAACGTATAGCAATACTGGCGGTTTAGGTAAAGTTACGAGTGTTTCAATTCGGGGTACAGGCAATCGCCATGCATTAGTCTTGGTGGATGGTCAAAAGGTAGGTTCAGCAACGCTTGGTGAAACGGCTTTTGAACACCTCCCAATTGATCAGATTGAGCGTGTCGAAGTTCTGCGCGGTCCGCGTTCAAGCTTATATGGTTCAGAAGCCATTAGTGGTGTGATTCAAATCTTTACCCGTAAAGGGACGCAAAATGGGGTGAAGCCTTTTGCATCTTTTACCTATGGTTCTCATGAAACATATCAGAGCAATGTTGGTTTAAATGTTAAACATGACAATACTTGGGCAACCTTGAGTTTAGCTGGCACCAAAACCCAAGGCATTGATGCGACAAATATTGCGGAGCCTTATGACCTTGATAAAGATGGCTATGAAAACAAGTCAGCATCTTTACGTATGGGGCATAAATTCAATGATCAGTTTGATATTGATGCAAGTGTTTTAGTTGTTGATGGTGAAAATGAATATGATAATAGGGATGACTGGGGTTCTCCTTATATTGATGCAAAAAATGTGCATAGTAAAATCGAGCAAAATGTTTACAGCATTGGTGCTACCTACAAGCCATTTGATGTGTGGACTACAGGATTAAAGTTAGGTCGCTCTGAAGACAAGTTAGATAGCCGAGATGGCTATCCATCAGTGATCAACACTCAGCGGGACAGCTTATCTTGGCTGAATACATTGAACTTTAATCAGCAAAATACATTGATGCTTGGCTTTGATTATCAGAATGATGAAGTCTCAGGTACTAAAGCTTATGCTGTTAAAGAGCGTGATAACAAAGCTTATTTTGCGCAATATCTAGGTTCATTTGGTAACTTCGATGTGCAAGGTGCAGTCCGTCAGGAAGATAACGAGCAGTTTGGTAATCATACGACTGGAAGCGCAACTTTAGGATATCGCTTCAATGATGCCATACAAACTTATGTCAGCTATGGCACCGCATTCAAAGCCCCAACATTCAACGATTTGTATTGGCCAGGAAGTGAAAGCCCGACATTGGTTCCAGAGGAATCTGAAAACTATGAAGTTGGTTTCAAGGGCGTGGTCAGCAATGTTCAATGGGAGCTAAACGCTTTCCATAATGAAATTGAAAACATGATCGCATGGGCACCAAATGCATCGGGGAACTATGTTCCAAGCAATATAGATAAAGCCAAAATTAAAGGCGCTGAACTATCACTTACTCAGCAGTTGAATAATTTTCTTTGGAATATCAATTATACCTATCAAGAGCCTGAAAATGAGACAGCAGGGTCCCATGGCAAGCAGTTGGTCTTAAAGCCAAAGCAAATCTTTAATGCATCAGCTGATTATACGATGGATAAATGGACTGTCGGCGCTTCAGTTCATGCCGAAGATAAGCGTTATACCAATGCTGCAAATACTGATGAGTTGGGTTCTTTTGCCACAGTAGATACGCGAGTAACTTATCAAGCAACGCCTGAATTCAGTGTTCAAGCCAAGCTTGCCAATATGTTTGATAAAGAATATTCGACCAACTACAGCAATAGCACTTTATTTAATCAAGACGGCCGCACAGCTTGGATAACCTTACGTTATGCGATGAAATAATTCATTAAAATTTCAAAAGGCCCTGATCATTCAGGGCTTTTTATTTTTGCGCAGTAATCATGCTGAAAATCCACGCAATGCATGAAAATTGCATTACAATGATTCGCCTTTATATTCATAGATAGGCTATGAATAGGGCGGAGTCAGAGCCAAAACAACATGCGAACCCGTGCCAAAATCTGCGGAATTACACGTACTCAAGATATTCAGTCTGTCGTCCAAGCTGGTGCAGATGCGATAGGATTTGTATTCTTTGCGCCCAGCCCGCGCAGTGTAACGGCAGTGCAGGCCGCTGAACTGATTCAGCATGTGCCGCCGTATGTGCAGACCGTGGGTTTATTTGTGAATGCGTCGGCTGTGGACATACAGGCTATTTTAAAAATTTCACCTGTAGACATACTGCAGTTTCATGGCGATGAAAGCCCTGAACAGTGCCAAACGATTGCGAAGTCCGTTGGACGCCGTTGGTATAAAGCCATTCAAATGAAACCTGAATTGGATGTGATTGCAGAAATCCAAGCTTTTCAGCAGGCAGGGGCAAGCGCCGTACTGTTAGATGCATGGCATCCTGAGCTGAAAGGCGGTACAGGGCATAGCTTTGACTGGGCACAGTTCCCAAAACTCGATATTCCTTTAATTTTGGCGGGCGGTTTAAAGCCTGACAATATTGAAGAAGCGATTCAAACCACTGGCGCTTACGCCGTAGATGTGAGCGGTGGTGTAGAATCGGCAAAAGGTATTAAAGACCAACAACTCATAGAACGCTTTATGCAAGGAGTCCATCGTGGATCAGCAAAATAAGATTGACTATACCCAATTCCCTGACGCACAAGGGCATTTCGGTATTCATGGCGGGCGTTTTGTGTCAGAAACTCTAATGGCAGCACTTGAGGACTTAGAAAAACTCTATTTCCGCATGAAAGATGATGCACAGTTTTTGGCAGAATTCGACCGTGACTTGGCGTATTACGTCGGTCGTCCAAGTCCTTTGTATTATGCTGAACGATGGTCGAAAGAGTTGGGTGGTGCGCAAATTTATTTAAAACGTGAAGACCTGAACCATACTGGTTCTCACAAAGTGAATAACACCATTGGTCAGGCTTTGCTGGCTAAACTTTCAGGTAAGAAACGTATTATTGCGGAAACAGGCGCAGGTCAGCACGGTGTAGCAACGGCAACGATTGCTGCGCGTTTAGGCCTTGAATGTGTCGTATTCATGGGTGCAGAAGACGTAAAACGTCAAGCCATGAACGTGTACCGTATGCGTTTGCTTGGCGCGACAGTTGTACCTGTAGAAAGCGGTTCAAAAACATTGAAGGATGCTATGAACGAAGCGATGCGTGACTGGGTAACCAATGTTGATTCAACTTATTATGTGATTGGTACCGTTGCAGGTCCGCATCCATATCCGCAATTGGTTCGTGATTTCCAATCGATCATTGGCCGTGAAGCGCGTAAACAAATTCAAGAACAAGCAGGCCGTTTACCAGATGCCTTGGTTGCATGTGTGGGCGGCGGTTCAAATGCGATGGGCTTGTTCTATCCATTCTTAAATGATGAAGATGTGAAAATGTACGGTGTCGAAGCTGCAGGCTATGGCATTGAAACAGGCAAACACTCTGCACCACTCAATGCAGGTCATGTGGGTGTACTTCACGGTAACCGTACTTACCTGATGTCGGATGATCAAGGTCAAATCATTGAAACCCACTCAATTTCTGCAGGTCTGGACTACCCAGGTGTAGGCCCTGAGCATAGCTTCCTCAAAGATATGCACCGTGTGAACTATGTGCCAATCAATGACACTGAAGCGCTGCAAGGTTTCCGTGATTTAACCCAAGTTGAAGGTATTATCCCTGCGCTAGAAAGCTCACATGCAATGGCTTATGTGACGAAACTTGCGCCGACGATGGATAAAGACCAAATCATTATTGCGACGGTTTCAGGCCGTGGTGATAAAGACTTAATGACCGTTGCCCGCATTGATGGTGTGGAAATGGTTGAGATGTAAATTCCTTTAAGCCCTCTCCTTTAAGGAGAGGGTTTGGGAGAGGTTATATATTCTGAAATATCAAATCGCGCAGAAGTCATTCCGCGCGATTTTTTTGGCTGAAAATTTTATTGAGGCAAATCACTACAAAACAGATGCAGAATAAAACTGTGAAATAAATCACAATACTGCGGAAATTTTATTGCTTTAGAAAGACTTTATAACAATGACGTTTACCCAATTGGTTCGTGCAGAATCCTTTCCAACCCATATTTCTTGGCAATGGCGTGATACTTTTGCGCTGTGTATTCTTCCGCTGATCTTGCTCAACAGTTATGTCTTAGACCAATTTTTTGGTGTTTCAGCTCAGGTTGCTTTGGGTGATTCGATCTTTCGCGGCATTTTATTTATTGCCGTGTGCTGGCTCTATAAAACGATGCTATATACGCACTGGCAAAAGTATAAACAGGCCTTTTGGCGTTCAAGCCTGTTGGTGGTTGTTGGTGCAGTCGCTTTACAAGTGGTGATTTCTTTTATACACGCAGTCTGTTGCCCGTTGGTGAGAGCATTGAAAAAGAATCGACCATTGATCCTAATACGATTGCGTTTTTTAGCTTGCTGATCATCAGCCTTGGGCCTTTATTTACCGCTTTGCTTGAAGATATTATTTTCCGCTATACCTTGCTGCAAAAGCTGTTTGTACAGCCGTGGCTATGGCGAGTGATTTTGGTCTTACTGAACTCAATCTTATTTGGCTTGATTCATTATCATAATTTTGATGGCGATTTGATTGCGACCATCAGTTTTATGGTTGCAGGTCTATTTCTCAACCTCATCTATTTGTGGACGAGAAATATTTGGCATGTCTTACTCATTCATTTCGTCAACAATGCAGTACTCTCTTTAGGCGGCGTGATTTTGTTGAAATTACTTCAGCCCTATGTGGGCAGTTGAAGTCAAAAATAGGGGGAGATTGTGTCCAGTTTATTTATGGTGATGCTCGGCGGACGCCATCCAAGAGCAAATATCGAAGTGCATGATGTCATTCTTGCAGTGGGTAACGCATTAGAAGAGGTTTATCCACAACTGAGAACGGCATGGTTTGGTGAGCAAAAAGGCTTACATATTGATGCTTGGGCACAGGTACATACAGTCAGCACTGAAAATCGGCATTATCGTATCCAATTTTGTGATGCCGCGCCCCGAGCTGAAGATGAAAAATTATGGCTGATTAATCTCGGGGGATATGATGCCCGCGAATTTGGTGAATTACATCGTTATGTTTTGGTGACGGGACAAAATGCCAGCGTTGCAAAACAACGGGGCAAGGCTTTTTTTGAGTCACATTGGCAAAAACAACATACCGACCGAACCCTAGATGTTGATGATTGTATTGCGATTGATCATGTCTATGGGCGCTATATCGAATTGGTTGAAACGCCGCATAGCCAGCAAAATTCATGGAAAAATGATTACATCTTAATAAATGAATAATTGTGATGATTAAGAGCTGAAATGTCAGCTTTTATATTTTTTTGTGATATTCGCCTGAAATCAGATGGATTGTCTTTTCAGGCGTTAAATAATAGGCATAATAACATTCAGGATTTAGACCTTAAACCTCAATGGAATGGCGTATATGGATTTAATACGGCCGAATGGACAGCCGCATTATGGGCGTTTTAGTGAACTTCCCAATCGCATCGATTTAAGTAAGTATGAATATAAGACACCGTATGGAAAACGACTTCAAGGTTGGCGTAAGCGTTTAAAATATAAAAAATTTAAATTTTGTTGTATTCAGCATGATCATTATACGATTGGTCTAGCGATTGCCGATATCGCGTGGGCGGGGCACGGTTTTGTCTATGTGTATGACCATATTACGAATGAAGTGTTGGAATGGAATTCGATTAATTTCCTGTCACGTAATACCGTTTTAGATGAACAACCTTTATTTAATCAAAGTCATTTTATTAAGTCTGGGATTCAACTAGACATTCAGCATGCCAATGGTGTGCGATACATTCAAATGTCGAAACATGGTGAACTCAAACTGAGTGCCCGAGTGTTTTGTGCGGGGACTGATCCGCTGAGTATGTGTAGCCCTACAGGGATTAATGGTTGGACCTATACTCAAAAACTAACGACGTTAGGCTGTGAAGGTTTCTTTATCAATAAACAAGGCAAGACCATTCAATTTCATGACCGGACATTGGTGTCTTTAGATGATACCTGTGGTTTTCTTCGTCCTGAAACCGCATGGTTTTGGCTGTCGTGTAACTTTTGGGATAGTCAAAATCGACGCGTTGGGATCAATCTTGCCTCAGGGGTAAATGAAAGCTTTGGCAATGAAAATTGCCTTTGGGTCAATGGACATCTATATGCCATGTCTGATGTGCTGTTTCAGCAACAAGGCGATAATCAATGGAATATTAGTTCATTAGACAACAGCTTAAATTTGATCGTCACCACAGGTTGGCGGCGCTATGAAAACCTGAATTTAAGATTGGTCGGTAGTCAGTTCAGTCAATGGCAGGCAAAAATTAGCGGTACAATTCAACGTGATGACGAAGAAATTGTATTCTTAAATGAATATGGTTTACTTGAGCAGCACTATGCCAAATGGTAAGTCTAAGCCTATAAAAAAGCCGCAATCGATGCGGCTTTTTTTATTCAATTTTTATTTTGCAGCTTGCCAAAACACTTCAGCTGCTTGTATCGGATCATTGGTTTCTTCATAAGTTTTTAACCAGAGATCATAATTTTGCACAATGGGATGCTGACTCGGATGGAAGTCTTTTTTAAACCAATCTCGATATGGTTTGCTCATACGGGTGAGGGTGCCATTTTTACCAAAGAACCACGGTAAGCCTTTCATATTTAATTTTAAACGTTCAGTGAAACTGAAGCCGTCATGTTTCAGCATCACATTGGCACGGTATAAGGTAAAGCCGAGCATCAATCCACTGGTCCAGACCAGAGTGAATTTCTTTAAATTTTCATCGACCTTCGCCACATCTTTCATCACATCAAAAGCCACATCGCGATGTTCCATTTCTTCTATCGCATGCCAAATAAATAATGCACGGACATAAGGATGCGCAGATTCTAAGACGGACTTTTGGCTACAGAACGTTTCAGCCATCAGCGCAGTTAAATGCTCGGCGGAAGCCGTCATGGCAATGTTGTATTCGGCAGAGCGCTGGCTCAGTTCAAATTTAAAAATTTTATTCAGACGTTTAATGAACGCATCGACAGGCATGCCTTGTTGTTTCATCAACATATTCATTTTGTCATGCGCCATACCGTGCTGCGCTTCTTGACGAATAAAGTCAGCGACACGTTGTTGTAAATCAGGGTCTTGAATTTGACTGCGGAACAGACGTACAGATTCAATAAAATAGCGCTCGCCATCAGGAAAGGTCAGGCTCAAGGCATCAAACATACGTGTTAAAAAGGGGTCTCCGCCAAACCAATAGCGCGGGATTTCTTCTAACTTAAAATTTAGCTTTGTGCGAACAATGGGTTCGACTTGATATTTGACGATAGCATTCATGATATTTTTTCTGTGCGAGTCGTGTTGATTGCAGTATGTCGGAGAAATTGCACTTTGTTTTGACAGATATTGCCAATTTTTATACATTTTACGCCATGATGAAAATATAAAATGTCAGAATTGGCAGGTCAGAAAGAGGGGCGAGATGGCTGAAATTCAGATCCCAAATGGTTACTTCCAACTATGGAATATGGTCTTAATTGAGCGTGAATTAAACTATACACAGCTTGAATGGATTGCGCCGTATGCTGCGCAAATTCAGCATGTGCTGTCTTTGCCGATCGACTCTCAATCGCCGAATTCTTTTTTTAACAGCATCATGCAACTGACTCAGCAGCATCTGGATTGCCCGCAATTGGTTTTTGAAATGGCCAAGTATATTCGTGCGGAGCATTTTGGGGTGTTAGGCTATATGGCGACACTGAGTAATAGCGTAGCAGATGCTTTGCAATATGTGATGCGGTTTAGTCGTTTGGTGATTGATGGCGCGCAAATTGTGCCGATGAATATGAGCCATCAAGATCATCAAATTATACTGTCTTGGCCACAGCATGATGATGAATATGCGTTGGTGAATGAATTGACCATGGCCTGTATGGCACATTTGGCCAAGCAAATTTTTCCAGATTCTTTAAAGTTACTCCGCATTCATTTTGCACATGTGCCGCGGATGGCACGTTATCACTATGAAAAGTTTTATGGTTGCCAAATGGAATTTTCGACCCTTAAATATTCATTTGTGATTCATGCCGATAGTTTGGATTTAAAGTCAGAACTTGCAGATCCATCGCTGATGCAATTGTTATTACGTCAAGCCGAAGAGGCGATAGCTGCTCGTTCGCAACATTCAGATCCAATTCAACAGATGCAACAATGCATAGCAGATTATCTCAAATTACAGCAGCAAGCCCCTAAAATAGAATGGTTAGCAGAGGAGTTACATCTGTCAGTCAGAACCCTGCAACGACAGTTAAAGGAGAAAGACACCTCATTTAAGCGGCTTTTGGAGCTGGAACGGATGAAACGCTGTGAATATCTACTTTCACAACAAACCCATTTGACGGATATCGCTTTACAGCTAGGTTATTCAGATCAGTCGGCTTTGGCACGTGCTTTTAAGGCATATAGCGGAGAGACATTATTAGCGCGAAAAAAAGCCTTGAGATTAGAATAAAACGTGCAGATTGCTCGTTAAGAAAAGCCTTTCAAACAACATTAAAAAAAGCGGTCAAACGACCGCTTTTCTTTAAAGCCAAACTTATGCCGCAGCTTTTAATTTTGGATACCGAAGTAAAATGGCAAGGATGGCAAAGATTGCCAAGACCCAACAGTAATACACACTACCAATCAGTTCCACAGGCGAAAGTTTTGCGATCGAACAAGCCAGTAACAGCTGTGCACCATAAGGAATGAGACCTTGGACTACGCAAGAGAAAATATCCAAGAGCGCAGCAGCACGTTTAGGGTCTACACCATATTCTTTGGCGACTTCACGTGCCATGTCACCAGATAAAATAATTGCGACAGTGTTGTTTGCCACAAATAGGTTGGAGAAAATTACCAAGAAACTGATACCAATTTCACCTGCGCATTCAGCACCAACTTTAAAGCAGCGTGTCATGCTGTAAATACGTTGAATCAGCCATTCTAAACCGCCTTCTTTTTGCATAATGGCAGAAATACCACCTAAGAAAATAGAAAGCAGGGCAACTTCAAACATGCCGGTAAAGCCCTCATAAATAGAATTATTTAAGCTTAAAAAATTAAATTCAGGTTGAATGACCAAACCAATCAAGCCAGACAGTAAGACACCAATGGTCAGTACAGCAAGCACGTGCAAACGTGAAAAGGCCAAAATAAATACGGCTAAATACGGCAAGATCAGCCACGCATTATAAGTTTTGTATTCAATCGCTTGTGAACCTTGACTCATAATTAAATAGATACAGATGCTGACGATCGATGCAGGAACAGCAATCCAGACATTGACCTTAAATTTATCGCGAAGTTGAACTTTTTGACTGTTCGTTGCAGCAATGGTGGTATCTGAAATCATCGACAGATTATCACCAAACATAGCACCACCGACCACAGCACCAATGGCATACACCACTTCAATTTCGGTGACTTGAGTAAATCCAAAGGCAATTGGCGCACAGGCTGCAATAGTGCCCATGGAGGTTCCCATCGCCGTGGCAATAAAGGCCGCAATAATAAACAGCATAGGCAGCACGAACTCAGGCGCAATTACCGATAGTCCCAATTGCACTGTTGCATCGACACTACCGATGGCACTGCTGACACTGGCAAAAGCACCAGCGAGCATAAAGACCATGAACATTAAGATCAAATTCGGGTGGCTGGCACCTTTCATAAAGGTATCAATCGCGTCATTTATCTTGCCGCGATAGAGCAAAATTGCCAATACAATCGCAGGAAGAGCAGCGACTGGCGCTTTCACTTGATAGAACGCAAACTCAGTTCCAATGATGGAATGGTAAATACCACTGCCCAAAAAAATGGTCAGAAAAACAATAAGCGGGAGCAGTGCAAATGCCCGAGCAGGCACTTTCACTTGTGAATCGGAGGACATAGGAGATAAAAAAATAAAAGTATGCGGCTAGTATAAAGCAGGTTTTGCAATTTAAGGAAAATTAAAATGTAAATGCTAAGCCTGTTATTTTTAACATTTTTTTGATGATAAAATTAAGTTAATCTAAAACCTTATAATTTTGCCAGATCCTAAAATTAGGCATCTTTGATCATTGTGAAAAAAACTGAAATATCGGTAAATGATGCTTTCGGGTTGTTCTGGAAAATTATGTTTGCATGAGAAATGCCGACTGAGGATTGTATACCCTGTTCAATGGGTAAAAAATAGCGTTACAATGCGATGTCTTGTATTTCGACAAAACCCACATCATAGTTTTGATTCATTCAAGGAAAGTATAACCCTATGTCACGTTTAGCCACTCGATTTGGAACGCTTAAATCTCAACAGCGTAAGGCCTTGGTTTCTTATGTTATGGCTGGTGACCCTCATCCACAAGTAACGGTACCTTTGTTACATCAAATGGTTGAGGCAGGTGTAGATGTGATCGAATTGGGTCTTCCATTTTCAGACCCAATGGCGGATGGTCCTGTTATTGCACTTGCTGCTGAGCGTGCGCTTGCTGCAGGAACCAATACTCTAGATGCCTTGAACATGGTGAAAGAGTTCCGTAAAAACGATACAGAAACACCAGTAGTACTGATGGGCTATTTAAACCCTGTTGAAGTAATCGGCTATGAAAAGTTTGTTGCCTATGCACATGAATGCGGTGTAGATGGCGTGCTCTTGGTGGACCTTCCACCAGAAGAAGCAAAAGATCTAGATGCAGTATTGAAAAAATACGACATGGATCAAATCTTCTTACTTGCGCCAACATCCACTGACGAACGTATTCAGCATGTGGTGAAACAAGCTAGTGGATTTATCTACTATGTTTCTTTGAAAGGTGTGACAGGTGCAGCGACTTTAGACGTTGCTGAAGCTGCGGCACGTATTCAAAAAATCAAATCGTATACTCAGGTACCTGTCGGCGTTGGCTTTGGTATCAGTGATGCAGCATCGGCGAAAGCCATGGGTGTTGCTGCGGATGCGGTGATTGTAGGTAGTGCTTTTGTTAAACAATTTGCAAACTTAGCGCCAGAACAAGCTGTAATCGAAACAGTGAATAAAGTGAAGGAGCTTCGAGCTGCGCTCGATGAGTTAGTATGAGTCAAGACGCAAAAACAGGCAAAATTCTGAGTGCATCTACGCCATGGACAGAGCGTGCGGTACCAGGTATTCATGTACCTGATGAACAGCAAGCATTAAAGGCGACATTTACTGAGCCGACGATTGAATGTCCTGAGTGTCATGCACTTGTGACTCGTACTGCAATGTCATTTAATGCCTACGTTTGTCCGCAGTGTGATGAACACTTGCGAATGAAAGCGCGTGATCGCTTGAACTGGTTCTTTGACCAAGTACAAAAAGAATTGGGTCAAGAATTTAAAGCCAAAGATCCACTGAAATTTGTTGATAGCAAAGCGTATCCAGACCGTATGTCTGAGGCGCAGAAGAAAACCGGTGAAACAGAAGCTTTAGTGGTGATGCAAGGAACGCTGAAAGGCATTCCAATGATTGCGACTGCTTTCGAATTTGATTTCATGGGCGGTTCAATGGGCACTGTAGTTGGTGACCGCTTTGTTCAAGCGGCTGAACTTGCAATTAAATCCAAACAACCACTTATTTGCTTCGCTGCCTCTGGTGGTGCGCGTATGCAAGAAGGCATGTTGTCACTCATGCAAATGGCGCGTACTTCAGCTGCCATCCAAAAAATGAAAGATGCAGGCTTGCCTTATCTAGTGGTATTGACACATCCAGTTTATGGTGGTGTGACTGCATCATTGGCAATGTTAGGCGATGTTCATCTGGCTGAGCCGAAAGCCATGATTGGTTTTGCTGGTAAGCGTGTGATTGAGCAAACTGTACGTGAAAAATTGGAAGAACCGTTCCAACGTGCAGAATACTTGCTTGATCATGGTGTAGTCGATCAAATTGTCCACCGTCATGCATTACGTGATACAGTTTATCGTATTGTAGCGAAATTGATGAACTTGCCTTGAACACAGCACCATTTGCATCTGATTCTTTAAGTACATGGCTCGATTATTGGAGCCATGTTCATGTTACGGGTATTGATTTGGGTCTGGAACGGGTGATTCCTGTTGCGGAACGACTCGGTGTAACCCAGCCTGATGCGAAAGTGCTGACGGTCGCGGGAACAAACGGTAAAGGTTCAACCACGACCACTTTGGCTGCGATTTTAAATGCCCAAGGGTATAACGTGGGGCTATACCAATCACCGCATATCTATCGATTCAATGAACGTGTAAAGCTTCAAGGTGTTGAAGTGGCCGACCAAATCCTGATTGATGCTTTTGTAGCCGTTGATCAGGCGCGTCGTGAATGTGAATTAAGTTTATCTTTTTTTGAAGCGACCACTTTGGCCGCTTTTGTTATTTTTAAACAGCAACATTGCGATGTATGGGTACTTGAAGTAGGCCTAGGTGGTCGACTTGATGTGGTCAATGTCGTCGATCCAGATGTTGCAGTGATTACCAATATTGGTTTAGACCATACCGATTGGTTGGGCGATACCATTGAAAAAATTGCTTTTGAGAAAGCAGGAATTATTCGTCCAAATATTCCCGTAATTTTTGGCGGGCAGCAAGTTTTGCCTGAAGCCATTCGTCAAAAAGCAGAAGATTGCCAAGCTGCTTTACATGTACTCAATCGTGATTATTTTTATCAGTACAGTGATGACGGACAATCTTGGATGTTTGCTTCATCAGGTACAACTTTAAAACTGCCCGTGGGTTCTTTGGCGCTCGAAAATATCTCTACGGCTGTAGCAGCAATATTGGCCAGTGGTTTAGTGGTCTCTCAGCAGTCGATCGCTCAGGGGATTATCAATGCCAAGTTACAAGGCCGTTTTGAAGTTAGAGAAATTGCAGGTAAAACGGTGATTTTCGATGCGGGACATAACCCGCATGGTGTTGAATTTTTGTTAAAGCAATTGCGAAATTTCCTCCAGTACAATAAACAATACACAGAAGTGATCAGCGTTTTCTCCATGCTGACTGATAAAGACATAAATTCTGTCGTTAACTTATTGAAAGATACGGTAAGAATGTGGAAAATTGCACAATTAAATGTGCCACGTGCGGCATCTATCACACAATTGGATAGCGCACTGCAGCATCAAGTCGTAGAACATTATGACAATGTGCAATTAGCTTTTAAGTCCGCGCTGGAAGAAACAAAGAATAATCAGCTGATTCTGGTATGTGGTTCATTTCATACCTTAGAAGCGGTATGGGAGTATCTGGAAGAATGTCAATGAATAACAAACAACGCTGGATGGGTGGTGTTGTTTTATTAGGTGGTGGTGTACTGCTGGCCGCACTTTTACTTAAAGGCAAAGAAGAAATACATCAAAATCAAAGCCAAACCCCTGAAATGGCTCAAGTTGAGCAACAAGGTCAGGGTGCGGGTAAAATGTCATCATTGACTGTTGATGTTGAAACTGAAAAGCGTTTGCTCGAAGAACAACGACGTACCCGTGAAAAATCGGTTGCGGAGCAAGAAGCACGTGCAGCAGAATTTTTAGCGATGCAACAACAAGCGGAAGCGGATGCAGCACGTAAAGCAGCAGAAGAATATGCAGCTTTAAACGCACATCGTTCAGCTCAACAAAGTTCGGATAATATTCCTCCCGAATTGGTTGAAGATGAAAAAGCCAAGCAAAAGCGTTTAGCTGAGGATAAGTTGGCGGCTCAAAAAAAGTTAGAGACTCAGTCGGCGCAGCAAAAGGCTGATCAGGCACGTATCGCAGCAGATAAACAAAAAGCCGAAGCAAAACGTAAAGCGGATGCTCAAAAAGAAGCTGAACGTAAAGCACATGCTGAAGCTGAGAAAAAAGCAGCAGATAAGAAAGCAGCCGAAGCGAAGCAACAAGCTGAAGAAAAGCGTAAAGCCGAAGAAAAACACAAGGCAGAAGAAAAGCGTAAAGCCGAAGAAAAACACAAGGCAGAAGAAAAGCGTAAAGCCGAAGCCAAGAAAAAAGCTGAAGCTGAAAAAGCACGTGATCTGTTGGAAAATGGCGATAAGCAATGGATGGTACAAGTTGCACTGGCTGCCAATGAAGCCAATGCAGATGCCGTCGCTGCAAAATTACGTGCAAAAGGCTATAAAGTGACGAAGAGTCCTACATCTAAAGGCATTCGTATTATGGTTGGCCCTTCGAAGGACCGTGATGCTGCGGACGCAACACGTAAAAAGATCAATTCAGATGCAAGTTTGAATATGAAATCGGCTTGGGTGATTGATTGGGTACCTCTCGATAAACGCTAAGTTTATTTGAGGAATGACCTTTAATAAGATGGATTCAGTAGTTGTTGCTGAATCCATTTTATATTTTCAGGGCTGAATAAACGGTCAATATTTTTCCAAATAGGGTGGAAGCCATAGCCACCTTGTTTCATTTCACGCTTTGCTTCCTCAATGGACCAATGCTGAAAAATAATTCGGTACATTGCCACACTCGCACCTGTACGGTCTGAGCCGTGGTAGCAATGGATTAACACTTTTTGCTGCTGTTGTTCAGCTTCTTTTATGGTTTTCATCACCGTCAGTAAATCTTCACGATCGATTTGCCACGTGTGTATCGGAATATGTACAAATTTAACCTTTTGCGTATCAATGACATTGTTTAAGCGTTCTGGGTCATGGTGCCGTGAACGTAAATTTATGATCACATCGATGTGCTGTTCTCGTAGAACAGGGGCGAGATCTACATCAGGTTGTTCACTGCGAAATACTGTTGGGCTGATTTGATAAAAATTATGCTGTTGATGAACGACTTTTCCCCAATGCTTAGGACGTTCATTTAACGGTAATGGATTTGATGTCATGCAACCCGTGAAGCTGAAGCTAACACTAAGGAGGATCATTGGCAGGATTTTAGCGGTCATTGCTTGTGTTCTGATAGCGAGCGAGTTCGAATGGGTCATGTGCGCAGATGAGATCGATGTCCGGATGCTGTGCTAACTGCTGAATCTTATGAAGTGTGTGCAGTCGCTGTGTATTGTCGGTGGCAAATAAACGCTCAAGCTGATTTAAGGCCCGCGAATGAAAATTTGGATTTAATTGATGCTGTGAGTAATAAGCATCGCCGCAATATAACAACCAGCGATGGTTGTTTTTAATCGCAATACCGGCATGACCCGCGGTATGTCCCAAAAGTGGGAGCATTAAAATATCCTCTTGAAAAATAGATAGACCGGCAGTGTGCTCTAAGTTAAACCATGCTTGCGTCCCGATGTTTTCGATAAAGTTCCAATAACGATGCTGTTGGAACTGCTGTGGTCGATAGCGCAGTCGTGATTTAAGGTTGTGAAGATTTTGAGTGGCGTTATATTCACTGGCTAAGACATGCACGGTCGCCTGCGGAAAATCTGATATCCCGCCAGCATGATCAAAATCTAGGTGTGACAACAAAATGTGTTGAACATCTTGAGCCCTATAGCCTAATTTTTGAATTTGATGAATCGCACTTAGTTGCGGATTAAATTTGATATGCGCTGTGCGTGAAATAAACCGACCTAAACGATTTTGTGGATGCAAATAATCTTGTAAGCCCAGTCCTGTATCGACTAAGACGAGCCCTTTATCAGTTTCAATGAGCAGGCAATGACAAACCAAATGTGCGCGAAAGCCTTTCTGTCCAAATAAAGGGGCACACGTTGGACAAAAACTACCACAATGTAAATGATGAATTTGATGAATCACGGTTTGTTATTTTCAAGTTTTTCTTAGTTATAACGGATTTGATAGGTTTAACCAATCTAATCCCTGAGAGGAATTTGTAATCAAAAAAAAAAGCTCATCCGAAGATGAGCAGGTTGGAGAATGCCAGAACGGGCTCGTAATTCGTTCTGATGGGAAAACTAAACTAACTATGGTTATGATCCATCGTTGGCTCAGGTGATGCGCTTAAAAATAGTTAAAGTTGTACCTTCGTTAGTCACTCGCCGCAGAGCTTCTTATCTTGCGCTCGGACAGCGCAATGCTCCGTTTTATCCTCACTTAGGTTGAGGCGTTAAACGAAGGTAAGGCGTAACTGCGTTATACCCTTGAGGAAAGCGTTGTTTGATTTCCGCTTCATCTTTTAATGACGGCACAATCACCACATCTTCACCTTGTTGCCAGTTGGCCGGTGTTGCAACTTTATGGTTGTCTGTCAGTTGTAAAGAGTCAATGACACGTAAAATTTCATGGAAATTACGCCCTGTAGATGCAGGATAAGTAATGATTAAACGGACTTTTTTATTTGGATCGATGATCACCAAAGAGCGAACAGTTAATGTTTCGCTGGCATTGGGGTGAATGAAATCATAAAGGGTAGACACTTTACGGTCTTTGTCTGCAATGATCGGGAAGTTCACCGTGGTATTTTGAGTATTATTAATGTCGTTAATCCAGCCATGATGCGATTCAACATCATCAACAGATAGGGCAATGGCCTTGACACCACGTTTGCTAAATTCATCTTTTAGTTTTGCGGTAAATCCAAGTTCTGTGGTGCAAACTGGGGTGTAATCGGCAGGATGCGAAAATAAAATGCCCCAACTGTCACCTAAAAAGTCATAAAAATGAATGCTGCCTTCGCTTGAGTCTTGAGTAAAGTCTGGTGCAGTGTCACCTAAACGAATCGTCATGGAATGTCCCCGTATTTATTGAATTTGTTTAACTTGAAAATAAATATGAAGGATTTTTTTTATGATTAAAAATAGTGTTTTTTCATTTCTTTATGAATATATTTCATATAAAACAGTTTTATTGGGGGATAAATGCGAAATATCTCACGACAGAGTCACTATGTTGTCTGCAGAAAATTTGTTACATTAGCTTGCCTTAAGTCTCCGGGGCTAGAACCCGAGCGCAGAATATTTAAGGGGATTTTTGTGCAAAACCCTTGTACTTCGAATTTCTAGCACCATAATAACGACTAAGAAAATATATTCATTTGACAAGCAAGATTTAGAGAGTCTATTCATGTTGGCAAGTCTGATCGGAGGAATCTTCGGTACCAAAAATGAGCGCGAACTCAAACGCATGCGTAAAATCGTAGAGAAGATAAATGCGCTCGAGCCGACGATATCTGTTCTAAGCGATGCAGACTTATCTGCAAAAACTGAAGAATTCAAAGAACGTTATAACAAAGGCGACAGCCTTGATAAATTATTACCTGAAGCATTTGCTGTTTGTCGTGAAGCTGCAAAGCGTGTCATGGGCATGCGTCATTATGACGTACAGCTGATTGGTGGTATTACCTTACATGAAGGTAAGATCGCAGAGATGCGTACCGGTGAAGGTAAAACCCTCATGGGAACGCTTGCTTGTTACCTCAATGCGATTAGTGGTGAAGGTGTTCACGTGATTACGGTGAACGACTATCTGGCGCAGCGTGATGCCGAGTTAAATCGCCCATTATTCGAATTTTTAGGTTTAAGCATTGGGATCATTTACTCAATGCAAGACCCAACTGAAAAAGCTCAAGCGTATCGTGCTGACATTACTTACGGTACCAACAACGAATTCGGTTTCGACTACTTGCGTGACAACATGGTGTTTTCTGCGGCTGAGAAAAAACAGCGCAGCTTAACCTATGCCATCATCGATGAGGTCGATTCGATCCTGATTGATGAAGCACGTACACCGTTGATCATTTCTGGTCAATCAGAAGACTCTTCTCAGTTGTATGCCGCAATTAACAGCATCCCACCAAAACTTCATGCGCAAAAAGAAGAGAAGGTGCCAGATGGCGGTCACTTCTGGATTGATGAAAAACAGCGTTCTGTAGAAATGACCGAAGTCGGTTATGAAACCGTTGAAGCTGAATTGATTCAAATGGGCTTGCTTGCTGAAGGTGAAAGTCTATATTCATCTGCAAACTTGAACTTGGTACACCATGTTTCTGCGGCCATTCGTGCGCATTACCTATACCAACGCAACGTGCATTACATCATCAATGATGGTGAAGTGATTATTGTCGATGAAAACACCGGTCGTACCATGCCGGGTCGTCGTTGGTCTGAAGGTTTGCATCAAGCAGTAGAAGCAAAAGAAGGTTTGGAAATTCAACCTGAAAACCAAACTTTGGCAACCACCACATTCCAGAACTATTTCCGTCTTTATAAGAAATTATCAGGGATGACGGGTACTGCAGATACTGAAGCTGCAGAAATGAAAGAAATTTATGGCTTGGATGTTGTACTGATTCCAACCCATCGCCCGATGATTCGTAATGACCAAAATGATTTAATCTATTTAAACCGTGAAGGTAAATACAACGCCATCATTCAAGAAATTCAACGTGTTCATGAAGCAGGTGTTGCACCGATTCTGATTGGTACAGCAACCATTGAAGCCTCTGAAATTTTATCAGATAAGCTGAAAGAAGCTGGCATTCAACATGAAGTGCTCAATGCGAAACAACATGAGCGTGAAGCGGATATTATTGCGCAAGCGGGTTCACCGCGTGCAGTGACGATTGCTACCAACATGGCCGGTCGTGGTACCGATATTCTGTTGGGTGGTAACTGGAAAGCCTTACTGGCGAAGATTGAAGAGCCAACGGCAGCAGATGAAGCGCGTTTAAAAGCTGAGTGGGAACAAAATCATGACATGGTGTTGAACTCTGGTGGTTTACACATCATTGGTTCAGAACGTCATGAATCTCGTCGTATTGATAACCAGTTACGTGGTCGTGCGGGTCGTCAAGGTGACCCAGGTGTATCACGTTTCTACTTGTCGCTTGAAGATGACTTGATGCGTATCTTTGCTGGTGATCGCGTGGTTGCGATGATGCGTGCCATGGGTCTGAAAGAAGATGAAGCCATTGAACATAAAATGGTGTCACGCTCGATTGAAAATGCACAACGTAAAGTTGAAGCACGTAACTTCGATATTCGTAAAAATCTATTGAAATACGATGACGTAAACAACGAGCAACGTAAGATTATTTATTCTCAACGTGATGAAATTCTTGAAGAAGCATCATTGCAAGATTACATCGAAACAATGATTCACGATGTGACTAAAGGCATGATCGAAGTATATATTCCACCTGAGTCTATTCACGATCAGTGGGATATAGAAGGTCTTGAAAAGGCGCTACGTGAAGATCTATCGATTGAACTGCCAATTTCGCAGTGGTTAGAGCAAGATCGTCGTTTGGATGAAGAAGCTTTGGTTGAACGTATTACTGATGAAGTTCTTCAGCACTACCGTTCACGTCGTACGCAAATGGGTGACGAAACGGCTGCAATGCTCGAACGTCACTTTATGTTGAATTCATTGGACCGCCATTGGAAAGAGCATTTGGCAGCAATGGATTACTTACGTCAGGGGATTCATTTACGTGGTTATGCGCAGAAAAATCCTGAGCAAGAATACAAAAAAGAAGCCTTTAACTTATTTGTAAACATGCTTGCTGTGATTAAGTCCGATGTCGTGACAGATTTATCTCGTATTCATGTGCCTACAGCTGAAGAACTTGCAGAAATGGAAGCTCAAAAACAGGCTCAAGCTGAATCAATGAATCTTCAATTGTCACACAACGACTTTGATAATTTGTTGGCTGAAGCCAATGGTAATGATGTTATCGATGCGCAATACACACCTGCAGAGCAAGTGATTGTTCCGCCAGAAAGTCGTAACTCACCGTGCCCATGTGGTTCAGGTCTAAAATATAAACAATGTCACGGTAAAATTTAAACAGCATTGTTTAATTTCAAATAAATCAGAGCCATCGCGCTCTGATTTTTTATTTACTCAGCTGATCTGACCTGAATAGTATTTGCAGTGCAGCGGATTAAATGTTATTTAGTTTCTATCAATAACCGTAAGACGGAAAAGACAATGAAAAAAGTACTAAAACCGTTCATGATTGCTGCTTTGGCTTTGCCAACTTTTGCCTTTGCAAACGCTCCTCAGACGACTTCTTTAGAGAAAGTTCAACAAGCAGTTGGTCCAACAACAACTCAAGTACAGGTTGGTACTGACGGTCAAGTGACTGTAGCAAGCCCGCGTACGGGTATTCGTTATACCTTTGCCAATCCAAATCGTCCGATCGTATTGCAAACTGCGAAAATTGCAGCAGCCAATGCGGCGAATGCTGACCGTATTGTGGCTGAAAACCCAGCACTTTCAGCTGCGAGTCAACAAAAAGCGAAACAAGTGCTTCTTGATGAAGCAACTCAGCTGGCGCGTAACTAATTTACGACGAACAGCGATAAAGACCAGTCGAAAGGCTGGTTTTTTTATGTGCAAAAGAAATCCACAATAAAATTACAGCAAAACCGTGCTTCTGCTCGATTTTTTATAGATTTTGCACTAAGCTGTATTTTTTATAACTCATATAGTTGGACGTTGAAAAATGGCAGTTGGTGACGTATCTATGCCACAGATGCATGTGGTGAAAGGTGTAAAAATCGGTTCGGCTGAAGCATATGTGCGCTATCAGAACCGACGTGACCTTGTCATTTTTGAATTTGCTGAAGGTTCTAATGTTGCAGGCGTTTTTACTCAAAATGCATTTTGTGCAGCACCGGTCCATATTTCGAAAGCGCACTTATTAGCAGGTAATCCACGTTATTTGGTGATTAACACCGGAAATGCCAATGCAGGTACTGGCAAAATCGGCATGGCAAATGCTGAAGCGACATGTGTGAAACTGGCAGAACTGGCTGGTGTTCAAAATACAGAAGTCCTTCCTTTTTCAACGGGTGTAATTGGCGAGCAATTACCTATTGATCGTTTGGTTCAAGGCTTGCAACCGGCATTAGACAGTTTGCAAGAAGACGCTTGGTTGGAAGCGGCAACGGGCATTATGACCACAGATACCACACCTAAAGGTGCATCTGAACAATTTGAGTTAGATGGCGTCCTGTATACCATGACAGGTATTTCTAAAGGCGCAGGCATGATTCGTCCAAATATGGCGACCATGTTGAGTTATGTGGCGACTGATGCACCCATTAGCCGTGAGCTGGTGCAACAGCTTTTGAAAACTACAGTTAACCTGTCGTTTAACCGTATTACGGTGGATGGTGATACCTCAACGAATGACTCATGTATTTTGATTGCAACGGGCCAAGCTGGTGGCGTAGAAATTACTTCAGAATCAGATTCACGTTATGCTGCTGTTTTAGACGTGTTAACACGTGTAATGAAACGTCTTGCACAGCTCATTGTCCGTGATGGTGAAGGTGCGACGAAGTTTATTACTGTGGCGGTAGAAGGCGGCGCAGATACTCAAGAATGTTGTGATATTGCTTATAGCATTGCACATTCACCGTTGGTTAAAACTGCAATCTTCGCATCAGATCCAAACTGGGGCCGTATTTTGGCAGCGATTGGTTATGCAGGTGTGCCAAACTTAGATGTTGAAAAAATTCAGGTCTGGTTAGGTGATGTTCAAATCTGTAAAGACGGTGGTGCCGCAGCAGATTATACCGAAGCAGCAGGGGCTGCAGAGATGGAGAAATCTGAGATCACGATCCGTGTAGATTTAGGACGTGGCAGTGCGCGAGATACTGTGTATACCTGTGATCTGTCGTATGACTATGTCAAGATTAACGCAGATTACCGTTCATAAGATATTTGATGTTTTTGAAAAGCCTCCGTTGTGAGGCTTTTTTATAAGTGGAACTTTTTAATGACCGGTAAAAAATAGCCAAGTGCCATATTTATGGGTCAGTTGTGAAGCACCTGTGTAGTAGCAGGCATTAAGGATAGAGAAGACGTTGTGATGAATAATGCAAACAACTTAATTGCAAATGAAGCAAAATCAATTGTACAAGCGCATTTGGATCGTTTGGGTGATGTTAAAGAGCATCACTTAACGGAAGCTGCAAAGCTTGAAAAGTTTGAATTAATTAAAGCGGAACTCAAAAAGCGTAACGCTGTCCTTGTTGCACACTATTACTGCGATCCTGAAGTGCAGGAACTAGCAGAACTGACCGGTGGATGCGTTTCGGATTCACTTGAAATGGCACGTTTTGGTCGGGATCATGAAGCAACGACGTTGGTAGTTGCAGGGGTGAAATTCATGGGGGAGACCTCGAAGATTTTATCTCCTGAAAAAACCGTACTGATGCCAACCCTAGAAGCAACATGCTCACTTGATTTGGGCTGTCCGGTCGATGAATTTACCAAATTTTGCGATGCACATCCGGACCATACGGTTGTGGTATATGCCAATACCTCGGCGGCAGTGAAAGCGCGTGCAGATTGGGTGGTAACCTCGAGCTGTGCTGTTGAAATTGTTGAGCATTTAGATAGTTTAGGTGAAAAAATTATTTGGGCACCCGATCAGCATCTCGGTCGTTATATTCAAAAGAAAACTGGTGCAGACATGTTGCTATGGGATGGGGCATGTATTGTTCATGAAGAATTCCGTGCGCGTGGTATTGCCAATATGAAAGCGCTGTATCCAGATGCAGCAGTTTTGGTACATCCGGAATCACCTGAATCTGTAGTGGATATTGCAGATGCCGTCGGTAGCACTTCACAATTGATCAAGGCTGCACAAAGCTTGCCACACGAACGTTTAATCGTGGCAACAGATCGCGGTATTTTTTATAAAATGCAGCAAGCTGTACCGAATAAAATTCTCATCGAAGCGCCGACGGCAGGTGAGGGAGCGACATGTCGTTCATGTGCGCATTGCCCTTGGATGGCGATGAATGAATTGGATGGCATTCTGGAAGTTTTACAAAAAGGTGATCAGGAAATTTTTGTAGATCCGGCATTGGCTGAGCGTGCTAAATTGCCTTTAGATCGGATGTTGAATTTCAGTGCCAGTTTAAAACGTTAATTTTTGCTTGAAAAATGATTAAAGTGCTTGATAAATAATCGCTTGAAATGATTTTTTATGTTTTTTTGAAGATAGGTGTTGACGTTAATCAACGTCACGCCTAGAATGCACACCGTACCGCATGATATGCGATACAGCGAAAGCTGAGATGAAACGGAGCATAGCACAGCCTGGTAGTGCACCTGGTTTGGGACCAGGGGGTCGTAGGTTCGAATCCTACTGCTCCGACCAATTTCTCAAGGCAAAAATCGCGTGATAGTCTATGTCATCGGTAATGCGCCTGTAGCTCAGTTGGATAGAGCATCCGCCTTCTAAGCGGATGGTCACAGGTTCGAATCCTGTCAGGCGCGCCATTTTAATGGTGTTCTGATACTAGAATCTGAAACTTGTTGTGATGGTGGATGTAGCTCAGTTGGTAGAGCCCCGGATTGTGATTCCGGTTGTCGTGGGTTCGAATCCCATCATTCACCCCAATTCGGAGCATAGCACAGCCTGGTAGTGCACCTGGTTTGGGACCAGGGGGTCGTAGGTTCGAATCCTACTGCTCCGACCATTTTCTTAAAGAAAACGGTCGATAAAAGATACCGCATACAGCGGTTTTTTTATGCCTGTAATTTAAAATGCGTTATATTGGTTATTCACAAGCAAGAACATGATGGTGGATGTAGCTCAGTTGGTAGAGCCCCGGATTGTGATTCCGGTTGTCGTGGGTTCGAATCCCATCATTCACCCCAATTTTTAAAGTTGAAAGCGGAGCATAGCACAGCCTGGTAGTGCACCTGGTTTGGGACCAGGGGGTCGTAGGTTCGAATCCTACTGCTCCGACCATTTATCTCAAAAGCAATACTGTAAAAAAAGATGCCGCATTTAGCGGTTTTTTTATGCCTAAAATTTATAAACACAATAAAAAAGCCACCTTATGGTGGCTTTTTTATATTTCACTATTTAGGGAATGATCGTGACATTTACACGACGGTTTATGGCACGATTTGTTTCGGTGTCATTAGAGACCATCGGCTGTTCAGCCCCACGGCCAATAATTTGAATATTTGAACTGTTATAACCTTGCTTTAAAAAGACGTTTGCGACGCTTTGCGCACGTTTTTCTGACAGTTGTTGGTTGTAATTGGCTTGTCCAACATTATCCGTATGACCAATAAACTTAATTTTGTTTAGGTCATATTTAATCAGTTGAGTGGCAAGTGTATTTAACTTGCCTTGTTGGTGGGGTTGAATTTGATAATCATCAAAGCCAAATAAAAGTCGTTCTGGTAGGGCAAGTGTCCAACCATCATTGGTCAAGACAAAACCTTCTTTTTTAAGCATGCGTGCTTGTTTGTAGCTTAAGTTACCTAAACTCATGCAGGCTGTCATAGTGGCCGTGAATGCAAGTATAAATAAAACTTTAAATGCGTTCTTTAACATAACAAATCCTATGAGTTGGGGCGTTGTGGTGCAATGCACCAATGATTATTCGAAAGTTTAGCATCATACATAGCGCGATCCGCATCTGCGATTAGATCTTCTGGCGATTTCGCATTTTGGATCAGTGCCACACCAATATTAGCTTGTAATGCAATATTATGTTGCTCATAAACAAATGTGGAACCATAGCATTCATGTATTTTGTGACAAAAGACTTCGAGTTCTGTCAGGAAATTTAAACGATTGATAATAATTGCAAATTCATCACCACCGAGTCGCGCAACGAAAGCATCATCTGGCAGTGCTTGTTTTAAACAATGTGATGAGGCGCGCAGTACTGCATCCCCAGCTAAGTGACCATATTGGTCATTCACATGTTTAAAGTTTTCAATATCGACAAAGAACACGGCAGCGTTCGCTTGTAAGTCAAATAGCTCAAACAGCTTTTCATAAAAATAATTGCGATTTGGTAATTGGGTTAATGCATCATGACGTGCTAGATGAATTAGCTTGTCATTTTCTGAAATTAAGTTTTTATTTGACTGATCAATTTCACTAAGTAAACCATTAAAGGCGGTGCTGAGTGCGTGTAATTCTTGAATATCAGAGTTTGAAACCCGCATTTTATAATCTTTCTTAATACTAATGGTTTGAGCTGATTCAACAATAGAGCGAACGGATTGCATTAAGTATTGATAAACAGAGTTCACCGACCAAAACACAGTAGCCAATAAAAGAATAAAACCTAAAAATAAACCCAGCAAAATTTTATGGAAGAAACTAACTAAATCTGACGAGTTTCCATATACGACCA
Organism: Acinetobacter sp. YH12144; assembly: GCF_013418345.1. NCBI lineage: Bacteria > Pseudomonadati > Pseudomonadota > Gammaproteobacteria > Moraxellales > Moraxellaceae > Acinetobacter > Acinetobacter sp. YH12144. Next base: position 1,469 of record NZ_VPCD01000014.1, on the reverse strand, counting down.
GTTCGCCATAACTTTTCTGATCATGATGAATATCTAAACGAATCGGTTGGCTAAAAAAGAAATAATCTAAAATCGCTTGGCTAGAAAATGTTGAAATTTCTTGTTGCTCAGCATGAGCAAGCGACGCATTTTGAAGGTTGGTAATTTCTATCGATCGAATGGGATACAGTTGAGTGTATTCATTTAAAATTTGACGCATCGTTGTTTGGTCATTAAACACCACAGCCGGTTGAACACGTTCGTTAATCGCATTTGATAAAATCGTTAAGCTGTTTTTTGCATAGGTATGCATGGTATAGGTGGAAATCACCAAAAAAATCGCAGAACAAATCGTAAATGTTAAAGCAAAGATGGTGAGCTGCGAACGCGTAAATAATTGGTGTAATGTAATTGGGTTATAGAGTTGTTTCATTCAGCTGACTCCGATGACTTCGCCAGTAATAAAACGCGTGGATCAATATGTATTTGTGACTGCGTTAGACTTTCCATATTAATTTTAAACGAATAACTCTGATTTTTTTTATACAAACAGAATGCACTGCCGGACTCACACTCACTATTGTTACTGCTTAGAGAGAGGGCGGGGAAATTGACATGGCTGTTTAAAATGTTTTGTTCTTCTTTTGCTGTTAGGTTGGAAAAAAATAAAACTTGGCAATGACTGGATTTGATGTCATTCACATTGATGGCTGTAATTTTATAAGTGCTGTGGGTTGGCGCAAGTTTTTTAAAATCATTGACTAAACTTGAATTATTAATCACGCAAAATTTGGGTGAAGTGGTTTCCCACTTGGCATAACTCAAAATAGAGAAAGTGGTTGTGAAAATATTTGCTGTGGGAGCTGCATATAATAAGGGTGAAATGGAGCACGCCATTATTAAATAGGCAGTTTTTTTTAAAACAACCATACGAAATCAAAAATGTCTTAAATTAAATGGAATGAAAATTGGGTGCATATACGTTTTATTATGTGAAATAGGGCGTATATAGCCCAATAATAATACAAAAGAATGTTTATGTGTTTAAAAAAGCGACATGCGTAAAATAAATCATAAAAAGGGTGTTGCAACGAATGTGAAATGCTGTAGAATGCACATCCATCGGCGGTGATGAAGATTAAAACTTCTGATAAAACAATGACTTGGTTGAATTGATTAAGTTGGGTTTTAGAAAAAAGTTTAAAAATAATTTGAATTACCGGTTGACTCTTTAGAAATAAAGAGTAATATAGCCGACCTAGCTTGCTGGTGACGAACCAACAAGAAGATCATTAAAAGATTATGAAGAACAACTTGTGTGGATTTTTACTGATTGATCGATCGAAATTATTTTCATTGATTAATGGTAGAAATTACTCGAAGTTTATTTGAGCAAATTTTTGTCAGTAATTGATGAGCCAAGATTGGTACCCTTTAAGGTACTATTGATTTTAAACTGAAGAGTTTGATCATGGCTCAGATTGAACGCT
>NZ_VPCD01000013.1:0-114574 GCF_013418345.1 Acinetobacter sp. YH12144 | reverse complement strand
ATAGCAAGAGTGAACCACCTGATCCCTTCCCGAACTCAGAAGTGAAACCTCTTAGCGCTGATGGTAGTGTGGGGTTACCCATGTGAGAGTAAGTCATCGCCAGCTCATTATTCGAAACACCCCCTGACTAGTCCAGGGGGTGTTTTTTTATGCGTGAGGAAAAGAAAAAGAAGTAATGAGAAAAAAAGAAAGAATTCATCATTCATTTCATGTGATTTATAAATTAAAGACTGAAAGGCGTATACTATCCGTGTCATTGATGGAAAGCTCATGTCTGATTTAGCCTCAAATTCTCCTTATATTGAATATGGCACACGGCCATTTCTTGCCATTTTATTTTCTTTATTTTTAGCAGGCTTCGCAATTTTTTCATCGTTGTATTGTGTACAACCGATGATGCCCATCTTTGCGAATTTCTTTCATGTCAGTCCGACACATAGCAGCTTTCCTTTATCTTTTTCTACCATTGCCTTAGCGATTGGGCTGCTATTCACTGGTTTGATTTCAGATCGATTCGGTCGTAAGCCTGTGATGGTCACCGCTTTATTTTTGGCAGCGTCACTTTCAATCATTAGTTCTATATTTCCACTTTGGAAAATATTTTTATTGAATCGCGTGCTGATCGGATTAAGTGTTAGCGGTGTTGCTGCAGTTGCAATGACTTATATAGGTGAAGAAATTGAGCAAAAAGATATAGGCTTTGCAATGGGCCTGTATATATCGGGTACTGCGATTGGAGGAATGGGTGGTCGTCTCATTGCTGGGGTATTGATTGATTATATTAGTTGGCAAAATGCCATGATGATTATCGGCATCATTAACCTATGTATAGCCACAGCATTCTTTTTATTACTTCCAGCATCTCAACATTTTCAAGCTTATCCCATTCGTTTCAACCGATTTTATGAATCTTTCGTTAAAAATTTAGCAGATCCAAAGCTGAGAATTTTATTCCTTCAAGGCTTTATCCTCATGGGATGTTTTGTCTCTATATTTAACTATATGAGCTACCACCTATTAGAAGAACCTTATCAACTTTCTCAAACATGGATTGGACTAATCTCCATAGCATATTTGGCAGGAATATATAGTTCACCTCGGGCTGCAAGTTGGGGGAAACGCTTTGGCCGGGTAAAAGTTTTACCTTCGATGCTGCTCATGATGTTGTTCGGGCTGTTGATCATGCTCATTCCGGCATTTTGGTCAGTCATTTTGGGGCTGATTGTATTCACTTTTGCTTTTTTTGCAGCGCATTCCACGGCAAGTAGTTGGGTATCAGTTCAATCCCTGCAATACCGTGCCGTAGGTTCATCTTTATATTTATTTTGCTATTACTTAGGTTCTAGTATTTTGGGTAGTAGTAGTGGTTTGGTTTGGGAAATTTCTGGTTGGATTGGGTTGACGAGCTTTATTGCTGTTATCTTGATGATTGGTTTATTTTTAGCAATACAATTGAATAAATAAAGATAGAAATATGTGAATAAGTTATTATTAAATATTCGTTTTACATCTATTTTTAATATAAATAACGCTATAAAAATGGCTAAGTTTACTATTTTTATGATTATACAATTTTGGTCTAATATGCCTTTTAAAAGGTGCCTCATAATAATGAAATACATCACAATATTATAAATAAATTATTTTTGGTTATCATTTTTAAAAGTTTGAAAAATAATAAATATATGATAAATATGAATTATTTGTTTTTTTGAATATTTTTGCATTTGTTTTTAGATAGAATTATATATATAGATCAATATTGGTATTAAAATTAAGGCGATTATGAAAAATATAACTATTTTAATGATGGCTTTGGTTTTTATCTTAATCTCAGCTTGTACAAGTACCACGAATTTAGGGACAGCAGGCGCAGAGCGAAAACAGTTTTTTATCGTTCCTCAAAAGTTATTAACTAAACAGGCGGATAGATCGTATCAACAATTTATTCATCAAGCGAAAGACAAACAACTTTTGATCATTGATCCGAAATTGGATCAGGTTTTAAATAAACTCAAAAAAAATGCGGAGTTTTACCGTCAAGGTTCGAGTCAATGGGATTGGCAAGTCAGTGGGAATTTAAATAAAGATTTAAATGCACATGGTTTTCCAAGTGGGAAAATTGTCATTAACACGGGTTTGTATTGGAGTTTAAAGCTGAATGAAGATGAATTGGCATTTGTGATGGCGCATGAAATGGCACATGCTCTGCGTGATCATCATCGTGAGAAGATTTCCCTGCTGTTTGCAAGTCAGGTGGCGATGATTTCTTCAACTGCGGGTATCGGTACGCTTGCTACTGCGGCCAGTAGTGTGACTGGGCAAGCTGTTTTTTTGCCTAAAGTTTCAAAATTTGAACTGGAAGCTGATGTCCTTGCACTTGATCTGATGTCGAAAGCGGGCTTTGATCCAAATGCAGCATTGAGTTTTTGGCAAAAATATCAGCAGGAAACGACACGCCGTCAAATGCTTGATGTAAAACCATTGATGACTCAAGACAGTATAGATAAGCGTAAGATTTATATTGAAAAATATTTACCTGAAATGCACATTCAATTTCAACAGGCACAGGCTGTAATGTTGAATAAAAATGCGATAACTCATGGCACATTCTAGATTGATTTAAACTAAAGCAAAGTTACAAATGATTTATTTAAATCTTGTTTTATAGTCGTGCTACAGCACTATTACATCTGATGGCTATATAAAACAATTCAATGATTCTGTAGCTATTGTATAAATTATAATCAAGCATGATGAATGGAATTCATGGTAAAATGATCGGCTTTCATCTTCTTTGATCTTTTTTCAGATCATTCCATCTGCCAGCCGAGAATTGCTAGCCATGTCTACTGCTTATACTATGCAGACTGCGCCAAAAGCGTTGTTTGATTACGACAAATATTGGGCGTCTTGTTTTGACCCTGCGCCATTTTTGCCGATGTCACGCGAAGAAATGGATCAACTCGGTTGGGACAGTTGCGACTTTATTTTGGTTTGTGGTGATGCGTATATCGATCATCCATCATTTTGTTCAGGCATTATCGGCCGTACCCTTGAAGCGCAGGGTTTCCGTGTCGGGATTATTGCTCAGCCGGACTGGACCAATGTAGAAGCATTTCGTGTGTTGGGTAAACCGAATATTGCTTGGGGCGTAACAGCCGGCAATATGGATTCGATGATCAACCGTTATACGGCTGACCGTAAAATCCGTTCGGATGATGCGTATTCTCCAGATAATCAACCGAATAAACGTCCAGACCGCGCAGCTACGGTATATTGCCAGCGTGTGCGTGAAGCTTATCCAGATGTGCCTGTATTATTGGGCGGTATTGAAGCGTCGCTGCGCCGTATTGCGCATTATGATTATTGGTCAGATAAAGTCTGCCGTTCAGTATTGATGGACTCGAAAGCCGACCTGTTGATGTATGGTAATGGTGAACGTTCAATCACGGAAATCATGCATCGTTTGGCTCGCGGTGAAAAAATCCAAGAGATTACGGATGTCCGCGGTACTGCATTTATTGTGAATAAAAATAACCGGGCTTCAAAAGCGAAGTTTGTTGAAATCGCATCAAATGATGTCGATGCGATTGGCCGTGTCGATCCGATCATTAACCCTTATGTGATGACCGAAGACCTTGAAGGTTGTGAAATCGAAAAAGGCAAAGACAGCGTTACGCAATATCAAGGCTTCCAAAAAGAAGCGGTAGCAAATCCGATTGTTCGTGAAGGTGATAACTTAGACGCCGACACGCAAATCGTGCAGCTGCAGCCTGCATCAAAAGCCATTAAGCATAAATTGCCGCCGCGTGAATTGGCGGTGATTCGTTTACCTGCCTATGAAGATGTGGCGAATGATCCTGTACTGTATGCACATGCCAACCGTATTTTGCACTTGGAAACCAATCCGGGCAATGCGCGCGCGATGGTGCAAAAGCATGGTGAGCGTGATGTTTGGCTGAATGCGCCGCCGATTCCATTGACTACGGAAGAAATGGATTATGTGTTTGATTTGCCGTATGCACGTCTGCCGCATCCAGCTTATGGTGAAGCGCGTTTTCCTGCCTTTGACATGATTAAGTTCTCTGTGAACATTATGCGCGGCTGTTTTGGCGGCTGTACCTTCTGCTCAATTACAGAGCATGAAGGGCGTATCATTCAAAACCGTTCTGAAGAATCGATTTTGCGTGAAGTTGAAAAAATTCGTGATACCGCACCGGGCTTTACCGGGATCATTTCTGACTTAGGCGGCCCAACGGCCAATATGTACCGTTTGGCATGTAAAGATCCTGAGATTGAAAAGAACTGCCGTAAGCCGTCGTGTGTATTCCCAGGTGTGTGTCAAAACTTGCACACCGATCATGCGCCTTTAACCCAGTTATACCGTAAAGCACGTTCATTGCCGGGGATTAAAAAGATTCTGATCGGTTCTGGTTTACGCTATGACCTTGCGGTGTTAAACCCAGAATATGTCAAAGAATTGGTGACACATCACGTTGGTGGTTACCTGAAGATTGCGCCTGAACATACCGAAAAAGGTCCATTATCGAAGATGATGAAACCGGGGATCGGGACCTATGACCGTTTCAAACAAATGTTTGATCGTTTCAGTAAGGAAGCAGGGAAAGAGCAGTATCTCATTCCTTACTTTATTGCAGCGCATCCGGGTACGACGGACTATGACATGATGAACTTGGCGATTTGGCTGAAGAAGAATGGTTTCCGTGCCGATCAGGTGCAAACCTTCTATCCATCACCAATGGCGACTGCAACGACCATGTATTACACCGGTAAAAACCCGCTGGCTAAAGTGGCGCGTTATACCGAAAATGTCGATATCGTGAAAGGTGAAAAACGCCGTCGTTTGCATAAAGCCTTCTTGCGTTATCATGATCCAAACAACTGGCCATTGCTGCGTGAAGCGCTCAAAGAAATGGGCCGTCAGGATCTGATTGGTAACTCAAAACAGCATTTGATTCCGACGTATCAACCGGCTGGCAGTGCTGAGGGTCAATACCAATCTGCACGTAAAAAGAACTCAAGCATTGCGGGTGATTCACAAAAACGTACAGGTGAACAAGGTAATCGGACGAAGGCTGCTCAATCGCGTCCTTCAAATACCAAGAAGCGTCCTGAGCGTGGTCAAATTTTGACGCAGCATACTGGTCTGCCGCCGCGTGAAACGGGTGAAGCGAAAAAACCTTTTGGCGGTTCGAAACCCAAAGGAAAATCGAAGCCTAAATCACGCGCTTAAAATGATGAAATAAAAAAAGACACTTCGGTGTCTTTTTTTATGGCTGATATGCTCGGCAGCATCAGACAGTTTGCATTTTTATATGTTGTTACAAGCTTAATGCCATATGTGCGTCGGTTATCTCAATGAAATACGAGCAAAATTTGACAGCTTATCGGAATTGTCAGACAGTGAGAGGAAATGCACTTGCTGTCGTTTTAGCGAATGATCTAAAGTATCAATATATAGCAATGGATGCTATTACTCTGAACGAAGTGGCATGTGATGTTTAACGCTTTAAGTTTGCAACTTTTTGTCAGTTTAAATACGTATTGTGTGAAAGTTAGAGTTATTTTTTTTAATAGGAAATTAAAAAAATAATACTGGTTGTATACTTCGTCTTCATAAGAAGTATGTCAAAAACCAAAAATATAAGAAATATAAAGGATTATGAGATGACTATATACATAGTAATAGGGAGTATTTTACTCTTCTGTGTGCTCATAATGGCTTGGAAAAGTTTAGAAGGTGATTCTAAGCAACAAGATAGCGCATTGAAACAACGTGCTATTTTCAACATTAATGAGCAATTAACCTACACGCGTTTAAAAGAAATTTTGCCTAAGCATACAATCCTTGCGCATGTGTCTTTTGATGCACTGTTGACCACGAAATATTATCGGACGCGGAACAAGTATCGAAATATGGTGGCGGACTTTGTCGTCCTCGATGAACAGCACCAAATCTTAGCGATCGTCGCTTTAGATGATCCAATGGTGCTCAAACGGATGCAGCAGTCGCAATATCAAGATGCTTTGCTCGCTTTGGCAGGCTATCGTGTCATTCGTTATGATGATGTGCCTGAGTACGTTCAATTACGCGAAGATTTCTTAAATGAGCAGCGTGTACAAGCGCCATTTGTACCGGTTAATGATTTGAAAAAATATCATTTATATTCAGATTTGGAACGTAAAAAGATCAAAATTATTGGATCTTAGGGATTCAAAGAGCAAAGCCTTTTGCAAAAAAAAGCGTGTCTTTAGACATGCTTTTTTTTAATGGTTATTTAGGCTTAATGATTATTCAGGCTTAACGGCTACGACGGTTAATTCTACCAGTACACGCGGGTCGTATAATTTGGCTTCAACACAAGTTCTGGGTAATGCTTCAATGTCTGACACCCACGCATCCCATACTTCATTAAATGCTGCATAATCCTGTTCAATATCTTTCAGATAAATGGTCACTGACATAATCTGGCTTTTATCTGTACCGGCATCTGCAAGAAATTGATCAATGATCTCAAATGTTTGCTGTGTTTGTCCTTTGATGTCTAAATCAAGGTCTGTTGCCAATTGACCTGCTAAATGGACCAATTGACCTGAAATAGCGATTTCGGAAAAGCGTTTTGAAACATGCAGGCGTTGGATGGTCATGCGGAATATCCTGAAAGCAAAAAGGTCACTTAATCTTGAGTTTTAGGCATTGTAGCTGCAACCAAGGCCGTCAATAAACAGCCAACAGCAAGGTAGATTGCTACATAATGCCATGAACCATCACCCCAAATCACCAAAGCTGCTGCAATCATTGGGGTAAAGCCACCACCGATAATACTGGCCACTTGATAGCCGACACCTGCGCCACTGTAGCGATAGGTGGTACCAAACAGGGAGGTGAAAATCGGCTGGTGTACACTCACCACCATATCATGGGCAATATTGGCAAGGAAAATTGCACCGACAATAATCAGCCAAGTATTTTGAGCATCAAGGGCCATGAAGAATGGAAAGGCAGAAAGCGCACCAATCAATCCACCCAGAACACACATTTTACGATGATCAAATCGATCTGCTAGCCACGCAAAGAGGGGAATGCTGAAGCAGCTAATGGCACCAACCATTAAGGTGATATTGAGGAAGAACTGTTTGTCCATGCCCAATTGAGCGGTGGAATAATTCAGTGCAAAGTTCGTCACCAAATACATGGTGAGTAACTCGGTCAGGCGCAGCGCAATAATGTAGAAAAAGGCTTTTGGGTGTTGGCTAATCGCTTGCAGAATCGGTAATTTTTGCGGCGTTTGTCGAGCTTTGACCACATTGTCGATGAATTCTTGTGATTCGTCTTGATCACGTCGAATCCACATCGCGATAGCCAGCAAGACAATACTGGCAATAAAGGGAATTCGCCATGCCCAATCAGCAAAAGCATCTTCGCCCAAAGTGGCAATAATCAAAGACACAGCGCCTGTTGCAAGAACAAGTCCTACGCCATAGCCAATTTGTACACCACTGCTGTAAAAGGCTTTTTTGCCTTTCGGGGCATTTTCTACAGCCATCAGGGCAGCGCCGCCCCATTCTCCACCAACCGCAAAACCCTGTATTGCTCGAAGTGTCACGAGCAGGATCGGGGCCCACCAACCGATGGCCGCAAAATTGGGTAATAAACCAATGCCGACCGTCGAAATACCCATCAGGATGACGGTGAGCACCAACATTTTTTTCCGACCCAGTTTGTCACCAAAGTGTCCAAATACAATGCCGCCTAAGGGGCGGAACAGGAAGCCGACGCCAAAGGTCGCCAAGGCTGCCAAGGTTCCCATATTGTTGCCAATACTGGGGAAAAACTGATCTTTGAAAATGAGTGCGGCAACAATGCCATAAAGTAAAAAATCGTACCAATCGACTACGGCACCAATGAAGCTACTTAATGCGGCTTTACGCGCACGTTGTTCTTGATTTTGTGAAATATTTTGAGGATTTGGAGCAGATTTTGCAGAAGGCATACAGCGGGGTATTCCATGATTGACAACAGAGTTGCCCTGTAATATTCGGATTTGATCGTCACGCCAATCACAGGACAGCATGCTGAAAGTAAAGGTGATTTTCAGCATCTCAGCGCATACACGGATAATGTAGTGCGCTGATAGAGTACTCTAATTTTAGGCTTTGTGAATAGCAAATTGCTTTAATTTTGTTCTTCTGCCTAAATCTTAAGCAAATACGATCTTCTTGAAGTTTTTAGAGCAGCGAAAGTTGTGTTTCTTGGTTTTGCGCACTTAATTGATAGACCCCTACGCCAATCAGACGAAATCGATCGTCCTCAGAAATATGCATTTCATGCAGTAATTGCTGCAATACCTGCGCAAGGTCTTCACGATGATTCAGTGACGTTTTAAAACTTTTACTGTGCTGTAGCATTTGGAAATTCTTCAGTTTTAATTTGGCCGATACACCGCGCGCGCTTAACTGCTTTTTTTCTAAACTAGACCAAACTTGGTCAATCAGTTTGGGCCAATAGGGCTGACATTGGTTCAGGGTGAGATCATCATCAAAAGTGGTTTCTTTGGAAATCTGCTGACGCTCGCGGCTAGATTGGACCGGTCGTTCATCAATGCCTTGTGCATACAGATAGAGTTGTCGGCCATATTTACCGAAATGATGAATCAGAACGGCTTCTTCAATTTGTTGTAAATCACCCAATGTATTGAGTTGCATGGCTTTTAATTTTTCTTGAGTCACTTTTCCCACACCGGGAATTTTTTTCAGTGCCAAGTCATGGATGAAATGCAAAACTTGAGACGGTTTGATAATACAAATGCCATTGGGTTTGTTCCAATCAGAAGCAACTTTAGCCAAAAATTTATTGGGCGCGACACCTGCGGAGGCAGTTAGACCAGTGCTTTGTAAAATCTCTGCCTGAATTCGCCTAGCGACTTCAGTGGCACTCGGAATATGTTGTAAATTTTCTGTGACGTCCAAATAAGCTTCGTCTAAAGATAGCGGCTCAATCAGAGACGTATAGCGTTGAAAAATGGCATGAATTTGCGCCGAAACAGCACGATATTTTTCAAAATTAGGTTCGATCACCACGACCTGTGGGCAGAGTTTACGGGCCTGTGCCATCGACATTGCTGAGCGTAAACCAAACTCACGTGCAGGATAGGATGCGGCACAGATGACTGCACGAGGGTGATGTGAAGACACAACAACAGGAAGCTGCTTGAGTTCTGGATGTTCCCGCAGCTCTACTGATGCAAAGAATGCATCCATGTCGATATGTATGATTTTCCTCATGCCTAGTTAGATCAGTGCCTGAAAATTGAATGTCAGTATCGCACAGTCAATCTAGCGCTTTCCTCAATTTTTTAACTCGAACGACACAGGTTGACTGAGTAAAACCACCTTGGTGTTTTGAGTTGCTGCCGACTGTATTAATAGATTTAGGCTTTGAGGGGTGTCATCGGCAAAGCGGGGCAAAAATTCGAGCTCTGGATTCAGTGGTTTGAAAAAATTATCCCAATGAATTGGAATCACGGTACTGGGTTGAAGAATCGCTAAGGTTTCTTTGAAATATTGCTGTTGAAACGCTGCCGTTTGCTTGGAAAGTTGGGCAATGCCTAAAAATAAAGTATCGACTTTTAGTTTTTGCAACTGTTTGGGCACAGCACCAGTACTGGCTTTGACTAAACTGTAATGCGGCCCATGTTGGATGAGATAATCATACGATCCACCTTCTTTAAACGCACTAAAATGTGCAGGGAGTTGCAGTGGCTGCGAAATTTCTTCTCCCAAATCATCATTAACGGCCGTTGGCGGAGTATGTTGCGAGGGGATCGCAGTAATGGTGAATTTACCGATTTGCATCGGTTGCCAAGCTTGAACTTCGTGTAGTTGTGATTCATTGATTGGCATCGCCCGTGCGATATTTAAGGTGCTTTTAGAGCCGACAATTATGGCCTTGGGGAGTTGGTGGGCCAACATTGGAATATCGAGCGCATGATCATAATGTGAATGAGTCACGAAAATAGCACGTGTACGTTTTAAGTCGTATTGGTCGATATAGCTTTTTAATAAAGGCTGATCACTTTGAATCTGAGTGAATATGGTCTGACTAAGCGATGGACGAGTAAAGAAGCCATCGATGAGGATTTGCTCTTGGCCATCGTCAAAAAGTAAGGTGGAAACGCCAAAGAATTTGACGTGATAGGGCGCCGCTGAGCGAGTATCTGTAGTGCTTTGTGTGGGAAGTTGATAATGCCACGTTTTAAACGCTGCCAAGGTCCCTGAAGGTTGGATCAAATATGCCAATATCCCGATGGCGAGGATCATAAAGACTGAAAATATAATAAGAAAAATTTTTAAAATACGCATCCTGCGACTCAGTTTTCATGGATTATTTTGTTCGATGTTGTCCTGAGTCGGTGAATAAATCAACGGGGTTTGATCGGGGAAACTCCGTTTTTGTCTAAAAACTCAGTCCAAGCCTTATCATCACCTGAAAATACATTTAAATCGACGGTGGTCGAGATGCCTTGAATTTTTCCTTGATTAGTATGTTGCCAAATCAGCCATTTTGGATTGTTTTTTAGATCGGGTGGGCCTTTATATTCACGGACCCACAGCGGCGTCTGTTTAAACTCGCCAGCTAAGACAATATTATAAAAAGACTTCGAGGTATAAAAAATCGGTTGTTTGCCATAATGGCGGTGCAAGCGATCATGCATATAGCTGATTTCTTTGAGTAACTGCTCTTTGCTGTAGGTGTTAATGCAGTTGGTGTCATATTCCAAATCAATCACGGGAGGAAGGGCATCGGCTTTTTTCGGCACGGAAGCAATAAAATTTTCCGCCTGAATCTTGCCATCACGGCACAGACGGTAAAAATGATAGGCCCCAACTAAAAAGCCGTTTTCCCGTGCTTGTAACCAGTTGTCTTGAAATTTTCGATCTTTAAAATCGCCACCTTCTGTGGCTTTGAGATAAACGAATTGGTATTTTTTAGGTGAAATTTTTGACCATTGAATATCTTTTTGATGATGGGAAACATCAAAGCCTTTGACGGGATATTCTTCTGCAGACGCAGGGCGATGCGGCATCACGGCTAAATAACCCAATCCAGCCACCACCAAGACGCCGCTAATAGCGCTGAGTGCAATAATTGGGCTGTATTTTTTGAATGAACTTTTTGTGGTACGTGATTTGGCTTTTTTAGGCATGAAAATGTATCCAAGTATCCTTTTTATCATAACCCTTTAAGGGCTGATCTGTCATAGATTTGCCCGATGACACAGGTTTAGACATCCACATGTTTAGGAATCTGCCAAAAAATCGCTGCGGTAATCAGGTTAATACAGCCGAGTAAAATCAAGGTGCTATGGAATGCTGTTTCGATTTGTACAGGACCATAATAGGCCGTAAACACGTTGACTAAAGTCCCTGCCAAAGCTACACCGATACTCATCGACACCATCATAATCATCGACAAGAAACTGTTGCCACTGCTGGCATCTTGTTGGGGTAAATCTTTGAGGGTTAAGGTATTCATCGAAACGAATTGCAGCGAGTTTAAAATACCAAAAATAAAAAAGTGTAAGGCACGTAACCAAGTGGGGGTTTCAGCCGTAGAGAGTGCAAAACTGCAAATACAGGCGCCGACCAAGAAGGTATTTACCAATAACACTTTACGATAGCCAAAGCGTTGAATAATTTGACGAATAATCGGTTTAGATGCCAATGAGCCGAGTACCGTCGGTATCATCAATAACCCTGTGATAAATGGCTCAAAGCCAAAAGCCACTTGTAGCATTAAGGGAATCAAAAATGGCATGGCATTGCCGCCAAGGCGGGCAAAGAAGTTGCCGATAATGCCGATGGCATAGATCCGATTTTGAAATAATTTACTGCGAAACAGCGCATTGGCGTGGGTATGTGCATGAAAGGCATAGATCAAACTGGCGATGATCCCCGCAGCGACTAATAGCAGGCTCCACCATAGCGGCAGATGCGGGCTAGCAAAGTTTTCAATGCCTAACGATAAACCCACCATGGCGATGACCAATAAGAAAAAACCCATAAAGTCGAAGCGTTGTACGCTCGGTTCGGTCACATTGGGCATGGCTTTAAAGGTAATAAGTACTCCTAACAGTCCCATTGGAATGTTTATTAAAAAGATCCAATGCCATGTTGCGACTTCCACCATCCAACCGCCAAGGGTAGGACCAATTAAGGGGCCCATTAAACCAGCAAGGCTCATCAGACTCATAGCCGATAAAAACTGTGTCCGAGGAATCACTTTGAGCATCGCCAAACGCCCAACAGGCAGCAGTAATGCGCCACCTATACCTTGAATTACCCGATAAACCAGCAGCTCATTCAGGCTATTGGCCATGCCGCAGCCTAGCGATGCTAACGTAAAAATAATAATGGCTGTGAAATAGGTATTTCGTACACCAAAACGATCGGCCAACCAACCACTTAAAGGAATACACGCCGCAACGGACAAGACATAGGCCACGACCACACTATGCATTTGAAGCGGGTCTTCGCCCAAACTTCTTGCCATCGCTGGGATTGCGGTATTGACGATGGTCGTATCCAGCCCTTGCATAAAAAAGCCAATAGAGACCAATAGCACTAGAAGTCTAAATTCGGGTTGTAAAGCCTGATGTGTTGGCGTGCTATTCATAAGTCAATAAAGCTGAGATTTTTAAACAGTTTAAATGAATATTGCCATTCAGATGTAGTAAAAGCTTTGCATAATTGAGCCAAAAAATTGCAAGAAAAATGCAATGAAAGTTTCATCTCTATGCAACCTAATGTTTATAAATTGGTCATATTTTAATAAAAGACGAATGAAAACATGAAACTACAAATTTCGGCGCTGATGTGATTAAACAAGGCGATGTGGGACCTGAAGATCTGATTTTTATTGCCGCCAAAGATTTGCCCAATGCTTAACCTTTGTTGGTGGTTGGAAATGAAGTGAGCGGTAGCACGGCGGTTTATCAGATTAAATTGAAATAATTAAAGTTTAAAGCATTTGTTTTATTTGAGGTTTTTATTTTAGTGTCGAGAAAAGCATGGCACGAAATTGTATGAACGCCAGATAAACTGTCATAATGCGTTCAAGTCCTTCATTTATTGGAGGGCTTTTTCTTTATGGCAAAGGTGTTTTATTTTCATGACAATCGAAATTCTGATGGTCATAGGCTTCTGTCTCGCGGCCTATTCTATTGTCGGTAATGATGTGCCACAGACATTGGGAACCTTTATTTCATCCAATGCGCATCGCCCTTGGTGGCTGTTGTGGATCTATGTCAGCAGTATTCTAGCTATTGTATTGGTTTATGGTTGGTATAGTTCTGGTGTGGGGGATGCATCTTATGGTCGTTTAGAAACGATTCCATTTCCCGCAGAAGGGGTCACGTGGCTCTATATTGTGCCACCGATCTTACTGATCATTTTGACTCGCTACGGAATTCCGGTCAGCACCACATTCTTAGTGTTAACGATTTTCTCTCCGAGTAGTCTTGGGTCGATGTTAACTAAGTCGATGATGGGTTATGCGGTAGCTTTTGTTGTCGCGATTATTATTTACCGTTTTGTGATTAAAGGCATCTCGGTTTATTTCAGTAAAACACGTGATGAAACACCCTCGAATATTTGGGTGGGACTACAGTGGGTTTCGACGGCATTTTTATGGAGTCAGTGGCTGATTCAGGATTTGGCCAATATTTTTGTCTACGTCCCTCGTCAGGTGCCGCTGGAGTTCCTGATTTTTGCAATTGTGGTGTTTATCGTACTGCTTGGGATCATTTTGTACCAACGTGGCGGGGCGATTCAGGGCATTATCGACACCAAAACGGGTGTGGCTGATATCCGCTCGGCAACCATTATTGACTTTATGTATGCCTTGATTTTATTGGTGTTCAAAGAGTGGAGTAATATTCCAATGAGTACCACTTGGGTGTTCTTGGGCTTACTCGCAGGACGTGAATTTGCCATGTCCATGCATTTACATGAAGTGAATAAATATCGAACTTCACGAAATGTCAGCAAAGATGCGATGAAATTGATGCTTGGTTTGTTGATGAGTATTTTCTTAGCGACAACATTGCCATGGTTCTATCGTGTGGTGTCGGGTTAAGTCGGCACGATCTCGATTTGAATTAGGACATCGAGCAATAAAAAAAGGGGAATAATTTATTCCCCTTTTTGACATCTAAAATACAGTTAAACCACGAAATTTTTCGGGCAATCTAAATTTTTCAGTGCACTAAAGATCTGCTTCGAAGAATTACATACGATCAGTTTGGCACGATGCTGCGGCGGCAAGAAACCTTCAGCGACCGCATGGTCTAATTGTGCAATCAGTGCATCATAGAAGCCATTGACGTTATAAAGCATCATCGGCTTTTGGTGTTGATTCAACTGTCCCCAAGTGGCGATTTCTAAAATTTCTTCGAATGTGCCGAGACCACCGGGCAAGGCAACAAAGGCACTGGCACGTTCTGCCATCATGGCTTTACGCTCATGCATACTGCGCACGACGTGTAATTCAGTCAAATGATTATGTGCAATTTCATAATCCAACATAAACTCAGGAATCACACCAACGGCTTCGCCGCCATGTTCGACCACAGCGTCAGCGACTTGACCCATCAGGCCAATACTGGCGCCACCATAGACCAGACCAAAACCATGTTCAGCCAAGCCTTGCGCCAATGCGATGGCTTTTTCTTGATAAATTGGATTGTTCCCAGAGCGGGAGCCGCAATACAGTGCGATTAAAGGTTGTGTTGTAGCAGGAGAAGGATTACCACGTTTTTCTGTCATTTTTAATCCGCTATTCATTACGTTTTAATTTTACCTTAGCATGTTATTTTTTATGACACTACATTGGCAGCTAAATATGACAATTTAATGTCATCACTGGGTTTAAATTCTTCCATACTGAGATTGTACTTTGGTAAAAAAGGGTGAATTTTTACCTTAACTTGCTATACTTAAAACTTCATTTCAAGCTAAAGAACCGTCATGGGTAGTGGTTGTTGTCACTCAGCACACATCAAAATATTAGAAAGAACGCCATTAAAAGCGTTTGCGCATGTCCAATGCATTTCATCTTCAAATCAGCATGATCTACGTGTGAATAACATTCAGGAGATACAACCATGATCTTTGAATGGATGTCCGATCCTTCTGCATGGGTGGGTTTATTGACACTGGTGGTGCTTGAGATTGTTTTAGGTATCGATAACCTGGTTTTTATTGCGATTCTTGCGGAAAAATTACCGCCAGAACAGCGTAATACCGCACGGATTGTCGGTTTATTGCTTGCACTGTGTATGCGATTGGTCTTACTGGCCTCAATTGCATGGGTGGTGACTCTAACCAATCCACTGTTCCATATTTTCGACCATCCATTCTCCGGTCGAGACCTAATCTTACTGTTTGGTGGGGTGTTCTTGCTATTTAAAGGCACCATGGAACTGCGTGAACGTCTTGAAAACAAGCCGATGCTAAAGGAAGAAAATCCTGTGCATGCGACGTTTTGGATGGTGATTGTGCAGATTGTGGTGCTCGATGCTGTGTTCTCGCTCGACAGCGTGATTACCGCTGTCGGGATGGTGAAACACCTGTCAGTCATGATGATTGCGGTCATTATTGCTGTCGGCATCATGCTGTGGGCATCTAAGCCTCTGATGAACTTCGTGAACCGTCATCCAACGGTAGTGATTCTGTGTCTGTGTTTCTTGATGATGATCGGTTTCTCGCTCTTAGTCGAAGGCTTTGGTTTCCATATTCCAAAAGGTTACTTATACGCGGCCATTGGTTTCTCTGTAATGATTGAGTTCTTGAACCAAACCATGCGTCATAATCAGGAAAAAATGGTGACAACCACAGACTTACGTTATCGCACAGCCTCAGCTGTGATGCGTATGCTCGGTGGGAAAAATGTTGCAGACAATCAAAATGAAAATGAAGATGTGCTTGCAACACGTGCTTTTGCTGATGAAGTCTTTGATGAAGACAATGGGGTTTACCACAGTGTCATGGTACAAGGGGTACTGGGTTTATCTGAGCGTCCAGTAAAGTCCGTGATGACACCTCGTCCTGAACTGGAATGGATTGATTTAGATGAAGAACCTGAGGCGATTCGTGCTCAATTACTCAGTACCACGCATTCACGTTTAATTGTGGCCCATGGTGAGTTAGACAATATCGCGGGTGCGGTACTGACTCATAAAGTCATGAATGACTATATTGAAACGGGCGTACTCGATTTCGAAAAACATCTCCGTGAGCCAGTGGTGGTGCATGAAAATGCACAAGTTTTGATGGTGATGGAACAATTGCGTCAAGCGCCGTTGCAAATGGCTTTGGTGTTGAACGAATACGGTTCAATTGAAGGGATTGCAACACCGATTGATGTCTTAGAAGCGATTGCTGGTGAGTTCCCTGATGAAGATGAACCAGAGACGGCAGCAGAAAGTCTCGATGATGGTTCATTGTTACTCGATGGCTCAACTGACATTCGTCATGTGTCTTTATTGTTGGGTCGTGACTTGGTGGATGATGCTGAACAGTATTCGACATTGTCCGGATATATCTTATTCCATTTGGGCCGCTTACCGGCCAATGGTGAAAAATTCAAAGCGGATGAACACATCTTTGAAGTGGTCACGATGGATGGTCATAAGATTGAAAAAGTGCATGTCATTCCCATGCCAACTGAAGATTAAGTTGCGTATCGGGGGGTAATCTATATAGATCACTGATGTTACGCACGTAAAAGTAATTACGCATTTTTAAAATGATTTTTAAGTCTATTCGACGGAGTCTTACATCTAGGGTTTAAATAAAGGGATTAGCCTTCGGCTGGAGGTACTTTTGTTTCGGCAAAAGTACCCAAAACCATTGTCATCCGCAAAACTCGTTCACTACCGTCAAATTATTCAAAGCATTGCAAAAACATTTTTGATTAGAAGTAGTCCTGTCTCAAACACTTGCGGATGACCTTACCGTGTATCATTCTTTTATTTGAATCGATACGGATCTACTGATGAAAATTGTGTGGAAAGATCCGTTAAAATAGCCTGCATTGTCAGGCTATTTTTTATGGAAACAAATATGTCACAAGTCCAGTGTCCATGTGGCAAAGGTGAGTATGCTAGCTGTTGTCAGCCCTTACATGCGGGGCGTGAAAATGCACAAACTGCAGAGCAGTTGATGCGTTCACGTTATAGTGCATTTGCACAACATGAGATTGATTATATTGTACAAACAACTGCAATTGGACAGCAGCAAGCCTTGGATGTGAGTGCCATTGCAGCGTGGAGTCAGGCCAATCAATGGTTAAAGCTCGAGGTGGTACAAGCCCAAGAAAAGCTCGATAAAAATCATGCTCAAGTTGAATTTAAAGCCCATTATCACGATGGGCAGCAAGCGCAGGTACATCATGAAATTTCACACTTTGTGAAGTTCGAGCAGCGCTGGTATTTCCTTGATCCGACCACAGAGATGCAAATCACCATGAAGCAACCCTGTATTTGTGGTTCTGGACGAAAATTTAAACAATGTTGTGCGCAATTTTTATAACATTTGAGCAGATTTAGCTTAGAATAGCGCGCATCTCAACCCTCAGTGGAAGAAGGGCGATGTTACTTACCGTTATTTATATTATCGCAATCACGGCAGAAGCAATGACAGGTGCATTGTCTGCGGGTCGGCGGAGTATGGACTGGTTTGGGGTAACATTGATTGCCTGTGTCACGGCACTGGGGGGCGGTTCGGTTCGTGATGTGCTGCTTGGGCACTATCCACTGACTTGGGTTAAGCATCCAGAATATCTCATGCTGACCTGCTTTGCTGCATTTGTCACCATCCTGATTGCAAAGTGGATGCGTCATCTTCGTAATATCTTCTTGGTTCTCGATGCCTTGGGTCTCATTGGTTTTACCATTATTGGCTGTCAAATCGCTTTAGAAATGGGACATGGTTTTGTGGTTTCTGCGGTAGCAGGGGTACTAACTGGTGTCTCTGGCGGTATTTTACGAGACATTCTATGTAACGATGTCCCGCTGGTGTTCCGTCGTGAACTTTATGCCAGTATTTCTTTTGTGTCCGTGATTTGTTATTGGCTCTGCATTGAGATTGGCTTATCGCTAGAATTGACCGTCATTGCGACGCTCATTTTCGGTTTCACCTTACGTCTGATCGCCATTTACTTTGGCTTAGAAATGCCTAAATTTATTTATAAAGATGATGATGATCAGTCAGTATCTTCAAAAGATTTGTCGTAGCCGCGTTGCTATAACATCACATTAAAATGCTAAAAAGACGGATCAATGGTCGGTCTTTTGCATGGATCTATACTAAAAAACGCAAAATCATACATCCTGTTGGGAAAGCAGTGTTCATCCTTCCACCAGTTCAGAGATCTTGTTATGGACTTAGTCTCACGTATACAACGCTTACCCATCGGTAAGTTTCACTACACTTTACTTTGGGTTATTGGCCTTGGCTGGATGTTTGATGCCATGGATACGGGACTCATTTCCTTTATCTTAGCGAAAATGGCTGAAGATTGGGCCATGACGCCAAATGATAAAAGTTGGGTGGTTTCGATTGGTTTTGTTGGGATGGCGATCGGCGCGGTGTTTTCTGGAGGACTGGCAGATCGCTTCGGCCGAAAAACAGTCTTTGCATGGACATTGGTGATTTATAGCTTAGCCACCGCTGCATGTGCGTTTGCACCTAATCTAACTTGGTTGTTGGTATTTCGTTTTATTGTCGGCTTAGGTTTAGGTGGACAACTCCCAGTCGCGGTGACTTTGGTCAGTGAATATATTCCAGCGCATGTGCGTGGCCGTTTTATTGTCTTACTAGAAAGTTTTTGGGGACTGGGCTGGTTGGTTGCTGCATTGGTCTCACGCTTTATTATTCCTGATTTTGGCTGGCATGCAGCGTTCTTGATTGGCGGTATTCCTGCGTTATATGCGATCGTGATTTGGAAAATGGTGCCCGAATCGGTGCCTTATTTGATTAACCGTGGACGTTTTGATGAAGCACACGCATTGGTGAAAAAGATTGAAGCCAAATGTGGTGTGCAAGTTGTTGAAATTTTTGAGGTCAAACCGGTTGCAGAAAAGCACAACATCAGTTTTTCACAGCTTTGGTCAGGCATTTTTGCACGTCGTACTTTAATGCTTTGGCTCATTTGGTTCGGTATCGTTTTTTCTTACTACGGTATTTTTACGTGGTTACCAAGTTTATTGGTCAAAGAAGGCTACACCATTGTTCAATCCTTTGAATATGTCTTGGTCATGATTTTGGCACAATTGCCGGGTTATATTGCAGCGGCATGGTTGGTCGAAAAATTGGGTCGTAAAGCTACTTTGGCGGGCTTCATTGGGATGTGTGCCATTTCGGCATATTTCTTCGGTCAGTCTGGCAGTGTGACAGAGATTGTGATTTGGGGCTGTTTAATGTCTTTCTTTAATCTCGGTGCTTGGGGCGTACTTTATACCTATACACCAGAACAATATCCGGCCAATATTCGTGCCTTTGGTTCGGGCTGGGCGGGTGCCATTGGTCGGATCGGGGGCATTGCCGCGCCTTTTGCTGTGACACATATGATGGATATGGATCATGGTTTTAGCTATGTCTTTATGATGTTTACTGCAGTCTTAATTGCAGTTGCCGTGGTGATTCTGGTTTTAGGTGAAGAAACCAAGGGCAAAACTTTAGAATCCATCGGTCTATAAAGACTGTTGAATTTTTAGTTGATCATGGTGAATAAAATGGATATTTTTACGCCATAAGACACAATTTGTCGCAGAGTGTTAGATCATCCCCTTGTATAGGGGACACCTGCGACATAGCATAAGAACCCAATAAAGAACGAACAATTTAGGATTACAGGTTGTTATGACAAGCCTTGCGCATCATGCGACAGAAAACCGTTCCGTAGCAGAATTTACCGAACAAGCATATCTCAACTACGCCATGTACGTGATTATGGATCGTGCATTGCCACATATCAGTGATGGTCTAAAACCCGTTCAGCGTCGTATCGTCTATGCGATGAGTGAACTCGGGTTAAAGCCAACGGGTAAGCCAAAAAAATCTGCACGTACGGTTGGTGATGTACTGGGTAAATACCATCCTCACGGTGACTCAGCTTGTTATGAAGCTATGGTACTCATGGCGCAGCCGTTTAGTTATCGCTATCCATTTATTGAAGGTCAGGGAAACTGGGGCTCACCAGATGATCCGAAATCCTTCGCAGCGATGCGATATACCGAAGCGAAACTGTCTGCTTATAGTGATTTATTACTGTCAGAGTTAGGACAAGGGACCTGTGATTGGCAGGATAACTTTGATGGTTCGATGAAAGAGCCAGTGAATTTACCGGCACGTGTTCCAAATATTTTACTCAACGGCACAACGGGTATTGCTGTGGGTATGGCAACGGATATTCCACCGCATAACTTACGTGAAGTGGTGAAGGGTACGATCGCCTTAATTCGCAATCCTAATTTAACCGATGAAAAAGTCGCAGAATATATTCCTGCACCTGATTTGCCTACACGTGCGGAAATTATTAGTTCTCCAGAAGAATTACTTAAAATTCAAACCACGGGTCGCGGTAGTTATCGAACTCGTGCGGTGTACAGCATTGAGAAAAATGAAATCGTGATTACGGAGTTACCGTATCAGGTTTCAGGTTCGAAAGTGATCACGCAGATTGCAGATCAAATGCAGGCGAAGAAGTTGCCATTGGTCACGGACTTACGTGATGAGTCAGATCATAAAAATCCAACACGTTTAGTGATTGTCCTGCGCTCGAATCGTATTGATGCTGAATCGGTGATGAGTCATCTATTTGCAACCACTGACTTAGAGTCGAGCTATCGTGTCAATATGAACATGATTGGCGCTGACGGTCGTCCGCAAGTGAAATCAATCCGCCGTATTTTGTTGGAATGGATTGAAATCCGTAAAAATACCGTAACACGTCGTTTGACTTATCATCTGAATAAAATTGAAAAACGATTACATATACTTGCAGGCTTGATCATTGCCTATCTGAATATTGATGAAGTGATTCGTATTATTCGTGAAGAAGATCAGCCTAAACCGGTGTTGATGACGCATTTTAATATCGATGAAATTCAGGCCGAAGCGATTTTAGAACTTAAGTTACGTCATTTGGCAAAACTTGAAGAAATGGAAATGCGCCGTGAACAAGAAGAATTGGAAGCCAAAGCAGCCATTATTCGTGAACAATTGGCGAACCCTGAGTCATTAAAAGCACTGATCATTAATGAACTTAAAGAAGATGCGAAGAAATTTGGTGATGACCGCCGTTCTCCAATTGTGAAACGTGCAGAAGCCCATGCGATTAATGAACAAGATATGCTTCCTGCTGATCCTGTGACTGTGGTGTTGTCTGAAGCGGGTTGGATTCGCTCGGCGAAAGGTCATGAAGTCGATGCTGAGAACTTAAATTTCCGTGCAGGTGACCAATATCTCAGCCATGCGCAAGGTAAATCAAATCAACGCGTTTATGTCTTAGATGATGCCGGTCGTAGCTATGCTTTGGGCATCAATACTTTACCATCCGCGCGTGGTTTAGGTGAGCCTCTGAGTTCTAAACTTGCACCTGCAAGTGGTGTCGGCTTTAAACAAGTATTTATTGCTGAAGATGAAACAGAAGTCTTGGCGATGAGTAGTAAAGGCTATGGCTTTAAAACCCAAGCCAAAAACCTCGATACCAATGCAAAAGCGGGTAAAGCCTTCCTTAGTTTATCTGAAGGCGCGGCGGTCATGAATTTAACAGCGATTGAGAATGCAACACATCTTGCACTCCTCAGTTCTGCGGGTCGTTTGCTGTTGGTTGAACTTGATGAATTACCAGTATTGAATAAGGGTAAAGGTAATAAATTGATACAACTTGAGGAAAAAGATCAAATTGTATCCATGACAACTTTGAATTTAGATGAAATAATTCAAGTGCTTGCAGGAAATCAACAATTAAAGCTTAAAGGCGACGATCTGCAAAAATATGTGGGTAAACGTGCATCGAAAGGCGTGTTGTTACCACGTGGATATCAAAAAGCAAATAAACTGTTCATTCAAAGATAATACTAGCATCCATGGAACGAAATACGTTATATATGCTGTTATTCGTGAAATGGATGCAATATTAAGCACAAACAAGTTAAATAATGACCGCTTAATATTGAAAAAAAACAGTTGGATTACTAAGGATTACGACAGGAGAATTGGGCGTTATGGAAAAGATTTGGTTCGCTGAATACCAAAAGACAGGGATTCCAGAAACTGTAGAATTACCCGCAGAAAATACCTCATTGGTCGATATTTTTGAGCGTAATTTTCAGAAGTTTGGCTCAAGAGATGCCTTTATCTTCATGGATAAAGTCTTAACTTTTAAAGAACTTGATGAAGCAAGCCGTAAATTTGCAACCTATTTGCAAAGTTTAGGTTTGGCACAAGGTTCACGCGTTGCAGTTATGATGCCGAATGTTCTTCAATATCCTGTTGTTGCATTAGGTGTATTCCGTGCTGGACTGGTATTGGTCAACGTGAATCCACTGTATACCTCTCGTGAGCTTGAGCATCAATTGAATGACTCTGGAACAGAAGCTCTTGTTATTATTGAAAACTTTGCATCTGTTTACCAAGCGATTATTGGTAAAACCCCAGTAAAACACGTGATCGTGGCATCTGTGGGCGACATGCTCGGTACACTGAAAGGTACATTGGTTAACTTTGTATTACGTTCAGTGCGTAAACAAATTCCAGCTTGGAACATCCCAGGTCATATTCGCTTTAATGCAGCAATGTCTAAAGTGAGTGCAAATAATTACAAGCGTCCAAACCTGACTTTAAGTGATACTGCGGTACTTCAGTATACTGGTGGTACAACTGGCGTATCTAAAGGCGCAGAATTGACTCATCGTAACCTTGTGTCAAACATGTTGCAGTGTGATGGTATTTTCCAAAGTAAATTTGGTCAGCAAGATGGTCAGCCAGATGATCGTATCTTCTGTGCATTACCGCTGTATCACATCTTTGCATTTATGGTGTGTGCACTTTACGGTATGTACAAAGGTCAGGCAAACGTATTGATTCCTAACCCGCGTGATCTACCTGCGGTAATGAAAGAATTACGTAAATACCAACCTTCATTCTTCCCAGCAGTGAATACATTATTCAACGCTTTGGTGAACAATGAAGAGTTCAAGCAACTTGACCACAGCAAGCTAAAAATGGCGATGGGTGGTGGTATGGCAGTACTTCCTTCGACTGCAGAAGCGTGGAAGAAAGTTACCGGTACCAATATCATCGAAGGTTATGGTTTATCAGAAACTTCACCTGTTGCAACTGCAAACCCTCCAGCATCAATGGAATTCAGCGGTACGATTGGTATTCCATTGCCACTGACTGAAGTTGCTATTTTAGATGATGATGGCAATGAAGTTGCTCAAGGTGAGCAAGGTGAAATTTCGATTCGTGGTCCTCAAGTCATGAAAGGCTATTGGAACCGTCCAGATGAAACTGCCAAAGTAATGACGGCGGACGGTTTCTTCCGTACAGGTGACATTGGTGTCATGGATCCACGCGGTTATGTGAAGATTGTAGACCGTAAAAAAGACATGATTTTGGTATCGGGTTTCAACGTTTATCCTTCTGAAATTGAAGAAGTTGTTGCAAAACATCCAAAAGTACTAGAAGTTGCTGCGATTGGTGTTCCTGATGAAAAATCAGGTGAAGTACCTAAATTATTCGTTGTGAAAAAAGATCCATCTTTAACGACTGAAGAAGTTTTGGCATTCGCAAAAGAAAACTTAACTGGCTATAAACGCCCACGTTATGTTGAATTTATGGATGAATTGCCAAAATCGAATGTTGGTAAAATTCTACGTAAAGATTTGCGTAAAACAGCATAATACAATGCATAAAAAAAGCGCCTTCGGGCGCTTTTTTTATCGCTTTTAATTTAGATCATTAAAGATTACCTTTATTCATCGACCAGCGATCAAAGTAGCGACGTCCTACTCCAAAAACACCTAAGAAGATAAACATCGCGCCGAACTGACGACTAAAGCCAGATTGGTTATAACTGCCATAGGTTAAAATATTGTCGACTAAACAATATAGTGCAATGACAATGACCCAATGCCAAAGGGGAAGTTGCTTGATGGAAACTGCATAGAATGCAATCCACATGATGACAAAGCTGAAAACAGTCGACCATACATTTAAGTTGGCACAGATCACAGCAAGTAAAAATGCAGTCACAGGAATGACAATTTTTAAAACACGATCGACGCGAAGCTGATGGCGTTTTTGCTCTTCAAGAACTTCAAATAATTGATCTTGATCAGAAGTACTCATAGAGGATCCTTTCATCTGCCGATTATAAAAACACTATATTTAACAAAAATTATTCACGAAATGCCATGGTATTATAGCAGCCATAAAAATCTTCCTGAGAAAAAACACATGCACAGCATCAGTGGGATCATCTATCTCATTTTGGCCGCTTGTTTACTGCCATATGTATTTACATTTATTGCGAAGCGAGCTGCAGGTTTTAAGTCAAGTGATAATCAAAATCCACGTGAAGTTTTAGCGCGCTCAACAGGATTGGCGAGCCGTGCACATGCAGTGCAGCAAAATAGTTTTGAAAGTTTACCATTATTTATTGCAGCTATTTTAATGGCTGAATACATGGTGATTCATCAGCAATACATCATGACCTTTGGGATTGCCTATCTCGTTTTACGCGTCATTTATGGGTTATGTTATTTAGCCAATTGGGCAACTTTACGTTCGATCATTTGGACCTTGTCGATGTTGTGCCCAATTTGCCTGATGTTATTGGTCATTAAATTAAGCTAAATGTTCTGCTTGATGATTAAATTATCAGCATGATCGCTAAAATCACAAAAAAAGCGATAAAACCGTTATAATTGTGCCGGATTAAAAGATTTAACTTTGTTTAAAGAGTGATGCTATGAGCTACAGCAATATCCCAGCGGGTAAAGATGCACCAAACGACATCTATGTCATTATTGAAATTCCTGCAAATGCAGCACCAATCAAATACGAAATCGATAAAGATTCTGATGCGTTATTTGTAGACCGTTTCATGGGTACTGCAATGTTCTACCCAGCGAACTATGGTTATGTTCCAAATACATTATCTTTGGATGGTGACCCACTAGACGTACTTGTGGTAACTCCACATCCAGTAGAGCCAGGTTCTGTAATTCGTTGCCGTCCTGTTGGTAAATTGAACATGGAAGATGACGGTGGTGTTGACGCAAAACTCGTTGCTGTTCCACACGACAAATTGACTCCGCTCTATAAAGATGTTCAAGAATATACAGATCTTCCTGCATTATTGATCAATCAAATTGAACATTTCTTCCAACACTACAAAGACTTAGAGCCTGGTAAGTGGGTTAAGTTAAGTGGTTGGGAAGGTGCTGATGTTGCGAAACAAGAAGTACTTAGCTCAATTGAAGCTTACAAAGCTGCGAACAAATAATATTGTTTTAAGCTGAGTATCGTTTTTATATAAAATCGATGCTCATAAAAAAAAACCTGCACAGTGTGCAGGTTTTTTTTTCGCTATCTTAGAGTAGCTGCGAAATTAAAATAATTTCACAGGGATGTCTAAGAATAAACGCCATTCGTTTGTATCACCGATATAGTTACCAGCTTGGTAGTTATCACTTGCGCGGTAGTAAGAATGACGTACACGTAAGCTTGCGTCCTTAGCAAAACCAGATTGAACAGTATATTTCACTTGGTTAAAGAATTCGCGCTCTTGACCTTCTTTTGCTGAATTGTTGACTTTAATATCCCAGCCATAAACGAATGCAGAAGTCCAGTTCAAGCCTGGCACACCATAATCAGTAAAGTTTAAGTTATATTGAACTTGTGCCGATTTCTCATGGTTACCAATAAAGTCAGAAAGGTAAGAGTTGGCTACATAAATAGATTGCGCACCGTCAGCATTGCTACCATAGTCATAACCTGTGTTACCAGTGTTTTGTTGGTAAGCCAGCATGACTGAGTGAGCGCCTTGATTTAATGTACCTGCCAATGACCATAGATTATTGCTTCGGCCATCTACATTTGTAGCACCAAGTGATGAAGAAGAGGTTGAAGCGGCTTTGTCCCATTCTGTGTGATAACCACTAAAGTCTAAATTTAAAGAGCGTTTTTCAGCTAACGGAATAGTGTAATTAGCATTAATGTAATGACGATCCAACGCATTTTTGCTATCTAAGCCATAGTAAGATGCATTAAGTTGGTCGTTAAACTTATATTTTGCACCCCAAACCACAGCACGATCTAGATCGTTACCGTCAGAATTAATTTGGTCTGAATATTGATTCTCTGTGAATTTACCAGCAATAACTTCTAGATTTTCAATTTCACGGCTTTTCGCAAGAACACCAGTGAAATATTCTGGAACCATACGTGCTGTATTAGACGCAAGTACAGGAAGATCTAGAAC
Organism: Acinetobacter sp. YH12144; assembly: GCF_013418345.1. Lineage (NCBI taxonomy): Bacteria > Pseudomonadati > Pseudomonadota > Gammaproteobacteria > Moraxellales > Moraxellaceae > Acinetobacter > Acinetobacter sp. YH12144. The sequence continues at coordinate 87,993 of NZ_VPCD01000013.1, read as the reverse complement.
TTGGGTACCGTATTCAACAGTTGTATTTGATACTCGTGCTTTAACGCTAGCTCCGCCACGCGCCCAATGGTCATAGGCGTCTACATCACCATTTGCATCTTTAGCTCCGCCGTTATGAAGCGGAATCATGCCATTGCCAGCATTATCATTGCTGCCTAATTTGAATGAAGCGTCGCCAGTAACATTTACACCAAAGCCGATAATACCTTTTGTAAAACCAGATTCAAGTTTTACAATCGCAGACTGAGCAGCTGAGCTGGTATCTGTTACTCGTTTTACTGCACTAGTATCATTGTCAATGTAATTGGTTTTGTCACGGTTGATGTAACCTGTACGGAACAATACAGAGCCTTCAGCATCTTCCACAAAGCCTTTAGATTCACTTTGTTCGCTAGCAAAAGCAGTAGAAATAAGAGCAGCGTTTACTAATACTGCAAGTGTTAGTTGTTGAGCTTTAAGCATTGGGAGAGAGCCTCATGCAAATTTGGTTAATATGTAGTGCGATTGTATATTTTTTCTTAAAAAAATCACTATTTTTAATGCGCTTATTACACTAAAGTTAGAAAACATTCAGATCATCGGTCAATCTGTAATAAGCAAATGTTTCGTATGTTATTGTTGTTTAACAAATAGTTTATTTAAATTGAATATATATTAAGCTAAAGAGAAGTTTCTTCATTGCTTATCATAAAAAAATATAAAAAACGGTAAAAACTTTCATTTAACTTGCTGATTTATCATTACTCTTCGCGACAATTTGTGCTGAATTTAAATTGGTATTTTGATCAAAAAGTATAAAAACTGCTGAGGTGCATGGCATCAATGTTCAGGCTAAGTAAGCACTGTTGGCGTGTTTTTTTGTAAATAGAGAATGACTTTTAGCGAAGTCGTCAGAAATGTTTTCCTTAAAATCTAGCTCAATAAAAGATGATAATAATCGTGATAAATACATATAAATTAAAACATTAAATCATTGTTAAAGACTGGAACACGATAAAAGATATTTTATGAATCAATAGCTTATTTTTTACTATTTTATATAATCTTACCTTTGTTTTTAAATGATTTAATTGATCAAAATAAGAAAAAAGGGGCTATACAGTGCGGTAAAATCGATTAAAATCGGCGCTAAATTTTACTCAACCCAATCCACGATCGATCCGATGTGGGGACTAAACATGATTCAATTTTATAAAATAGCAATTTTAAGTATTTTAGTGACCCTAGGTACAATCCCTGCATTTGCAGAACAAACTGAACAAGCCACAACTGCACAAGGGAATTGGTCTGGAAGTTTAGGCGTGGTAAACAAATATGTGTACCGTGCGAGTGAAGAAAATGATCAAGCGGCATTACAAGCCGGACTTGAATATGCACACAACAGTGGGCTGTTCGCGGGCTATTGGGGGTCTACACTCAACTATGACCCTACGGACGACAGTCAGTCACATGGTTTTGAACATGATTTCTATGTTGGATATGGACGTGAACTGAATGAAGATTGGAGCTATAAGTCACAAGTGATGGCCTATGTCTATCAAGGTGGCGGTACTGTTTATAACGACGACCGATCTGAAAAGCGTCGCACAACGGGCGTCGAATTTATTCAGGACATAAGTTATAAAGATTTAACTGCAAGCATGGCTGTATTGTTGTCTGATGTTAATTATGGCAACGCAGGAGATGTATATCTGAATGCTGCTTATAGCTATGCATTACCTTATGATGTTTCATTAAATTCATCGCTTGGTGTTTCTGTTTTTAATGACAGTCGTGATGATAGCCTATTAACAACCACAGAAGATGTGGTGTTCACTGAAGCACGTTTAGGCTTGAGTAAACCGATTGCGGATACTGGATTTGAAATTGCTGCTGACTATGTATGGGGCGGTAAAGATCGTGAAGGCGAGGAATTAGACGATAACGTTGTGGTTGGATTGACCTATTCTTTCTAACATTAACGAGTTGATCGTATTCGGTCATATTTTTGAAAGTGCACAATGGTGATTGTGCACTTTTTTTATGCATTTTTGAGATCGGTGTTGAAAAAATATACTCAAAAAAGCGCATTTTTAAAATCCTGTTACAACTATCAACCTAAGGATTTAAATAATCTGAATAGTTGACAATCTGCATTCTAAAAAAAAATTTAGAGAAAAATAGTTAAATAGAGTAATTAAAAAATAACAAATAAAAACAGTATCTTATATGTTTTATGAAAGCCAAAATCGTGACCTTTATAAAAAAAATATGTGTATATTTTTAAACATGGCACAGCGCTTGCTAATACCTCATTGAGTTCAACGAAATAACCAAAAAATACGTCGTCGCACGATGTGGGGGAACAAACCATGAAATTTGCACTTAAAGCTTTATCAATCGCTGTACTTGGAGCAGCATCGACGTTTACATTTGCTGAAGCACCTGCTTCAGAGCATTCTGTATCTGGAAATATCGGCGTACTGTCTAGCTATAATTTACGTGGTATTACCAATGTGCCTGAAAATAAAGATGCGACAATCCAAGGTGGTTTGGATTATAGCCATGCATCAGGCTTCTATGCAGGTTGGTGGGGTTCAACATTAAACTATGGTGATGACCTACCGAATGGTTTTGAAAATGATTTTTATGCGGGCTATAACGGTTCAATTAATGATGATCTTGGTTACACAGCAGGTCTAACTTACTACTATTACTATGATATTGATACAAGTGATGCAAACGGTTTAGAAACAATGCTTGGGCTAAGCTATAAAGATTTTGGCTTAACAGCGCAAACTTTGCTTGAAGATGTTTCATGGGGTAATGCAGGTGATACTTATATCAAAGCATCATATAGCTATGCACTTCCTAAAGACTTCAGTCTAGATACCGCGCTTGGTTTATATGCATATCAAGATTCAGGTGATTTTGAAGAAAATTTAGGAACAACAGAAAGCTTTGGTTTCCGTCACTTTGATATTGGTCTAAGCAAGCCTTTAGCAGATACAGGTGTTACCGCAAGCATGAATTACACAGTTGGTGGTTATGACCGTGCGGATGAAAAACAAAAGAATAAAGTCGTATTTGGTTTGAAATACGAATTCTAATTTTAAAGAGCATTAAAAATGGCGACCTTAGGTCGCCATTTTTTTAAGCATTGAGTTGGCTTCGATAGGACAGTGCTTCAGAAACGTGTTGAGCTTGAATGTGTTCACTTTGAGCCAAGTCGGCAATGGTTCTGGCAACACGTAACACCCGATGATAGGCACGCGCAGATAAATTCATTCTCTGCTGGGCTAACTGTAAAATATTCTGTGCAGTAGCATCCAAAACTGCTTGTTGCTCCAATTGCGTCGGCGTCAGTGCCATATTGGATTTTTGCTGACGCTCTATTTGTAACTCATAAGCTTGAATGACACGATGCCTAACCGTACTTGAGTTTTCAACCTCTTGCGAACTTTGTAATTCATGCGCTGCCAGTGGCGGGACATCTATATGTAAATCAATACGATCTAATAATGGACCTGAAATACGGTTTTGATAGCGTTTAATACTTTCAGCACTACATTGACAACGGCTGTCTTGGTTAAAGGCATAGCCACATGGGCAAGGATTCATTGCTGCGATCAATTGAAAATTCGCAGGGAAGGTGATTTGACGAGAAGCCCGTGAAATCACAATTTCTTTGGATTCGAGTGGTTGCCGTAATACCTCCAATACCTTTCGATCAAATTCAGGCAGCTCATCTAAAAATAAAACCCCTAAATGTGCCAAGGTGATTTCACCCGGTTTAGGATTTGATCCGCCACCGACGAGGGCGATCGCAGATGCAGTATGGTGTGGCGCACGAAATGGACGCTGCCCAAAATGATGATTTGCACCTGCAATGGAATAAATACTCGCGACTTGCAAATTTTCTTGCATATCTAAGGGCGGAAGAATGCTAGCCAAACGTGAGGCGAGTAGGGTTTTTCCTGTACCCGGTGGGCCACGAAATAGTAGGGAATGACCGCCAGCCGCCGCAATTTCTAAAGCACGACGTGGTCTCAGTTGACCTTTCACATCAGATAAATCAAAAGGGTAATTGTGTTGATTGGCTGACGATGTTGAAGGGTGGCTACTGATTAAGGCTGAACGACTTAAATGTTCACACACATCCTTAAGATGCTGTGCAGGAAAGACTTGGAACTCCGGCAGTTGTGCCGCTTCATCGGCATTGAGTGCCGGTAGAATCAGATGATGCCCGATATGCTGACAGGCAATGGCTATACTTAAGATGCCACTGACAGGTCGTAAATAACCATCAAGTGCCAATTCTCCAATAAATTCAAAACCATCTGCTGCATTTTCAGGAAGTTGTCCCGACGCGATCAGAATCCCTAAAGCAATGGCGAGATCTAAACGTGAACCATCTTTGGGTAAATCTGCGGGTGCTAGATTAATGGTCAGACGTTTGGTCGGAAACTGAAAGCCGCTATTAATAATCGCAGAGCGGACACGGTCTTTACTTTCACGGACGGCGGCCTCAGGTAGGCCCACAATGGTCAATGACGGTAGGCCTTGGCTGACATGAACTTCAACTTCAATTTGGGGTGCATTTAAGCCGAGCAAACCCCGAGTATAGATTTTGGCAAAAGACATATTATTGTTCCGTTATGGTGCATTATTTTTAATCGTTATGCGTCTTTTGTTGCACTAAAAAGGTGCTTATTTTTTGTTCTGAATTTTTTGTTCGAGTTCTTCGACGTGTTTCAACAATTCATTTAAACGTAAATTGGCATTATTCAGTGCAGTACGTTGGCGTTCGATTTCTTCTTTCGACACGAGATCCATTTTGCTCACAGCTTCATTGAGTAAGCTGCGAAGATTATGTTCGACGTCTTTTTTCGGCTGATCGATTTGTTCTAATATCGCTTGTAATAAGGTTTCAATCATTGTTTAGACCATCCTCAGTGATTTGGTGGCAGCAGTTTAACATCGCCACATTCATGACCATAGTGCTTTCATTCAAATATGCGTTTAATCGATCAGTAAAATCGTAATTCTTCTAGTAAAAACGTCTATTTTTATAAGCATACGCAAGATTATCCGTATAAAATAGGTTATAAAGAAATCTCATGCTGGGCTGACTATTTTCCCCCGACTGTAGTCATATTGGCATGAAAATTGAACATAAAACCTTACAGGTGAAATAAGCCGAAGGAAAACAAAACATGAAGCTCGTAACTGCAATTGTAAAACCTTTTAAATTAGATGACGTGCGTGAAGCACTCTCTGAAAATGGTGTTCAAGGGATCACTGTCACTGAAGTTAAAGGCTTCGGTCGCCAGAAAGGTCACACTGAACTTTATCGTGGTGCTGAATATGTGGTTGATTTCTTACCAAAAGTAAAAATCGAAATCGCAATCAGTGATGAAATGGTCGATACCGTAATTGAATCAATTACTCGTGTTGCAAGCACAGGAAAAATTGGCGACGGTAAAATTTTTGTAAGCAATCTGGAACAAGTCATCCGTATCCGTACTGGTGAAACAGGTGCAGATGCCGTTTAAAAAATTGGCATGAAGTTTGCTGAGTAGCTAATAACTCAGAAAATCAGGTCGGGGGATACGAATGAAAAAGATGCTAATTGCACTCGGCTTGTCCAGTGCACTTTTAGGTGGTTCTGTTGCGTGGGCTGAAGAAAGCGCAACAGCACCTACAGAAGAAGTCACAGTAGTTGATACTGCAAATACAACAACGCTAAATACAACAGAAGCTGCAGTTCCAGTTGAAGCAGCGCCAGCACCTGCAGAACCAGCACCTACAGAAGAAGAACCTAAGCTCGATACAGGTGATACAGCATGGATTTTAGTATCCACTGCACTTGTTTTACTCATGACAATTCCCGGTTTAGCATTGTTTTACGGCGGTATGGTCCGTAAGAAAAATGTACTCAGCACCATGGCACACAGTTTTGTTGCTGCGGGTGTCGTGAGTTTAACGTGGGTGATTGTGGGTTATACCTTAGCATTTGGTGAAGGCAATGCCTTTATCGGTAGCTTAGACAAATTTATGTTGTCGGGCATCACCACAGAAGCCTTGTCCGGTACGATTCCAGAGATTCTTTTTGTTATTTTCCAAATGACATTTGCCATCATTACCGTTGCCATTATTAGCGGTTCGATTGCAGAACGTATGAAATTCGGTGCTTTCGTTGCGTTCATCGCAATTTGGAGTGTCGTGGTTTATGCACCAATTACCCACTGGGTATGGGGCGGTGGTTGGTTAGGTAACGACGGTGCGCTTGATTTTGCGGGTGGTACGGTTGTTCACATCAACTCAGGTGTTGCGGGTCTCGTTGCAGCGTACATGCTTGGTAAACGTATGGGGCTTGGCCGTGAATCTATGGCACCACATAACCTAACGCTAACTGTCATCGGTGCAAGCCTTGTATGGGTAGGTTGGTTCGGTTTCAACGGTGGTTCTGCACTGGGTGCAAATGGTTCCGCTGGTTATGCATTGGTGGTAACACAAGTTGCAGCAGCGGCAGCAGCAGTGGCATGGTTAATTACTGAAAAAGTGGTTCGTGGTAAAGCGTCTGTCTTGGGCGGTGCTTCTGGTGCGGTAGCAGGTCTTGTGGTGATTACACCTGCGGCAGGTTTCGTAACCGTTGGCGGCGCTTTAGCGATGGGTCTGATCGGTGGTGTGGTTTGCTTCTGGGGGATTACTGCGCTGAAACGTGCGTTGAAAGCGGATGACTCTTTGGATGCGTTTGGTCTACATGGTGTAGGTGGTATCGTGGGTGCGATCCTTACAGCATTCTTTGCCAGCGAATTCATCATGGGTGATAAAGCACCGAGCAACTTAATGCATCAATTATGGGTTCAAGTCGAAGGTGTACTAGCGACTATTGCTTACTCAGCTGTGATGACATTCATTATCTTGAAAGTGATTGATCTAGTGATTGGCATCCGTGTTGAAGCTGATGACGAACGTATGGGTCTAGACTTAAGTCAACATGGCGAACGTGTAGAATAATAAGATCACAGTAAATCAATATATTGTGTAAAACAGCCCGAAAGGGCTGTTTTTTTTCCATATCTAGCGTAAAGCTCTACAAATTTCAAAATTTTTGCTACACTCTAAATCCATTCGGATTTGTTCAATTTAACCGCTATGCATTGTCCATTTTGCAACGCTGAAGACAGTAAAGTGATTGACTCACGTCTTGCTGCTGAAGGCTGTCAGATACGCCGCCGCCGTGAATGTATTAGTTGCGGTGAACGTTTTACAACTTTTGAAAGCTATGAAGTGGTGATGCCGCGTGTCATCAAGTCTGACTCAAAGAGCGAACCTTTTGATGAAGCCAAGCTCCGCCGCTCGCTCATGCATGCCTTGCAAAAGCGTCCAGTAACGCAAGAGCAAATTGAAACGGTACTCAGTGATATTCAATTGCAAATTCGCCGTTTGGGTGAACGTGATGTGAAATCACGCACCATTGGTGAAATTGTCATGCAGTCATTGTTCGCTTTAGATCATGTGGCTTATGTACGTTTTGCTTCTGTGTATCAAGACTTCCAAGATGTAGAAGCTTTTCGTCGTCAAATTGAACAAATGCAGCAGCGTGAGCACTAATGCACATCTGCTTCCATTTTTATCATGAGTGATTACATGTCTGAGTTAGATCAAGTGACGTTGCAGCAGCATCAACAGTGGATGCGGCGTGCAATTGCATTGGCACAGCAGGGGCAATACAGCACGCGTCCTAACCCCAATGTAGGCTGTGTGATTGTCAAAGACGGTCAATTGGTTGGTGAAGGCTTTCATCCAAAAGCGGGTCAGCCGCATGCAGAAGTCTTTGCAATGCGTGATGCAGGTGAGGCCGCACGTGGCGCAACCGCTTATGTGACTTTAGAGCCATGCGCACACTATGGACGTACGCCACCTTGTGCCAAAGGCTTGGTAGAAGCAGGTGTTGCTCAAGTCGTTGTGGCCTGTCCCGATCCCAATCCATTGGTTGCGGGTAAAGGTGTACAAATCCTACGTGATGCTGGCATTGAAGTGATTACGGGTATTTGTGAAGCAGAAGCGCATCAATTGAACTTGGGTTTTTTAAAAGCCATGGCGACGGGCATGCCTTATGTCCGGCTCAAAGTCGCATCGAGCCTTGATGGGCGTACTGCCATGGCTTCAGGTGAGTCTAAGTGGATTACGGGTGCAATGGCGCGACAAGATGTACAGCATTGGCGTGCGATATCAGGTGCTGTGATTACTGGGATTGAAACAGTATTAGCCGATGATTGCTTACTCAACGTACGTCAGCTCGATGACGCTGTTGACATGCGTAACGTGGTTCAGCCGAAACGTATCGTGCTAGATCGTCAAGGCCGCTTGCCATTAAGCGCAAAAATATTGCAGCAACCTGAAACCGTGATGGTCATGGGGCCATATCGTCAGGAACTTGCTGACTTGGGCGTGGTACAATTTGAAATTCAGCCTTTGGCCGATCTGTTAGCAGCATGCGTTCAACAGTTTCAAATTTATGATGTACTTGTGGAAGCTGGTGCGACACTTTCGACCGCTTTCTTACAAGAACATTTGATCGATGAAATGATCAGTTATGTTGCACCGACCTTGTTGGGTCAGTCAGCACGTGCGATGTTTAATGCGGAATTTGACCGCATGGCAGAGCAGCTTCGATTTAAGCTGAAAGATGTCACTCAATTGGGTGATGACATCCGCTTAAGGTTAATCCCTTCTCAAGAGACGCTATGAATTCAGAGTCTACGGTTTATCACAAACGTCGTCATGCGGCTCGTACCACAGACGAATATCTTTTCCATCAGTTGGTTCCTTATTTGGGAAACAAACGCCGCCTATTACATCTGATTTTAGAAGCACTTGAGCAAACGGGAACCTTAAAACGCGAAGATGGTCGTGCGCCGATATTTGCAGACTTTTTTGCAGGTTCGGGTGTGGTATCACGGTTGGCTCGTCAAAACGGCTATCGTGTTATTGCCAATGACTGGGAACCCTACAGCCATGCCTTGAACAGCGCGATTCTCTCTTGCGTTGAAGCACCTGCTTTTAAAGAGTTGGGTGGCTATCAGAAAGCGATTGATTATCTGAACCGTTTGCCAGAAGTTAAAGGTTGGGTGACCCATAACTTGTGTCCACGTAATGATGAAATCTACGATCCGGCACGTGACCGTTTATTCTTTAAACGTCGTAATGGTATGCGTATCGATGCGATTCGTCAGCAAATTGCAACTTGGCAGGCTCAAGGCGCGATTGATGATGTGGAAATGAGTGCTTTGTTGGCACCGTTATTGTATTCAGCAAGTTTTGTCAGCAATACCAGCGGTGTATTTAAAAGCTTTCATCATGGTTGGGGTGGTAAAACCCAAGCAGCCTTAGATCGTATCGGTTCATTGTTATGGCTGACCCCAAGTCGTTTTTGTGAAATTGGTGATCCGAAAAAACCCGCTGCTGAAATGTGGTGTGTCGACGCACAGCATTTGGCCAATCAAATGAGCGGCTTTGAAGTAGATGTGGCTTATCTCGATCCACCATATAACCAACATGCTTATAGCAGTAACTACCATGTGTTGAATGCCTTAACGTTATGGGATCAGGTGGATTTACCAACACCAGACACCAAGGGTTTTAAGAGCGGAATCGATCGTGCATGGCGAAAAGAGCGTCCAAGTCCATATAATTCTTCGAAGCATGCGAAAGAAGCTTATGAAAAATTATTAGAAACCATCAATGCACGTTACATCCTGACGAGCTATTCAACCGATGGTAATATCAGCGCCACAGATTTGTTACAAGCCAATTTAAAACGTGGTCGAGTAAGCTTATTGACGCAAGATGTGCCACGTTACCGTGTGAGCAAGCAGCGTCAGTCTGAACGTGCGCGCGTACTAGAGTTTATTGTCATCACGGATACGCATGCCAAATCAGGTCCACCGATCCGTCAGTTGTTGAGTCAATTGCACCATTTTGCAGAATTAGGTGGTGTCGATACCTCTGGTGTGAGTACGCAACTTGATTTGTGGTAAAAATCATCGCCCCATATTTTTCAGGGATTGAACATGTTTACAGGCATTATTGAAAGTCTAGGTAAAGTTGAAAGCATTCAAAACGTGGGTGGCGATGTCCGCTTGCGTATCCAGACAGATTTAGACATGTCGGATGTGCATTTGGGAGATTCTATTGCCACCAATGGCATTTGCTTAACCGTGATTGACTTTGGCAGCAATTGGTATGCAGCTGATGTATCACGTGAAAGTTTAAATCGGACCACCTTGGAACACTGGAAAGCAGGGCAGGTAGTAAATGTGGAAAAAGCCATGTTGCCGACCACGCGTTTTGGTGGACATATTGTCAGTGGTCATGTCGATGCAGTGGGTGAAATCACTCAAGTTCGTTCAGATGCACGTTCAATTTATTTTGAAGTGACCGCACCGAAAGAAATTGCACGCTATTTAGCAGAAAAAGGCTCTGTGACCGTGGATGGTATTAGCCTGACGATTAACCATTTACGTGGCAATGTGCTGAGCTTAAATTTAATTCCGCACACGGCTGAACGAACCAATATCGGTACGTGGAAAGCTGGGGCTAAAGTGAACTTGGAAGTGGATGTTTTAGCACGTTATATTGAGCGTTTATTGCTCGGAGATAAAGCCGCTGAGACCACAGCGCAATCTAAAATTAGCTTAGATTTTCTCGCTGAAAATGGCTTCTTGAAATAAGTTGATACCGAAGAAAACCAAACAGTCTGATTGAAAAATTAGACTGTTTTTTTATTTTTGGTGATAATGCGTCGCGGAATGACATATATGATGAATAATCAGACAGGTGATAATGATTGATTTCTTACTGAATCTGGAACAGTGGTTACCCATGTTATTGGAAAATTATGGTGTGTGGATTTATGCCATTTTATTTCTGGTGATATTTTCAGAAACGGGTTCAGTATTTATGTTCTTCCTGCCGGGAGACAGCCTGTTGCTTGCCATTGGCGCATTATGCTCAACGACGGAAGTGGTGCATTTACACACCATGGGGCTGATGTTATTTGTCGCATCGGTCTTGGGCTACTGCGTCAATTACTATACGGGCAGCGTGTTAGGCATTAAGTACTTTAATAAGCACACACGTTACTTTAAGCCCGAATATATGGTCAAAACCAATAAATATTTTATGAAGCATGGCGGTAAAACGATTTTAGTCGCACGCTTTGTACCTTTTGTACGTTCTTTTGCGCCTTTTGCCGCTGGGTCTGCGCGCATGAGCCTCGGTACATTTATGTTCTATAACGTGCTGGGTGGTTTCATCTGGATTGGATTATTACTTGGTATTGGTTATTTCCTAGGACATACCGTTTCTGCAGTTGCAGATTTGGTCTAAGCCAAACTTAGACATAAAAAAAGCCCACTGTTGTGGGCTTTTTTTATGGAGTCGATGACAACTTAGTGTTTTGTAACGGTCACCACATCAAGGGTTTGAAAAATCGAGCTGCGGGGCAGTTGCTGAATGCTAAAACCACCTTTTTCTGATTCACGGCTGAGATACACCGAAATACTATGAAAGTCTGAATGACTCAGCCAAAGATCTTTGGCACGAATGTCCCATTGTTCTCCAGCAGATAGAGAGGATATTTTCTGGGTAATCTGGTGAATGATGTCCATATTGAATTCCCATCTGGATGCATGATTATATTTTTAGGATGCCTGAAGCATTGTATTTTGAGGGACAATGCTTCAGCCATATGAACATCATGTTGCAAATACATGTCAGTTTAATGACAGTGACCAGATTTCGATCGACAGCTTACGATGCTTGGGATGATGTAGATTCTGTCGAAAAATTGGAGTTTTCTAAGATATAGTCAATTTCTTCTTGTGCGGCAGCTTTCAATTTTGCACGGAAATCACTGACGGCTATTTCGATTTGCGTTTCTGCCTCAAGTTCCAAACGCACGCGTACACTTTCAAGTTCTGACAACATTTGTCCTTCGCTGACCGATAAGCTTTGGCTTAATCCTGCTAAACCCGTTTCAGGATTTTTATGATAGCGAGCGGCATAGTGTTGTACTTCACGATCAAGATTATGCTGCATCATGGTGAGCGCTTGCGTTTGTGCAGCAAAGCGTAACTCTTCGTCACGTTTCAGTTGTTCTGCATAGGCTTGTTCAGCTTCACGTTTTTCTTCTAAGGCTTTTTCTAAAGCCAATTGTTTACGAATGCGAGCATCTTCAATCAGCTGTGCTTTCAAATCTGCATAGGCAGACTCAATTTTGTCAAAAGACACTTGCTGCTGCTGTTGGTCATTGACCAGCCATTGTTGAATGTCTGTACTGGGATTGAGTACATCGCAAACGCGACCAAGGTCATCAATAAAGGTCTGACGAATAGCTTCAGGTACTTTTAACCAGCGCTGTTTAAAGTCTGGACCGACATTCAATGCCATGGTGCATCTCCTTGCAAATAGGGTAAAACCAATATCACGTTAAAGTTTGTGGGTCTGTGGTTGAACGCCCAAACGTCGATATTGTTTATATTTTTCACGCCCGATAATTTTAGCGGGTTCGTTATTTTCAATAATTTCGATAATGTGACTAAAACTTGCGAACTGTTCAAGTGCTTGATCGTTAAAATTAAACACAATCCAGTCGGCTTGCTCAGGCAATTGGGCAGAAATACAGACCGTTGCCTCGGCTTGATCGATACCATGGGGAATGAAACCTGTGTGATCGAAACTCCACAGGCGTTCATCAAGTTGTTGCTGTAAGTCTGGGTCAGCACAATGTAGCCAAATACGTACAGGCTGACGCAGAATCTTACGGCATAAACGACAAGTGCTTTCGACTTGTCGTTCAGGACTTTTTTCAAATAAATAAAAGCTAACTTTAGCCATTCGCTTGAGCACGATTCGCTAAGAATTGCATTAATAATGGCACAGGACGACCTGTTGCACCTTTATTTGCACCTGAGTTCCATGCAGTACCAGCAATGTCTAAATGCGCCCAACGATATTCACGCGTAAAGCGTTGAAGGAAACATGCAGCTGTTACAGAACCTGCTTTTGGACCACCAATGTTGGCAATATCTGCAAATGGAGAATCAAGTTGTTCTTGATAATCTTCAATTACGGGCATGCGCCATACGCGGTCAAAGCTATGTTGACCTGCAGCAGTCAATTCAGCCGCAAGTTCATCATCCGGAGTGAACATACCAGTAAGGACTGAACCCAATGCCACAACACATGCACCAGTGAGGGTTGCAATATCAATCACCAGTGCAGGGTTAAAGCGTTTTACATAGGTCAAGGTATCGCACAGAACCAAACGACCTTCGGCATCGGTATTTAAAATTTCAACGGTTTGACCGCTCATGGTTGTCACGATGTCACCCGGGCGAGTGGCATGACCAGACGGCATGTTTTCTGCAGCAGCAATTGCGCCGACAACATGAATTGGTAATTTCGCTTCACACAGCGCACGGATGGTACCCAAAACTGATGCAGAACCGCACATGTCGAATTTCATTTCGTCCATGCCAGCACCCGGTTTAAGTGAGATACCACCCGTATCAAAAGTCACGCCTTTACCAACAAGCACCACAGGTGCTTCTTCACGGTTTGAAAGGTATTCGATGGTAATAATACGGCCTGGACGGTCAGAACCTTTGCTCACAGCAAGGAAAGCACCCATACCGAGATCAGCCATTTGCTGTTCATCGAGTACAGTCACTTTGAGTTGATCCGGAAATTCAGCTGCAAGCGCTTGAGCTTGTTCGGCTAAATATTCAGGGAAACAGATATTGCCCGGACGGTTACCTAGGTCACGGGTAAAACTTTGACCTGATTGTACTGCAGAAATTAAGTCAAGCTGTGCAGTGGTTAATGGACTTTCAGCAGCGATTAAATGGATCTGCTCCAAAACAAATTCATTTTTCTTAGACTTGTATTCATCAAAGGCATAAGCCGCTTGCGTCAGGCTAAGTGCAAATAAATAATGTTGTTCTTGTGGTAGGGCAGAGATATCGACACTGATCTGTTTGAATTTTTTTTGTGACGCTTTAATAATGGTTTGTGCAATTTTTGCAAATTTATTGACCTGTAATTCAGCAACTTTGCCGAGGCCTAAAAGAGCGCTATTGCGACAAGCGGCAATGTTCGCCACCAAAGGCAGGCTTTCATTGAGTGCTGCTTTAAATTGAGTCGCTTCAATTAAATTATCTAAATCATTGATTTGATATGAAGTAGCTGCATTTGTAACGTACTCAGAATCTACTAATATCAACAAATATTGGCTGGACGCATTCGCTTGGAATGACGTATTAATAGAAAGTTTCATGTGCGGTATTTATGCCTTTTTAAATTTATAAACCATTAAACCATTGAAACATTTATATGAATAGAGTTTCAATGAGCAACAAGGGTATAGGTTTTATATTTTCTACATTCGGGTAAACTAACGCTAGTTTTTATTGGCCCTATTTTTGGAAGAATTAATTTGATTATTCGGCGTTATCTGGTCAAGCAAGTGGTGTCGACATCACTGGTTGTGATTGCCTTATTGACCTTGATCATGATGGGTGGTCGTTTGATCAAGTACTTTGGTGTGGCGGCGCAAGGTCGTTTAGATGCAAGTATTTTATTTAGCATTATTGGCTACCGTTTGCCTGAATTTTTAACCTTAATTCTTCCGCTCGGTTTCTTTATTGGTCTGATGTTGGTCTTTGGTCGTCTGTATGTCGATCATGAAATGGCTGTGCTCAATGGTAGTGGTGTCAGTCGCAATCAATTGTCACGTTTATTGGTGCCAATGACCGTGGTCTTTATGGCTGTTCAAGCATTTTTGATGCTGTGGGCTTCGCCTTGGGGCATCCGCCAGTTTGAAGCATTAACGACTTCACAAGCGGTACGAACAGGCTTTGACTTGGTTCGACCAAAAGAGTTTATTTCCTCTGGGCCCTATACTATTTATGCAGGCGACTTGTCAGAAGACCGTAAAAACTTAAAAGATATTTTCTTCTATCAGCGTGCAGAAAAGGAGGGTAAGCCTGATGTCATTATTTTGGCAAAAGAAGCGACCCGCGTCGAAGTGCCAGATGACAATGCCAATGTCGTTGATTTAGTTGAAGGTCGCCGTTACGAAATCTATCCAGGACAACCGCGCTATTCTCAAGCTGAATTCCAAAGTTATCGTTTACGTTTAGAAAATGATAAAGAAGCAAAATTTGAAAGTACCGAAGTAGAAGCTTTGCCAACCTCGAAGTTATGGGATAACCGTCATGATCCTGTGGTTGTCAGTGAACTTGGTTGGCGAATTTTTGTGCCGTTCGCTATTTTGGTGGCGTTATTGCTTGCCACCGCTTTGTCTGAGGTCAGTCCTCGTCAAGGGCGTTACCTAAAACTGTTCCCCGCCTTACTTATTTTTGCCAGTTTAATCGTGGCTTTAATGGCGATCAAAACGCGGATCAGTAAAGATGAAATGGGCATCTGGGCTTATCCACTGGTCTTAGTGATTTACGGCATTGCAGCAGCATTGTTCTCGCGTAAACAAAAATTAGCGCCCAAAATTAAGAAACAAATTCAGCGAGTGAGGTCTTAAAATGTTGGCACGTCGTATAGTTGCAAAACATGTGACCAAAACTACTGCTTTAGCCATGCTTGGTGCGACCGCGGTATTGGCTGGCTTACAAGTGCTTTTTACTTATTTAGGTGAATTGGGCTCGCTGAAAGAAGGCTATAACGCATGGAATGCTTTGCAGTATGTGTTATGGAGTTCACCGAATTATTTATATGAAATTTTACCGATTTCAGCCTTGATTGGCGCGGTACTGGGTTTAGGGACCCTAGCTTCAAATAGTGAATTGATTGTCATGCGTTCGGTCGGCATCAGCCTTTGGCGGATTGTGGGCTGGGTGATTCGTTCGGCACTCATTTTGGTGGTTTTATCCTTTGCATTAAGCGAATGGGTCATTCCCTATACCAATGAACAAGCCAAAAGCGTCAAAAGTCACCGCACTGCGGCTGAGTTGGGTGAAGTCAAAGGCTATTGGTCGCGTGAAGGTCAGCGCTTTATTTATATTGACTATGCCAATTCGCAAGGTCAAATTAAAGATGTTCAGGTTGTTGATTTTGATGAAAAATATCGTTTGCGAGGCACTTTGGATGCGGAGCAAGGGAATTTTGTTAAAAATGGCTCTTGGTCGCTACAAAATTCAACCCAAGTCGATCTCTTAGCGACGGGTGATGCTGTAGCGAAGCAAAATGCTGAACAGCCGCTTTCATTGGCGTTGCAACCTAAATATGTGCATATGGTTACCATTGACCCTGAAGACCTATCACCGAGTCAATTGGTGAGCTTTATGAGCTATATGCATGAATATAGCCAAGTCCCGAAGACCTACCAATTGGCATTTTGGCAAAAGTTTGGTTCGCCCTTTGCTTTAATTGCCTTGGTGGTGATTGCGTGTTCATTTATTTTTGGACCTTTACGTCAACAGTCGATGGGTTTTCGCTTGGTGATTGCCTTATTTGCTGGACTGGGCTTTTACTACTTACAAGATTTTTTGGGTTATGCAAGTTTGGTGTACGCACCTTCGCCTGCATGGTTCGTCTTTATACCGATTATTTTGATGTTTGTAGCGGGTGGCTATCTGCTGCACCGCGCACGTTAAGTGCATGCAAGATTGAGTAAAACAATGTTGATGACCTAGATAAACCATGGTTGTCACATAGAGTCTTCACCGAAAATTCGGTAAGATAGTATGATTAATTTATAAACGAAAGAGTGTTCATTATGACGGATGCAACTGCTGGCAAAATCCCACACGTATTGGTAATTATGGATGGTGTGGGTCATCGCGAAGCGGTCGAGGACAATGCCTTTTTAGCAGCAAAACGACCAAACTTGACTGCAATGCAGGAAAAGCATCCGCATGGATTGATTTCAGGCTCTGGCGAAGACGTTGGTTTACCTGATGGTCAAATGGGTAACTCTGAAGTGGGCCACATGAACCTTGGTGCAGGACGTGTGCTGTATCAAGACTTTACTCGTATTACCAAAGATATTCGTACCGGTGCATTCTTTGAACATGACGTTTTAGTCGATGCGGTTGAAAAAGCCAAAGCTGCAAACCGTGCTGTACATATCATGGGCTTGTTGTCTGAAGGTGGTGTACATTCACATGAAGATCACATTGTGGCGATGGCTGAATTGGCATTAAAACGTGGTGCAAAAGTTTATCTTCATGCATTCCTTGATGGTCGTGATACGCCACCAAAAAGCGCACAACCTTCGCTTGAAAAATTAGATGCGCTGTTTGCTCAGTATCCGGGTCAAGGTCGTATTGCCACCATGATTGGTCGTTACTTTGCAATGGATCGTGACAACCGTTGGGATCGTGTTGAGCAAGCTTATCGTCTTTTAACTGAAGGTGAAGCTGTGCGTACAGCAGCGACTGCTGTTGAAGGTCTAGAGCAGGCTTATGCAGCTGAAGAATCAGATGAATTTGTAAAAGCGACGCGTATTGGTGATTTAGCACCGATCCAAGATGGTGATAGCGTTGTCTTTATGAACTTCCGTGCTGACCGTGCGCGTGAAATTACCAAAGCTTTTGTGGAAAAAGATTTTGCAGGTTTTGAACGTAAAGTGGTTCCCGCTTTATCAAAATTTGTCATGTTGACACGTTACCAAGCAACAATTGATGCACCTGTGGCTTATATGCCAGAAGCGTTGCATAATTCGATTGGTGAATACCTGTCTAATTTGGGTAAAACACAACTTCGTATTGCTGAAACTGAAAAATATGCACACGTGACCTTCTTCTTCAGTGGTGGACGTGAAGATGAATATCCGGGTGAAAAACGTATTTTGATTCCATCACCAAACGTTGCGACTTATGATTTAAAACCAGAAATGAGTGCTTATGAAGTCACTGATGAGTTGGTTGCCGCAATTAATTCAGGTGAGTACGACTTACTGGTGGTGAACTATGCCAATGGTGATATGGTCGGACATACTGGTGTATTTGATGCAGCAGTCAAAGCAGTTGAAGCTGTAGACACGTGCTTAGGTCGTGTGTATGAAGCTGTGATGGCAAATAAAGGGCACATGCTCGTGACCGCCGATCATGGTAACGTAGAGCAAATGCAGGATTACCAAAGTGGTCAGGTGCATACTCAACATACCACTGAACTTGTGCCGTTTATCTATGTTGGCCCGACCAATGCAACAATTACAGAAGGTGGTGTTTTGGCTGACGTAGCGCCGACACTTTTAACGCTTATGCACATTCCTGTACCAACAGAAATGCAAGGTCGTAACTTGATTACTCTTGAATCTTAAAATGTAAGGAAGCATGAATGACTAAAGCACACTGGACGTCAGTTGTAAGCCTTACAGCCTTGCTGCTGTGTTCTAGTCATTCGACATGGGGAGCCGACAAAGCAAAGTCGGCTTTCGATGAATTTGATGGCAGCTATGAACAAAGTTATGCCGAAGTACCTGTCGAATCGATCCAACAATTTGTTCAGATCTATGGCATTGTCAAAGAAAATTATGTCGTTGAAAAAAATGACGATGCATTATTCCAACAAGCCATCAAAGGCATGGTCAGTGGTTTAGACCGTTATTCACGATATCTTTCACCTGAAGACTATAAGCAGCTTTTGCAATACACCGAAGGGGATATTGCGAGTGTGGATTTCAATTTGCGCTTTGATGCAGGTCTACAGCAATGGGTCATCACCAATTTAAAGCCTGATGCCGATTCAGCAAAGTTAGATCTGAAAAATGGCGCAGCGGTGTTTAAAATTGATGATCAAGAACTCAAAAAACTCAATCAAGATCAAGTGCGACACCTGCTCACCGGCAGTATCGGCTCGACGCTGAATCTACAGCTGATAACTGCAAGTCAACCGGTCAATTTGGTCAGAAACACTAAAGTTGAAACAGATATAGAATCTAAATTATTAAATAATCAGGTTTTAGTTTTACACGTTAAAGTTTTTCAACAAGATACTGCCAATGAAATTAAGCGTTTAATTGAAAGTCATGGTTCACGTGTCAAAGCTGTATTGTTTGATTTAAGAAATAACCCCGGCGGGTTATTGTCCGCAGCAGTGGAGTCTGCCGATTTATTTTTGAATCAGGGCATTATTGTGTCGACTCGAAGTCGATCTGAAGGTGACCAACAATTTCAGGCTTTACCGAGTTTTGAATTTCAAAATATGAAAGTTGGTATTTTAATCAACAATCGTTCTGCTTCTGCCGCAGAGGTCTTTACCGCAGCATTAAAAGAGCATAAACGTGCATGGGTAGCGGGTGAGAAAAGTTATGGTAAAGGTGTGGTTCAAAAACTATTTCCATTGAGTAATGGTGCGGCTTTACAAATGACTGTGTCGCAATATCTGACACCGAATGGCAAAATGATTGAAGGAATTGGGGTGCAGCCAGACTATAACTATCCGCTGCAACATGATGCACGTGAAGATCACTATGTCGATCATGTTGCAGAGTTATTGCTGAATCAAAAATAAACAGCAATACGCTGGAAAACTTTTACTCTTCGTCTTCGGTATCTAAGCCGAATTTTTTCAACCGATAGCGCAATGAGCGGAATGACATACCTAATTTTTTTGCGGCAAGGGTTCGGTTCCAGTGAGTCAAATTCAACGCATTCATGAGCACTTCTTTTTCGATATTTTCTAAAAAGAGTTCTAAACCTTCTTCAGGTAGTTTACGAGGAACCACACTCTGTTCGTTGCTGTTTGCAGCAAGCTGAGCAGAATCATTCGTTGTTGGAGCGGAATTGAACTGAGCACTCGGTTGTCTTAATGGCGCACTTTGCAGATGTTGAAGATCAATTTGCTCATCATCGCAGAGGGTCATGGCACGTTCGATAATATTGCGGAGTTCACGGACATTACCCGGATAATATTGGTTGAGTAGGAAACTCTTCGCACGTTCAGTCAGAGGCTTAGAGGCAATTTCCCATTCATGGCTAATTTTTTGGATAAAATGTTGTGCCAATAAGAGGATGTCGTCGCCACGTTCACGTAAGGCAGGCAACACTAAATCCATCACATGGATACGGAAGAATAAATCTTGGCGGAATCGACCTTGTTGGACAAGAGCTTCTAAGTCCTGATGACTGGCACTGATCACACGGAAATCAACATCAATTTCACAGTCTGAACCTACGGGGCGAATACGTTTTTCCTGTACCGCACGTAGCAGTTTAACTTGCATGGCTAAAGGTAATTCGGCAATTTCGTCCAGAAATAAGCTACCGCCATGTGCAGATTGAATCAGACCTTGCTTGTCTTGGGTGGCACCACTAAAGCTGCCTTTTTTATGGCCAAAAAGTTCACTTTCCATTAACTCTGTGGGAATTGCCCCACAGTTAATAGCAATAAAGGGCCCTTCATTACGGTTGCTTAAACGGTGAACCAGATTGGCCACGACCTCTTTACCCGTACCAGATTCACCCGTAATAAAAACAGGTGCTTGTGAACGTGCAATTTTCTTTAGAGTTCGACGCAATTGCTGGATTGGAAGCGATTCACCAATCAACATTTTATGTTCTAAAGCATCTTGCGAAGTAATGTCTTCGGCCAAAGGCTTATTCAGGGCTTTTTGTAGCAGTTGTTCAAGATGTTTTGGATTGATCGGTTTGCTGACAAAGTCGAAAGCTCCCGCCTTTAATGCGGCAATGGCAATATCCATGTTGCCATAGGCTGTTAGCACAGCAACGGGCA
This sequence comes from Acinetobacter sp. YH12144, assembly GCF_013418345.1. Classification (NCBI taxonomy): domain Bacteria; kingdom Pseudomonadati; phylum Pseudomonadota; class Gammaproteobacteria; order Moraxellales; family Moraxellaceae; genus Acinetobacter; species Acinetobacter sp. YH12144. The sequence continues at coordinate 67,248 of NZ_VPCD01000013.1, read as the reverse complement.
GGGTCGGACAGTGTTCATTCATCCAATCTAAAAGCTGTAGACCATTACCATCGGGTAAGTTGAGATCGGTTAGGCAGGCATCGTAGCTATAGGTAGACAAGGCTTTTTTAGCTTCGTCGAGGCGATGTGCAACATGCGTTTTAACCCCCATCCTTGATAAAGACATTTGCATCAGCATACATAAGTCTTCTTCGTCATCAACTAACAATACCAGTGGTTGTGAATCCACAGTTTTCCCCTAAAAACAATTAAATAACAGCTTGTAAGCACTCAATCCTAAAGCAAGCTCCCTGTTTTTTTTCTACATAGGAAAGCTGTGCTTGATTCGCTTCACAGAAGCTATGAGCAAGATATAATCCTAAACCAGTTCCAGTAATTTCGGTACTAAAAAATGGTTGAAATAACTGTGCGCGGTTTTGTAAAGCAACCCCATGACCGAAATCTCGGACATCGATCTGGACTTTTTTCTGATCCGTACGCGCCACCACTTCGATATACGACATGTCCGGATTGTTATGGCGAATCGCATTACGAATTAGGTTGATTAAAATTTGTCTGAACTGTGCCTCATCAAAATCGATCAAAGTTTTGGCTTGTACATTGAGTCGAATGTTCTGTTGAATGTCTGCTAGATCTTCTTGTAGGAACAGCGGTAAAAATTGTTCTAGATTCAGACGAGTAGGATGGGTTTCCTTATTGCGCACCATATTTAGGGTGTCTTGAATAATTCGGTCAATCCGCACCGCTTGACGTGAAATCATATGATTCAACATGTGCTGTTGTTCGGTATCACTTTGCGGATATAAATCATTGGCATGCACAATTGCGGCTAATGGATTGCGAATTTCATGTGCAATACTGGCGGAGAGTTGCCCTAAAGCGGCTAATTTTAGTTGTTGCACTTGCTGATTGAGTTTTTGTGCATCTTGTAAAATCAGCAAGGTCAGCATTTGATGCGGCACAACGAGTTTTTGTACCAGTACCTGAATGTGGTATTGGCTTTGTTGTGATTCAAATTGGAATTTTTCACCGCTTTTTAAATCTTCAAATTTGAGTAATTCAAATAAATCGGGCTGCGTGGTATACAGTGGATATTGATCATGATGATAAAAATTTGGCATGCCGAGTAAATGGCAAGCAGCAGGATTACTCAGCACCACATGACAGTTTTCATCCAACACCAAATAGCCCGTATCAATCTGCTCCAAGATATAGCGGTTAATGTTTTGTAGTCGATGTAGCTCTAAGGATTGCGAAAAATTCAGATTTTCTAGTAACTGGAAACGTTTCACGGCAATTTGCGCACTGCCATACACCACACAAAATAAAAAAGCCAAAATCGCACTGTTGGTTAAATTTTTGAGTGAGGTAAATTCAAGAATTGAACCTAAAAACAGTTGATACACCACGCAAATCACAGCGATGAGGGTGATGGCCAAAGCTTTTTGGGCATCTAATAACAAGGATGCTGCAAAAATCGTAATCACAAACAGCAAACTCAAATGTAAATTGGGTCCATCGATGGCTAAGGTCAGTAAGCTCAGCGAAATCACATCTACGATGAATAACAGCAGTAGCTGGTTTGGAATACGGACTTTGAAGCGTCCAAGCGACATGAATTGAATGCTGGTAAACAGCAAATAAATCGTCAATACATATAGGTATAAACGTGGGTATTCATAATCTGAAGTGAATTGAGTGTAGGTCAGTAAAAAGACCAGTAACAGACAGGCACTGATGATAAAGCGATAAGCACTGTACCAAAGGCCCAAATGATACTGGTTCAATTCACTATGAATTGAACGCTCTGTCATAAATAACTGGATGTACGTTGTGTTAAGGTTTGATTAACCCGTAGCGAATTGCCAAGTGAGTTAGTTTGACATCACTATCAATATTCAGTTTTTCAAAAATGCGGTAACGGTAGGTATTCACTGTTTTAACACTAACGAATAATTTATCAGAAATTTCTTGTGCACTTATACAATTGACCACCATCATGGCAACTTGCATTTCACGCTCAGACAGGGCGTCAAAAGGTGATTGTTGTGTATCAGACAAATATGAGCTGGCCAGTTGTTCCGCAATGTCTGCACTGAAATATTTGCCACCTTGCATCACTTTATTAATCGCACGGACCATTTCAGTAACTGGTGCACCTTTGGTGATATAGCCTTTGGCACCTGCTTTTAACAATAAAGACGGGTAGGGTTCTTCAGCAAGTCCACTGACTGCGAGGACTTTTGTATCTGGCGCTGTTTGAAGTAGGCGACGTGTGGTTTCTACACCTCCGATCCCCGGCATATTGACATCTAATAGAACGACATTTGGATGGTGTTGGCGAACAAGTGTAATCGCATCTTCACCCGATTCGGCTTGTCCTATGACTTGGACATCTGCATGGTCTTCGAGCATACGGCAAATACCAGTACGGACTAATTCATGGTCATCTACCACCAAAACTGTGATCACCTACACTCTCCCTCAAATCAAAATCTGTTTTTTTTGTTACATAAAGCAAAATAAGCTTGCAATGAAACGACAAAATTAGCAATCCTATTCTTATATGAAATGAAAAACTTCATACACAATGTGTGAGCAAAAAATGTTCGTAGTTGTGACCAATGTACGGCATATTGTTGGTCTTGCGCAAATGTTTAGTATCCTGAGTTGAGTGAGCAATGGTGAAAAAATTAAATAAATCCTTCATGCACGTTTTGGGCATGTCAATTTTATTCAGTATGAGCAGTTTCAGTTCTGCTGAAATTGTGATGAATAGTGCTGCAAATCAGCAGTCAAATATTAGCTGGTCATCTGAAGATGCAAACCAGTTACTCAACGGTGACGTGTCTTATAGCGCTGAAGAGTCATCTCCTCAAGGGTCAACTAAAGTGACTACTTCTGTACGTAGTACAGGCGGTGTGGTACAGACAGCACCATCGAAAACGGTCCGTATTATTGATACCAATCAATACGCAGGTCAGCCTTCTGTAAATGCGCGTGCAGCACTGGTTATGGATGGTCAAACTGGTGAAGTGCTATATAGCAAAAATAGCAATACCGCTTTACCGATTGCATCAATTACCAAACTCATGACAGCAGTAGTGATTTCAGATGCCCGATTAAACATGTCTGAAAAGATTACCTTACAACAGTCTGATTTCTCATGTTCAGGTTGTAAAAGCTCAAGTTCAACACTTCGTGCTGGCGACAGTATGAACCGCGCAGAAGCTTTGCTGTTTGCTTTAATGAAGTCTGAAAATCCAGCGGCTTCGGCATTAGCACGTACTTATCCAGGTGGCCGTTCTGCGTTTATTTCAGCGATGAATGCGAAAGCACGCTCATTAGGGATGAACTCGACTCATTATATGGAATCGACTGGCTTGCACCCAGGCAATGTCGCTTCGGCACGTGATTTGGGGATTTTGGTGAATACCGCTTCGCAGTATGGTTTGATTCGCCAATTTTCAACCACACCAAGTTATGACTTTAATTTGGGCTACCGCGTGTTGAAATCAAACAATACCAATGCTTTAGTGCGTAATGGTGGTTGGAATATTAATATTTCAAAAACTGGATTTATTAATGAAGCAGGGCGCTGTGTTGTGATGCATACCACACTGAATAACCGTCCAGCGGTGGTGGTGTTATTGGGTGCGGATTCTTCAGTGGCACGAACCAATGATGCGACGCGTTTAATGAACTGGGCGAGCCAGTTACCAAAACGTATTTAAACAAGATTTCAGATTTTTCATTCTTTCAGTATTTAGATTTACTCAACGTTTAAATGCTGAAGTGAATGCAAGATATAAAAAAGCCCTGCATGAGCAGGGCTTTTTTATTCAGTCAGAATATGAATTACATATTTGACAGAATTGAATCACGAACTTGATCCATAGTTGCATCAATCGATAACATCACGGCATCTTGGCATTGCTTGATGGCAGTGTCAGGATCTTTTAAACCGTTACCTGTTACAGTACATACGATCACAGAACCTTCAGCAATTTTACCTGCTTTGATGTCACGAATCGCGCCACCGATAGACGCTGCAGAAGCAGGTTCTACGAATACACCTTCGTACATAGATAGTAGACGCTGTGCTTCTAAGATTTCAGCATCTTGCAGTTCGTCAAACCAACCTTCTGAGTCGCGGACTACGGCTTTAGCATGGTTCCAGCTTTGTGGATTACCAATACGGATCGCAGTTGCTACAGTTTCAGGGTTTTCTACAGGTGCGCCGCGTAGGAATGGTGCCGCGCCAGCAGCTTGGTAACCCACCATTGTTGGTAGACCCGCAGGTTTTGGACCTGTGAATTGATCAGTTTCAGGATCATAAACTACTTGTACAAATTCTTCTTTAGGCTGATTCGCCACAGCTTCGGTATAACCCATCCAATGTGCTGTGATGTTACCCGCATTACCTACAGGTAGGCAGTGGTAGTCTGGTGCACGACCTAATTCGTCAACGATTTCGTAAGCAATGGTTTTTTGACCTTGCAGACGGTATGGGTTGATTGAGTTTACAATCGTAACTGGTGCTTGATCCGCAACTTCTTTTACAAGACGCATACCGTCATCGAAGTTACCGTGGATTTGCATCGTTACCGCGCCATACATCATCGCTTGTGCCATTTTACCCATGGCAATTTTGCCTTCTGGGATTAACACGAATGCTTTAATACCCGCACGTGCAGCATAAGCCGCTGCGGCAGCAGATGTGTTACCTGTAGAGGCACAGATAATCGCTTTTGAGCCTGCTTCCACTGCTTTTGTTACGGCCATGGTCATACCACGGTCTTTAAATGAACCAGTCGGGTTTAAGCCCTCGTACTTCACATAAATTTCAACATTTTTGCCAATAATGCGTGGAATATTCTCAAGCTTAATCAGTGGCGTATTACCTTCGCCCAAAGAAATTGCGCGAGTAGTTGCAGATACGGGTAAACGGTCGCGATAGCGGTCAACTAAACCAGTATAACGATTGGCATTAGACATGATGATGTTCCAATTGTGTGTAGAGCTTGGCGAGAGGAACTGAAATATTCCCCTCGACCCGATTAATTATCAAGCGATTCTAAACGAATTCGTACAATTTCGCCATGAATGACAGGCAATGCTTGAATTTGTTGAAGGGCTTCATCCATTTTAGATTCTTTGACTGGATCAGTCAGAATCACGATAGGAATAAGGTCTTTTAAGCGCGGCTGTTGCATGATCGCATCGATGCTAATTCCTGCACGGCTTAAAATCGTAGTGACATCAGCAAGAACGCCTGTTTGATCTTCGGCATTAATACGGATGTAGTATCCAGTGGTCATTTCTTCACGCGGAAGAATTGGTAAATCGGTCAGTGCTTCAAAAGCAAGCTGCGGAATTGTACCTGCGCCATCTTCGGTATATGAGATGTCACGGACAATATCAACAACGTCAGCAACCACGGCTGATGCTGTCGGGCCTGCACCTGCGCCTGCGCCATAGTAAAGCGTTGGACCAACGGCATTTGCTTGAACCAATACAGCATTTTTAACGCCATTTACATTGGCAATCAGTTGGTCTTCAGGGATCAGCGTTGGATGAACACGAAGCTCAATACCCGTTGCAGCACGACGTGCAATACCTAAATGTTTAATACGGAAACCAAGGTCTTCTGCATATTTGACATCTTGCGCAGTAACTTTGCTGATGCCTTCAGTGAAGACTTTGTCAAACTGGAGTGGGATACCAAAAGCAATAGAAGCCAGCAATGTTAACTTGTGCGCTGCATCGATTCCTTCGACGTCGAAAGTTGGATCTGCTTCGGCATAACCGAGTTCTTGCGCTTCTTTGAGAACGTCTGCAAAGGCACGACCTTTTTCACGCATTTCAGTCAGGATAAAGTTACCAGTACCGTTAATGATACCTGCAAGCCAGTCAATTTTATTGGCTGCCAAACCTTCACGGAGGACTTTAATAATTGGGATACCGCCTGCGACAGCTGCTTCATAAGCAATCTGAACGTGATGATCATCGGCCAATTTAAATAATTCATTGCCGTGTTCAGCTAATAAAGCTTTGTTGGCTGTAACCACTTGTTTGCCATGAACGATTGCTTCACGAATTACTTCATACGCAGGGTGAATGCCGCCCATAACTTCAACCACAACGTCTACATCGGGTTGACGGACGATATCTAATAAATCAGCACTTTGCTTCACTGAAGCAGGTAGTTCTAAATCAGGACGAGGGCGACGCGTACCCACATGGGTAATTTCAATTTCACGACCGGTGCGACGTTTAATCTCAGCAGCATTTTCTTTTAGTAGTTTAAGGGCACCACCACCCACAGTACCAAGACCGAGGATTGCCAGACGAACTGGTTTCACGTCACACTCCATTTATTTCATCATTGCTTTAAGTGAGTTTAGATCATAGCTAAAAAAACGTTCGGACTCTAGGGTAGAAATCACTTTATTCCCACCCATAAAAAACATTCATTTAGCCTATAAAAATTAGTTATTTAAGCGCACTTTCAAGTTCGGAAGCCGACATGTACGCACCGATGTGTTTACCTTCTGCGTTATAGATCGCTGGCGTACCATTCACACCAATATTTAGACCCATTTCATACATGCTGCGCACTGGGTTTTTACATGATGCAGGCTCGATTTGCTCACCGGCAATAGCTTTATCAAATGCGGCACGACGGTCTTTGCTACACCAGATATTTTCCATCATTGGCATGTGTTGTTCACCACGTGGCCAAGCGATATAACGGACTTCAATGCCGCGGGCATTAATATCATCCATTTGTTCATGTAATTTGTGGCAATAAGGACAGCTGACATCGGTAAATACATAAACCACGTGTTTGGTTTTACCTTTGGCTTTATAGATTAGTAAGTCTTCAGTTTTTAATTGATCAAATAATTTTTTGTTGGCTTCTGCTTGTAGGGTATCGCCTACATTAAAGAGTTGTTTTTCACCTAAACGAACCACGTCGCCTTGGAAAATGTATTTACCATCAGCTGTAGCATAGACCGCAGGCATGCCTTCAAAGCTGACCCAAAACAAATTAGGAACTTCAGTCGCTTTCACCCCAGTGACTTTGGCATTGATATTGGCTTTTTGCAGATTGGATTGCAAAGTATCAATTAAACGCTGCTGAGCATTACGTTCAGATAAATTCGAAGCTTCACCAGTTGCAGGCGTACTTGCCGTTAATGTCGCGTCTTTCTTTTCATCATTATTTGAATTAGAACAAGCCACTAACGCCATGCTGGCAACAAGTGTCGATGCGAGAAAAAATTTTGAACGGGTAAATAACATAAACAACCCTTTTCTTTTAGCTTTATCAAACAGGTGAGTAAGCATAGCAAAAAATATCGGCCACGATAGAACTTCTTGGTCTGATATTTCCTGCCGTTAAGCTCTCGGATGATAGTCTGCATGTAATTTTTGCATACGAACTTGCGCGACATGGGTATAAATTTGAGTGGTAGACAAGTCACTGTGACCGAGCAGCATCTGCACGACACGTAAGTCGGCACCGTGGTTGAGCAAATGCGTGGCAAAGGCGTGGCGTAAGGTATGTGGTGATAATTCAGTTTGAATACCTGCAATGAGCGCATAGCGTTTAATCGCGTACCAAAAGTTTTGGCGACTCATCATTCCACCGAGTTGAGTGAGAAATAAAGCATCGGTTGCGCTTTTGTATAAGACGGGACGTGCTTCAGCTAAATATTTCTCGATCCATTCCACCGCCATTTGACCTAAAGGAACTAAGCGCTCTTTATTGCCTTTACCAGTAATCCGTAAATAGCCTTGTTTCAGATTGATCAGTTCTAATCTTAAATTTAATAACTCAGAGACACGTAAACCACAGGCATACAGCACTTCGAGCATGGCACGATCACGTAGACCCAATGCGGTGTTGAGGTCTGGGGCATTAATCAGGGCTTCAACATCTGCTTCAGATAAATCCTTTGGTAGGGCACGACCCAATTTGGGTGTTTTATGGATTGCAACAGGATTGTCGCTGCGTATTTTTTGTTCACGCAAGAACTTGAAAAATGAACGCAGTGCAGAAAGTGAGCGGGCGATCGAGCGAGGGCTTTTTCCTTGTTTCGTCAGGCTAAGCAAGACATCTGAAATGTCGTCACTGCTCCAATCAGTCATGACATGCGTATGACACTCACTGCATTGAATTAAATCAGATAAATATGCATTTCGTGTATGTGGACTGACGGTTTGAGCTATTAAATCATCACGATATCCGTGTAAAAAACTGAGTGATTCTGGAATTTGGACTGGGGTCGGGATTCGTGGTTTTTTATTTAACATGTGCCGCTCATTTTTGAAATTAAACCAAGAAATCACAATGGTTTAATGCAATGTAATTTAAAAAAATAGTCGTGTCGATGCTAGATTGCTAAATGAGAATTGAAATCGAATCCGATTTGTTAATTATTCTCATTTGTTTGTATAATGTTCAAAATTTTTTAGGGTTAGTTGCGTGCGATTATCTGATTTGAAAGTGAAACAAAGCGCAGTCATTCATAAGGTACATCGTAACCAGAATGGCAACAATGCTCCGGCTGATTTAGTCGCTAGCCGTTTAGAGACTTTGGGTTTTGTTCCCGGAACAAAAGTACAGGTGATTACCAAAGGTATTTTTGGTGGTGATCCGATTTTAATTCAAGTTGGGTTTACTCGTTTTGCACTGCGAAAAGTAGAAGCTAAAAAAGTGGAAATAGCAATGGAAGGGGCATCAGCATGAGTGATGCGTTACGTATTGCCCTCGTTGGTAATCCAAACTGTGGTAAAACTTCATTATTCAATCATTTAACGGGTACACGTCAGAAAGTTGCGAACTATGCTGGAGTAACGGTTGAGCGTAAAGTTGGTCAATTTACGTTGCCATCGGGTAAATCTGTTCGAGTTTTGGATTTGCCGGGGACGTATAGCTTAGAAGCGACGAGTCCTGATGAAGCCATTACGCGTGATGTCGTGCAAGGTAAAATTGCAGAAGAAGGCCATCAAGACGTCTTTTTATGTGTAGTTGATGCGACAAACTTAAAATTGCACCTCGGTTTGGTCATGGAAATGATCGATTTGGGTCGTCCAATTTTACTTGTCCTCAACATGATGGATGAAGCACGCCGTCGTGGCATGCAAATTAATACCCAAAAGCTGTCTCAGCGTTTGGGTGTGCCTGTTGTAGAAACCGTTGCTGTGCGTAATGCGGGTATTGAAAACTTAATGGGCGCTTTGGATGCTGAAGGTTTCAGAAAACCAGATGCGTCATTAAGTGATACCAATCTTTCTGGGACTAACCACGAAAAAATTGAACAAATTTTAAAAGACGTGGTGGTGTTTGTTGATCATGAAGATAAACGCTCAGACTTCCTCGATAAAATTTTTCTACATCCAGTCTTTGGTTTAATTACCTTAGCGGTGATGATGTTTATTATTTTCCAAGCGGTGTTTGCATGGGCTGCGCCGTTTATGGATGGTATTGAAACCTTCTTCGGTTGGTTCGGTGAATTGGTTGGTGAACACATTTCACATCCACTCCTGAACAGCTTGGTGGTTGATGGGATCATTGCTGGTGCAGGCGGTGTAGTAGTGTTCTTGCCGCAGATTTTAATTTTATTCTTCTTTATTTTGGTTTTAGAAGAATCAGGTTATTTACCACGTGCAGCGTTCTTACTTGATAAGCTGATGTTTAAAGCCGGACTGAGTGGTCGTGCTTTTATTCCTCTGCTATCGAGCTTTGCCTGTGCTGTACCAGGCATCATGGCAACCCGGAGTATTCAAGACCCTCGAGATCGTCTGGTAACGATTTTAGTTGCGCCATTGATGACTTGTTCGGCACGTTTACCAGTTTATGCTTTGCTGATCTCGGCATTTATTCCACAGCAAATGGTCTGGGGCGTCTTTAATTTACAAGGCTTGGTGTTATTTGCATTATATGCAGCAGGGATTGTGAGTGCCTTAATTGTGGCGACAGTGCTGAAATTCTTCCAAAAAGATAAATCACAGCATGCCTTATTGATGGAACTTCCAAGCTACCGTTTCCCAGATATTAAAAGTGTTTGGATTGGTTTACTGGACCGTGCCAAGATTTTCTTGAAACGTGTCGGTGGCATCATTTTCGCTTTATCGATTTTGTTATGGTTCTTGTGTACTTTCCCGCAACCGCCAGAAGGCGCAACTTTGCCGGATATTGATTATTCATTGGCAGGTATGCTTGGGCATGTGCTACAACCGATTTTTGCACCATTAGGTTTTAACTGGCAGATCTGTATTGCCTTAATTCCAGCGATGGCGGCACGTGAAGTTGTTGTAGCGGCATTGGGTACGGTGTATGCCTTGTCTGCAACAGATGAGGATGCTATGTCTCAAGGTCTGGCAAATTTAATTAGTAGCGATGGGTCATTGGGTTGGTCATTGGCAACCGGTCTATCATTATTGGTATGGTTTATTTATGCGCCACATTGCTTGGCGACACTGGCGACAGTTAAACGTGAAACTGGCTCCTTGAAAACGGTGAGTTTCATGACTATCTATTTATTTGGTTTGGCTTATCTAATGGCATTCATCACGTATCAAATTGCAACACGCTATTTTGGATCGTGAATTGTGAATGGCAAAAGCTGAACAAAGGAGAGAGACATGCTTGAATCAATAATTATTGCGGTATTGGTGATTTGGAGTGCTGTCGTGGTGTTTAAGAAGGTATTTCCAAAAACATCGAACTCAGTCTTCACAACTTTTTCTGAGCACTGTGCAAACCGTGGTTGGAACAGTTTAGCCAAATGGTTAAAGCCCAAAATGGCCGCAGGCTGTGCAGGCGGTTGTGGATGTTCAGCTTCGGATAATCCATCTGCAAAAAAAGCTGAAGTACAAGCGGTGAAATGGAAATAAGCTCACCGTCAATTGCTTGAAGAAACCGCCCAAGATGGGCGGTTTTTTTACGAGCGGACACAAAAAAACTGCGAGAAAGTGAAAACATAAAAAGCATTCAAAACAGCAAAGTGCTAACATTTTGTCAGATTTAAAAACCGACCAAAAAATGGGGCGAAAATGTTAATACAGCGTGGTGGATTGAAGGTTGTTGCCGGATTAGGGATTTCTGGTGTCTCCGCAGTGAATTTCTTACATAGCCATGGCTACCGCGTTGCAGTCACCGATTCACGAGCAGTTCCACCGGGTCATGATCAAATTCCAAGTGATGTACAAACCAGTTTCGGTCAGTTGGATCAAGATTTATTACTCCAAGCAGAAGAAATTATTATCAGCCCGGGGCTAGATCCAAAATTACCGCAAATTCAGGCGGCCATTGCAGCCAACATTCCTGTGGTTTCAGAAATTCAAATTTTACGTCGTGCGACAGATAAGCCGATTGTCGCAATTACAGGTTCGAATGCGAAAAGTACCGTAACAACTTTATTTGGTCTTATGGCAGCAGATGCAGGCAAAAAAGTGGCAGTGGGTGGTAACTTGGGTCGTCCAGCTTTGGATCTCACCAAAGATGATCCTGAACTTTATGTTTTAGAGCTTTCAAGTTTTCAATTAGAAACCACGTCGAACTTGGCAGCAGAAGTGGCTGTGGTGTTGAACATGAGTGAAGACCATTTGGACCGTCATGGCGATATGATGGGCTATCACACTGCGAAGCATCGTATTTTCCAAGCGGTGAAAAAAGTGGTGTATAACCGTGATGATTCATTAACACGTCCATTGGTTCCAGATGTCACCCCAATGCAAAGCTTTGGCCTAAATGCACCAGATATGAATCAGTTCGGTATTTTACGCGATACTGATGGCACAATTTGGTTGGCACGTGGTCGTGAGCGTTTACTGAAAAGTGCAGACATGTATATTCAAGGGACACATAATGTGGCAAACGCCTTGGCATGTTTAGCTTTGGGTGAAGCGATTGGTTTGCCACTAGCAGGCATGTTGGAAACTTTGAAAACCTTTAAAGGTTTAGAGCACCGCTGTGAATTTGTCAAAGAAGTGCATGGTGTTCGTTATTATAACGACTCTAAAGGTACCAATATTGGTGCGACTTTAGCTGCGATTGATGGCCTAGGTGCTGCGATTGAAGCCAAAGGCGGTAAAGTGGCGATTATTTTAGGTGGTCAAGGCAAAGGGCAGGACTTTACTGCGCTGCGTGATTCACTTTCAAAATATGCCAAAGTTGCGGTATTGATTGGTGAAGATCGTCCAATTATTGAAAAAGCGATTGAAGGGACAACCACGCTGATTCATGCTGAAAGTTTGAAACAAGCGGTTGAGCTGTGCCAACAAAATGCGGTAGCCAATGATGTGGTGTTATTGTCTCCAGCGTGCGCAAGTTTTGATATGTTTAAAGGCTACAGTGAGCGTGGACACCAATTTGTTGATTGTGTGAATGCACTCGTTTAAAAGAACGATAAGGAAAGTTGTATGGCTAGGTTGGCTCAGACGACCATAAATAGAATAAATGAAGTTGTAGAGCGTTGGCTTCCTCGGTTACCTGCCGAGGTCAACGTGCGCAATGTTTTGGTGTTCTGTGTTTTGGCATTGTTGTGTATTGGTTCGATCATGGTAGCATCTGCATCTATGCCCTATGCAGAACGCATGCATGAAAATGCTTTCCATTACATTTCACGACATGGGATTTCGATTGCCGCCGCCGCCGCCGCTGCCTATATCGCCTATAAAGTGCCGTTGAATGTTTGGTTTAATAACACCTTCTTTTTATGGATTATCACGATTATCTTACTGGCTGCTGTATTGGCTGTCGGGACAGAGGTCAATGGTTCTAAACGTTGGATTCGTATTGCTGGTTTCACCTTACAGGCTTCGGAAGTCGCCAAAGTCATGATGGCGATATTTACCGCAGACTATGTGGTACGGCGTGCCGAAGAAGTCCGCAATAACATCAAGGGCTTGGTACGTTTGGCAGTGATTATGGCTGCAACTGTCGGTTTGGTCATGGCAGAGCCCGATTTAGGGGCGACGGTGGTGATTGCCTTAACCATGCTAGGGGTATTCTTCCTCGCAGGAGCACCGTTGATTCAGTTCGCAATTGCCTTTGGTGCGATCATCATGGCCTTTGTGTTCTTGATTTTATTTGAACCTTACCGTTTAGAACGTTTGATGTCGTTCTCAAATCCATGGAATGATCCATTAGGCGCAGGCTACCAGTTGTCGAATGCATTAATGGCTTTTGGTCGCGGTGAATGGTTTGGTGTCGGCTTGGGTCATAGTATTCAAAAAATGTCGTATTTACCTGAGGCTCATACTGACTTCATGTTGGCGGTTTTGGGCGAAGAATTTGGCTTCTTTGGGATTTTGACCGTATTGACGCTGTCATTTGTGATGTTGATCTGCTGTATTCGCATTGGTCATCGTGCTTTACGTCATCAATACTTACGTGCAGGCTACTTGGCTTATGGCATTAGTATTATCTTCTTGCTGCAAATTTTGGTGAATGCCGGCATGAACATGGGCATGCTTCCTACCAAGGGTTTGACCTTACCGTTTATTAGTTATGGGGGGTCTTCTCTGATTATCTGTGCGGTTATGGTGAGTCTGATCTTAAAGATCGATGCGACGACCAAAGAAGTAAACCCAAGTAAAGAAGAATCAAGCTTCTAAATTGGTATCTCGTTGCGGATCGGGAGATGCATGGTGGAGGACACTGGCTGGCATCTCCGTTCCACAATGGAGACATTTGACCAAGCTCGCCTTGGCTTTAGAAAGGGAAATCAATGGGATAAAAAATAAAGAAAAATAATTACGTTGCTGTTTTAACTCATACTGAGTTCTGCTTCGGCAGACAGGGCAAGTAAATTGGCTCTTTTCAATGACTTTGGTTTTCGGACCAAATCCAAAAATAAAAAACATTAGGCTCTACAATGGTCGATTGATCACTTTATTAAAGCATAATTCAATTGAAAATCGAGTGATTGGCTTAGATCAATATTTGGGTTTATTGATAGATTTGAGGCAATGCTGTGCCATGGGGAATATATTGAATATTCCACTGCGCAATCGCCTGTTGCAGCATAATACGTGGCGTATCTAAGTCGACTGCCGGTTGGTGTAGGGCTTGCAATGCTTGTTGTAATAAAGGTGCCGCTTGGCTTAAATCAAGAGCTTGAGCCATATTCTGTTTTGAAAGTTTTTGTCCCTGATTATTCATTGCCAATGGCAAGTGCATGTATTCAAGGTGTGGATAACCCAAAATCTGTCCGAGCCAAATTTGACGTTCGGTATTGTCCAAAAGATCAGCCCCACGTACGACATGGGTCATCCCTTGTAGGTAGTCATCCACCACGACAGCAAGTTGATAATTGATAATGCCATCACGGCGTTTTAAGACAAAGTCACCTAAATCTTGCTGCAGATTGGAGCAATGCGTCCCTTGTAAGCGGTCGGTAAAACAAATGTTCTGTGCATCGACTTTGATTCGAATAGCCTGATCCTGAAGGGGAAGACCAAGATTACGACATGTACCTTGATAGATATGATTCGAACCGAGCATTTTTCGGGTGCATTGACAAGCATAGACCAAGCCTTGGGCATGCAAATGTGTAATGACCTGCTCATAGATTTCGAGGCGGTCTTTTTGGAAAATGATCTCGGTATCTGGTTCGAATTGAAATGCATCAATACAACGTAAGATATGTTCTTCGCTGCCGGGAAATATACGTGGAATGTCGGTATCTTCGATACGAACGATCCATTGCCCCTGATGGGCACGGGCATCGCAATAGCTTGCGACTGCTGTAATTAAAGAGCCAAAATGCAAAGGGCCGGTTGGCGATGGCGCAAACCGACCCACGTAATGCTCTGTAACTTTTCCCCCCTTTTTTAAAGGGAGGGCTAGAGAGGAATTACTCAACACAGAATTAACCGTTATTTTGCTTCTCTTTGATCTCTGCAAGTGTTTTGCAGTCGATACATAAAGTTGCTGTTGGACGTGCTTCTAGGCGACGTAAGCCAATTTCGATACCACACGTTTCACAGAAGCCGTAGTCATCATTTTTAATCGCTTCAATTGATTGTTCAATTTTACGGATCAGTTTACGTTCACGGTCACGTGTGCGAAGTTCAATCGCAAATTCTTCTTCTTGCGTTGCACGGTCGTTCACATCTGGAAGCGCAGTATTTTCGTCTTGCATGGTATTCAAAGTACGGTCTACTTCAGACATTAACTCAGCTTTCCACGCCAATAAGATGTGACGGAAATGCTCAAGTTGCCCTTCAGACATGTATTCTTCATTCTTTTTAGGCTGATAAGGTTCAATACCAAATAAGCTTGCAGTAGAACCACCTTCAGTCGCCTTTGGCTTTGATTTGCGCACGCGTTTGGTAGACTTTTCGTCTACTACATCAGTTTGTTCGTCTAAGACTTGATTTTGGTTGTCATTCGCCATGTAGGGCATTCCTCATCATATGCATATATCTATACGCAAAAAATATGGTGATATGCAAGTTTTTTATCCACCCAACACAGAGTTTCCTTCTGTGGGGGTCGTCATCATATAGACTTTTTCTGCTTATTGATAGTCTTTGATGTTTGGATTCTAACTATCACTTTTCCTTTAGAAGGCATAAAGTAAAGCAAAAAAATCAAATTGAAAAGTTAATAACCTGAAATTTCAACATTAATTTGAGGTTGTTTCAATTTGACCCGAACAACTTCAGTTTTAAATTCACCATTATCATTCAGATAGAGTGCACGATACCCTGGTAAAGCCTCATCTAAGGCAAAATTTTCACTATGCGGTTTGAACTGAACACTGGTCGAAGGCGTCGATAAAAACTGAATATTGCGCCATTGATTAGACGAGTCTTGATGTACGTGTCCGCATAGTACAATTTTGACATTGTCATGGCGTGAAAGCACATCTATGAGATGTTCAGCGTTCTTTAGTTTATGCTGATCTATCCAATGCGATTGCATGGCAAAAGGGTGGTGGTGGCATGCCACAATGATGTGTTGCTGTGGGTGTGCTGTGAGTAACTGATCTAATTGTTCCAACTGCTGTTGTGATACCCAACCATCCACTTTTCCTTTAACCGCACTGTTCAGTAAAATCAGACACCAATTGCCTAATGCGATGCAGTGAGCACGATCTTCCTGTTGATGAAATGGGAAGCAAGACGCTTCGTCATGGTTCCCTGGAATCTGATAAAACGGAAACGGCTGCTGTTGCATATATTCGAGATAACGCGCATAGGTACGCTCTACCGGCACTTGTGCAAGATCGCCAGTATGGACAAGCGTATCGATGTGATGATGGTTCAACTGAATTTGTTGAATCACATCGTGAAAACTCTGCTCTGGATTCATGCGGACAAATTCAAGATCTTCCTGATCCATTAAATGTGTGTCCGAGATCTGGATCAGTGTCCAGTCGTATTGTGGTGTATCCCTTAAAGTCATGTCCTTCCCCTTAGACATTCCTTGTAGTATGTATTTGTTGTTGTAACCATTGCAAGGCCATAATGACAGGTGCGTTTTTTAGCCGACCATTGGTTAATAATTCAGGAATATCAGCATAATCTAAGATATGCAATTGAATATTTTCTCCTTCATCAGGCATACCAAAGACTCCACCATGTTCAGGCAGTTCAGCTTCAGCACTATAAAGGTGGAATAATTCCGCGCAGGCACCCGCAGAGGGATAAAAACTAAATAAATGCTGTAGCGCATCTAATTCACAGCCTGATTCTTCCAAACTTTCACGGCGGATACAGCTTTCAGTAGATTCATCACCATCGAGCACGCCGGCAATAATCTCTAGTTGCCATGGCGAAGTTTCATCATCAATCGCCCCAATACGGAATTGTTCAATTAAGGCAAATTTTTGTTGTTGATGACTATAGATCAGCACACCTGCAGCTTCAGGACGATGAATCAATTCACGTTGAATGGTTGGAATCATGCTGTCTTGATGGAATAAGCGATGTCGAAGCTGAACTTTTTCAACTTGAATAAAGCCTTTATAAAGATGTTCACGCCCTTCAATGCTGTAATCTTTTTTGTTATATGTGGCCTGTTTAATAATATTCATAAGCGCTAATTAGGATGAAATCTTCCATTTCATCCTAACCGAGATTTTGTTGAATACAAAAGATTTTTTTTAAGCTTTACACTTTATGGTACAACTTTTGACCATGTTCATGATAGGCCGCTTTCATGCTTTGTAAACCTGTCTCAATTTCAGGATTAGATTCTGAAGAAAGCTGCATATCTTGCTGATTTTTTGCATAATCTCTCACATTTTGTGTGATTTTCATCGAGCAAAATTTAGGTCCACACATGGAACAAAAATGGGCCGATTTATGTGCTTCTCTCGGCATAGTTTCATCATGCATGCTGCGTGCTGTATCAGGGTCTAAGCTCAGATTAAATTGGTCTTCCCAGCGGAATTCAAAGCGTGCTTTCGACAATGCATTATCACGGGCCTGCGCACCGGGATGACCTTTGGCAAGGTCTGCGGCATGGGCTGCAATTTTGTAGGTGATAATGCCATCTTTGACGTCTTTTTTATCTGGTAGACCAAGGTGCTCTTTCGGGGTCACATAACACAGCATCGCGGTGCCGTACCAACCAATCATTGCCGCACCAATCGCAGAGGTAATGTGGTCATAGCCCGGGGCAATATCGGTGGTGAGCGGCCCAAGGGTATAAAAAGGTGCTTCTTTGCAAACCTCGAGTTGTAGATCCATATTTTCTTTGATCATGTGCATTGGGACATGGCCTGGGCCTTCAATCATGACTTGTACATCATGTTCCCATGCCCGGTGAGTCAATTCACCTAAGGTGCGTAATTCACTAAATTGAGCTTCATCGTTAGCATCTTGAATACACCCCGGACGTAAACCATCACCTAAACTGAATGACACATCATAGGCTTTCATGATTTCGCAGATTTCATCAAAATGCGTATACAGGAAGTTTTCTTCATGATGCGCTAAGCACCACTGCGCCATGATGGATCCGCCACGTGACACAATACCTGTTAAACGGTTGGCGGTGAGTGGAACATAACGAAGCAGTACGCCTGCGTGAATCGTAAAATAATCGACACCTTGCTCGGCTTGTTCAATCAGTGTGTCTTTGAAAATTTCCCAGGTTAAGTCCTCTGCGACACCATCAACTTTTTCTAAAGCTTGGTAAATCGGCACGGTGCCAATCGGTACAGGGGAGTTGCGAATAATCCATTCGCGGGTCTCATGGATATTTTTACCTGTCGATAAATCCATGATGGTGTCAGCACCCCAACGAGTTGCCCAAGTCATTTTTGCCACTTCTTCATCGATGCTTGAACCAAGTGCTGAGTTACCAATGTTGGCATTGATTTTCACCAAGAAGTTACGACCAATAATCATCGGTTCACATTCAGGGTGGTTAATGTTGGCAGGGATAATGGCACGACCTTCAGCCACTTCTTGACGTACAAATTCTGGGGTGATTTCAGTTAAATTGCGTGCGCCAAAATTTTGACCGGCATGTTGGCGCATATCAACACCTTCACGCTGGCGCTGATTTTCACGAATTGCAATGTATTCCATTTCAGGGGTGATGATGCCTTGTTTGGCATAGTGCATTTGAGAGACATTGTGTCCACGACGAGCGCGACGGGGTTTTGAAATATGCGCAAAACGAATCTCTGCAGTACGAATATCTCGAAGACGCTCTTGTCCAAATTTTGAAGTTAAGGTATCGAGTATTTCCGTATCATTTCGAGACTCGATCCAAGATTCACGGACATTAGGTAGACCTTGATTCAGGTCAATTTGAATATTGGGGTCGGTATAAGCACCAGAGGTGTCATAAACCATGATCGGCAGATTTTTTTCTCCACCCAGACCTGTAGGCGTATCTGTAAGGCTAATTTCACGCATTGGGACGCGAATATCTGGACGTGAGCCTTGGATATAGACTTTCTTTGACGCAGGGAGAATACGAGTGAGATCTTTAGCATCTTGTTCATGTTGAGCAGCGCGATCTGAAGCGGTGAGATTCGTTAATTGGTTCATTGCAATGATCCTTATGAATGACATCAACGAATCAAGCACGACCAAAAACGTGGCAGTTTATCTGATGGATTCACCTGAAAATAAAGGCGTAAAACCAAGAGATAAGAAGGGCTTAAGTTTTTAGATGGCTTGATTCCTACGCAGGTATTAACCTGATCAGGTTCAACGGTACTCATCCTTAAATTTAGCGAACTAAATTTAGATGATCTCAGCAGGAAATTACCTGCGCTCCGTCAAGCTTTGTGCGGATATTAGCATGAAGGCTGTTTTAAAACAGTGTTATTTTTCATCGATTTTGCAGTGCAGAATTTTGGCTAGGCCCGTGTGCAATTGAACTTGCATTGGCTAAGTAGAGGACTGATTTACACAGATGGCGTCACTAAAACAGTCTTTCTTATAATGCGGATCAGGATTGCGGACACCAATTAAATTCAACAGCTGCGCTTCTGATCGCTGATTAGATGCAGCAGTATTTTGATCTAATAATTTTAAAAATAAACGCGCCTGATCTGCCAATGTGGAGTTTTTTAGTTGAGCCAAGCGTTCAATTTCTTCTAAAGAACTGGCTTGAATACTGAGGCGGTCTGAAAAATCATTAGAAACGGGACTATGTGCCGAACCAATAAATAACAACTGGCTGTATTGGTACAGCAATTGTTGAGCATCTTTTTTGTATGGGCTATCTGGATATTGTTTGAGATAGTCTTCCCAAAAAATGGCGCGTGTCGCAATCTCTTGCGGCTCAATGGCAAAACTTTGTTGCAGCAAGGCAGGTTGTGCGTTTTGTTCAGCCAGTTTTTCAATAAAGACTTGCTCAGATTCTTGCATATAAGGCGCAAAAATTTTGGCTAAATATTCAGGACTGCGGCGATAGCGTAATTGTCCTTCACCGGCATCGAACAATTCCACATAGGCTTGGCCTTTATGTTTCAGTAAATACTGATCTCGGGCGGTGAGCTGTTCATAATGATTTTGTTGAATGGTGGGATGCTGAGCCATATCAAAGGCAAATTGTTCGAACGCCATTTGCTGTTGAGCCGTACGTTCAACATGTAAGAAGTTACGATACATTTGATTGGACAAGCGCAGTAATTTTTTTTGTTCGTCCGCTTTTAATAGCGGTAAGCAGACTTTGAGATCTTGGTTGATTTGTTCTAAAGCGAAAGTTGTGCGTTGATCATCAATTTCCAGCATGTTTTTTTCCAGTTTTTTGCATAGCAAAGACAAATCGACTGCTTCTTTTTGAACAGTCTTATTGTTGGGAAACTCTGGTGCAGGTTGTGGTTCAGGCTGTTGTTGGCATCCATTCAACATACTGAAACATAAAAACATTGCACTAAACTTTGCAGGCAGCTGAAAAATTTTTGACACTGGAACTCGATGCGCTATAGAAGTGGTATTGTCCGATGGAATGTCGACTATTCTATAGATGAAACACGTGCAATATGTGTACTATTGTACAGTTCTTTGTTATAGCGTTGTGAGTAGTGTCCGAAAACGACTGAAATTATCCGGTTTTGTCGCATTTGATATAAAAAATTAATAAAAATCATACGGAAATTTGCAAGGATATGATTAGTATCTGCTTAGTTTTAGGCTTGAATATTCAATCTCGGGTATTTGAATATTAGGAATTTACAAAAAAAATGAACAAAAAAGTTGTGGTGGGTCTTTGTTTGCTTTTCACGAGTCAATGGGCGTGTGCGCTAGACCTTGTGCAAGCTTATGAACGCGCAAAACAAGAAGACCCCAATTGGCAAGCCAATAAACTACAATATGAAGCGGATAAATTGAATTTGGGGATTGCCAATGGGAACTTACTCCCGACGGTAACAATCTCTGGAAATGTGACCCGAAAAAATCAAAATTCCAACCAAAGCGGCGCTCAAGCCGGGCTGATCATGCCAGACAGCACCACAACAAGACAAATTGCGCTTACTGCCCGTCAGCCCATTTTTCGTTGGGATGCATGGGAAGGGCTGAAGCAAGTCAAGACCTCGATTAATTTAAGTGAAATCAATCTGCGGATTCAAAAACAAGATCATATTTTAAATGTCTCTGAAGCTTATTTTAATGTCCTACGTCAGCAAGCATTGACGGTTGCCAACTTACAAGAAGAACAGGCGCTATCGGAACAGCTGCGCATGATGAATGCTAAATTAAAAGAAGGTTTGGTGGCAAAAAGTGATGTCAGTGAAGCCAATGCACAATATCAAAATGCACGGGCTAACCGCATGGCGACCAATGTTCAATTGGTTTTGGCGCAGGAACAATTACAACAGTTGATTGGACCATATCGAGAAAATTTGGCGGTGTTACGTGAAGATTTTCAGTTTGAAAAACCGATTCCAAACAATGTACAAGCGTGGGAAGAACTTGCTCAGGGGCAGAACCTAGGCATTTTACAAGCGCGTATGCAACAACGTTATGCGGAAGATGGTAAACGCGTTGAAAAGGCCGCCTTATATCCTCAGATTGAAGCGGTAGGGACCTATGGGTATAACAAGCAAAGTCCACAATCCATCATGTCGCAAGATGGTCAATTTGATCAGGTGGGGATTGAAATGAACTGGAATGTGTTTAATGGTGGACGGACACAGAAATCCATTAAGCAAGCAGCGATCAATGTTGAAAAAAGCCAAGCACAGGTGGATGCAGCGATTCGAAAAGCACAAACCGATGTAAAAAAATCTTATATGCAAGTCGAAACGGATCAAAGTAAATTACAGGCACGTAAAGCCGCAATGGATTCTTCCGCGCAAGTGTCTTTAGCATCACAAGCCCAGTATCAGGAAGGTCTGAAAACTATGGTTGATGTGCTACTGGCACAGCGTAATGCTTTTTCAGCCCGTCAAGATTATTTAAATTCCAAGTACGATTATTTAATTCATGTTCTACAACTTAAAGCCTCCGTTGGGAAATTAACGGAAGCTGATTTAGTGGAAATGAATGCATGGTTGGTCGATCAGAAAAATCAGCCATCGATCCTACTAAAGAAATAATCCATGGTCATAAAAGTTTCACAATCAATATGCTTTAATATGGCACTAAAATCTGCCGATTCACGTTGTAGTGGAGACTCGCTTTGCCTAATAATCCTGTTTTAAACCATCATATTTCTTCGCAATTCAATGAAGAGTTGCAGGATGTGCATACCAAATTTATGACCATGGGTGGTTTGGTGGAGCAGCAGGTTGCAAATGCCATTCATGCCTTATTGGATACGGATGCAACGATGGCGATCGATGTTCAATTTCAAGACAATACGGTGAACCGTATGGAAACTGAAATTGATGAAGCGCTTACTCTGATTTTGGCGCGTCGTCATCCTGCTGCGATTGATCTACGCATGGTGATTGCGATGTCGAAAGCCAACACCGATTTAGAACGGATTGGTGATGAAGCGGCAAAAATTGCCCGTATTGCACAAAGCTTGTGTGAAGAGGGTGGTTCACCGCGTGGTTATATGGAAACACGTCATATTGGCAACCAAGTCCGCGTGATGATTCATGATGCGCTCGATGCCTTTGCACGTTTGGATGTAGATCAGGCTTTACGTGTCCTTTTGGCCGATGCTGATATTGACCGCGAGTATCAATCGGCAACCCGTACCCTCATGACGTATATGATAGAAGATCCACGCCACATTACTCGGGTCATGAATGTACTTTGGGTGCTGCGTTCACTTGAACGTATTGGTGACCATGCTCGAAATATCTCTGAACAGGTGATTTATATGGTGAAAGGTCTAGATGTCCGTCACACCAGTGTTGAAGAAATTGAGCAAAAAGTTCAGCGTTAATTGATTAAAACCAATATGAACGAAGCCCATCAAACGATGGGCTTTTTTCGGTCTAAAATTAACTATGTGTTTCTTCGTCTTCCTCAAAAGTCCGGGCAATTTTGTCAATATTTAAACTTTTCGCCATCGCATCGAAGATTTGCTTATAGGCACCTTCTTGATGGTATAAATCATGATGCTCCCCGTGTTCTACGATTTGTCCGTCTTTCATCACATAGGTGTAATCAGCATCGATAATTTGCGACAAACTATGCGAAATCATGATGACGGTACGCCCTTGCTTAATTTGATCCAGACTATTTTTAATTTGTTCAGCAGCGATCGCATCTAAACTTGCAGTCGGTTCATCCAAGAAAATAATTGGCGGATTTTTCAAGAACATGCGTGCCAAGGCAATGCGCTGTTGCTGTCCACCTGAGAGCAGTAAAGCATCGGCTTCATAGGCATGTGGCAGTTTTAAGATCTGATCATGGATCGAGGCTTTCCGTGCTGCATCGAAGACTTCTTGCTCTGTAGCTGTACTTTTGCCATAGCGAATATTTTCAAAAATTGAACCTGGGAAAATATGATTTTTTTGTAATACCAAACCAATATTTTCACGTAAATACTGTGTATCAATCTGTTCTAAATCGATGCCATCGAGTTTGATATTGCCCGCTTGAGGATGATAAAACTTATCCAGTAAGCTAATTAATGTCGATTTACCAGCGCCAGATAAACCAACCAAGGCGGTAATTTTATTTGGTTGGATGGTCATATTGATACGGTGTAATGCCTGAAAACCATTGGGATAACTAAAGTCGACATTGCTCAATTCAAATTGACCTTGAATCGGAGGTTGGGCAGTACCACTGGTTTCAATTTCATGATCCGCTTCTAAGATATTAAAGAAGCTTTCCGAATAAATCATCGCAGAGTTAATTTCATCATAGATACGATGCAGCGAGCGAATCGGGGCAGAGACGTTATTAAATAACAACACGTGATACATAATCATCCCGATACTCATTTGCCCATCCAAAACAAAATAGGCTGTCAGAATGATGATCAGTACCACACCGACCTGTTCAATAAAGGTTTTGAGTCCGTCAAAGATATAACTGGTTTGCCGTGTCTGCATTTGGTTTTCAGTCAGCGACTTTTGCAGATTTAATTGTTTTTTCGATTCGACGGCTTCTTTGTTAAAAGATTTAATGACCGTTATCGAATTGATAATACTCAGAATACCCTGATTTTTCTTTTCAAAATTATCGCGTAGGGCACGGCGTTTGCCTGCCAGTTTTTGTGATTGTTTGAAGGTCAGCCAAAAATAAATCGGCACAATAATTGTGGCCACCACACCAACCCAAACATTGGCATAATACATTAAGCCCAGTGCAATAATGGCACTGGTAAATAATGGTAAAATATCAATAAAAAAGATTTGAACCAATCGTGTGAGCGAGCTGACACCCCGATCAATTCGAGTTTGGAGCTTACCTGCTTGGTTGTCTTGTTGATCGAAGAATGCCAATCGATAGGTGATAAATTTTTCAATAATGCCTTGGGACAAATCCTGAGAAATTAAAATACGTAACTTTTCACCAAACGATTTTTGTCCAAATTGCACGATGGCATTGATGACTTCTTTTCCCAGTAAGACCACGCTGATGGTGATTAATATATGCCAACCATTGGCTAGACCGAGACCTTGTTGCAAAAGCTGATTGATGCTGTCTACGGCATATTTGAGTGTCAGGGCATTCACCTGTGCCGTGAGTGAGCCAATTAAGGTCAAGATCAGCGTCACGACCACCAGCCAGCGGTATGGCTTTACGAATGGGCGTAATTTTTGGAAAAGTTGCCACAGATTCATAAGCAATTATTTTTATTGTGAATATGAGCTTTAGTCTAAGACTGAAAATTCAATGCGACAAGCGATGACAATGTTTTGATTTGTGACGAGCGTTTTTCAGCTAAGATATTTTTTAAATGTGCTCACGACCTCAGCATCACGGTGCTGCGCCTAACAGTGTTGAGTTGAACCGATGAATTTTGAATTATTTGCGCCTGAACCGCATGCAAACCTGCTGCCCTATGATGGTGAAGTTGAAGATTATGGACTGATCTTCAATGCTGAAGACAGTGAAAAATATTTACGCTATTTCCTCACGCAGTTGGCTTGGCAGCATGATGAAGTCATTTTGCATGGACAGTATTATCAAACGGAGCGAAAAGTGGTTTGGTATGGAGATGCCCATTATGAGTATCACTATTCAGGCATGCAAAAGCAGGCATTGATTTGGAATCCAGCTTTACTGCGCTTAAAGCAACATATTGAGCAACGGTTGGGTCAGACGTTTAATTCCTGTTTGGCCAATTTATACGAAAATGGTACGCAAGCGGTGGGGTGGCATAGTGATGATGAGCCATCTTTACTTTCACCCACACAGCAGGTGGTGATCGCATCTTTGAGTTTTGGCGCAAGCCGAAAGTTTTGCTTTAAACATAAAAGCACCCAAGAGAAAGTACAGCTTTTACTGCAAAGTGGACAGTTGATCGTGATGCGTGGGCAAACCCAACGGTATTGGAAGCATGCCCTAATGAAGTCGATGAACGTGACCGAGCCGAGGGTGAATTTAACCTTTCGTTATTTCTATGATCAACAGCCATAAAAAAAGCCCATATCTAGATGAGCTTTTTTCTTTCTCTGAGGAAGAGTATAGCGACAATCAACTGAAATCATGGAACACATGGTTGAGATGACTGCTAAAGAACAATAATCATATTATGATAATTTATCTAATATTTATAATTAATAAATTCAATTAATAATATGAATTTATCAGATTAATTAAATATCATCTTTACAACATCGCATCAGTTGTGCGCAAACTGATCAGATTTAAATGGCGTCCGATTCTTCCATCATACTGCTGTATTTTTTCTCAATACGCGCTGTACAGTCTTGCAGCATTTCTACAACTTTCTGAAAATTCATAAAATCAAAACGATTTTTAGACGCCAATAGGGTCAAAGCAAGTGGGGGTTCTTTACTGGAGAATTTAATCGGAATCGATAGGCTCGACATATTCGGGTCAACTTCACCATTGGAAAAATAATAACCCTGCTTTTTAATCTTTTTCATTTGCAGCATAAATTCTTCTTCATTATGCGCAAAACCAACTTGAGATAATTCATCTGCAAAACGGTGGTAATAATCTAAAATCCGTTGCTTGGGTAACTGGGACAAAATCACTTTAGATGATGAGCCTTTATACATCGGACGCGGGCTACCTCGACCATAAGCCAAGGCAGTATAGTCCTTATACAGTTCATGATGTACATCAATACATGAGTCGATATTCAGATGCGTCAATAAGCAACAAGACTCTGTGCGTTCCACAATTTCTTTCATGAAGGGAATGCTAATTTGCACCAATGGATCGGTGGTGCGAGAAATAAAATCAAGCACAGCAATTTTTGAACCCAGTGTGTAATCGCCAGAAGTCCCACTGAGGCGCTGCAATAATTCAGCAGAAACCAGTTCTTTTAAATAGCGATAGCTCGTTGGTTTAGATAAGCCTAATTCTTCACTAATAATGTCGACATTGATGATGGGACGAGCAACTGAAAATAAGTCGAGTACGGTGAGAATTTTACCAAAACTGGAAAGCGCCATAAGAACCTGCTTGGTCACAATAAAAAATGAATCGTTAAGTTACTTTATAACAAATTGCTCGGCCTGATGTTGCGCTTTTCTACATTGGAAATGAAACAAATTTGAAATATCACAGGGTTACTTGGGGCATCCTGATAAAAGCATAAGGAAAACCTCAAATATGCATTTAAAATATAGTTAAATTATCAAAATAAGATATTTATATTGACTATTATTTACTTTTTTAGCAAAATTGCTATGAAAATATCTTATATTGAGTAAATATTGCCCATCTATGCGATGCACAGGCAATGTTGCACATTACTTTTTGTATTCAAATGGTTTGAAATACGATTTGAATCGCTTCTTTACTTATTGAAATTTCTAGTCATTCCTGTGCCGTGATACAGGTTGTGCTGTCGAATGTTTAAGCATTCGATACGAGGTCGTTTTCACTAAAAAGAAGCAAGCCACCGAGATCCATCATGCTGCTGACGAAACAAATACTCGCTTTTCGGCCCAATAAAATGGACTGGATTTTTGCGACCAAAACGTTCATCGCGGGCATGCTTGCATTGTATGTGGCCTTTGTACTGAATTTGGCATATCCGATTTGGGCGATTGGCACCGTTTTCGTGATCGCGAATCCATATTCAGGGATGACGTCTTCAAAAAGTTTGTATCGTGTATTAGGGACGTTCTTAGGGGCGGCCGTGTCGGTGGTGGCACTGCCACATCTCATCCACATGCCTGTACTGTTTACAGTGTTTTTGGCGGTTTGGGTTGGGTTTTGCCTGTATTTGTCATTGCTAGACCGCACGCCTCGTAGTTATGTTTCCATGTTGGCGGGTTATACCACGGTCATTATCTGTTTTAACGTGGTGTATTTTATTGATACTGCTTCGATTTTCGATATGGCCTTGGGGCGTTTTCTCGAAATTACGGTGGGTGTGGTCTGTAGTGCCATCGTGACCACGACATTATTTCCAATGCATATTAGTCCTGCAGTCGAAACACGGGTGAGCAAAACCTTTGCCGATACCAAAGAAATTTTTGATCAGATTTTATTAGAGCCTGCCGAGCTAAAAAATTATTCTAAAAATCTCGGCAATATTGCACGAGATATCGCCGATATACATGTCATGGCGGTGCATTTGTCTTATGAAAAATCTACCTTAAAAGGCATGACACGTCCGTTGCAGGAAATCTTGCATCAGTTGAGTTTGTTGGTCAGTAACTTGGTGGCCATGTCTGAACGGATGAAACAATTAGATGGTCTGGACACACATTATCGGACGGCACTCAAGCAAGCCCATGAACATATTGCCGCGTTTTTATTAGATCAACATCAGATTGAGGAAAGTGAACTTAATCAATTGCCTGAACAGTTTGAGCAAGATTTTCAACACATTCATGCACAGGCATTGCCATCACAACAGGTGATTTTGGGCAGTCTAAAAATGGATATTCGCCATTTTATTCAGAATATTCGTGCGATTCGCTTGCTTTGGCAGCGGGTACAGCAAGGCGACTCCACTTTACCTGCCACACTGACCGCCTTGGGCAATAGTCATTATCCGACTTTGCACCGAGATGCGGGGGTTGCCATTCGTGGCGGGGTGTCTGCATGTTTGATTATTTTAATTTCTACGGGTTTTTGGATCGTTAGTGGTTGGAAAGCTGGATTTATGATGGCCGAAATGGCTGCGATCAGTGCCTGTATTTTAACTGCAATGGATAACCCTGTTCCTGCATTGAAAATGTTTATTCGCGCCAATATGTATGCGGCTTTCATGGTGTTTATCTACGCCTATGGCA
Organism: Acinetobacter sp. YH12144; assembly: GCF_013418345.1. NCBI lineage: Bacteria > Pseudomonadati > Pseudomonadota > Gammaproteobacteria > Moraxellales > Moraxellaceae > Acinetobacter > Acinetobacter sp. YH12144. The sequence continues at coordinate 38,956 of NZ_VPCD01000013.1, read as the reverse complement.
TTTTCCCGCATGTGACCGCTTTTTGGCAGTTGATCGTGGTGTTAGCACCGTTTGTGATGTTCTGTCTGATGCTGTTTTTACATCCGCCTTTGATTGGGATCAGCTTGCCGCTTTTGATGGGCACCATCATGGGACTGAATTTTCAAAACCGCTTTAGCCTCGATCAGGTGTTTTTCTTTGATGCATCGATTGGGACGGTTTTGGGACCCATTATCTCGGTATTTATTATTCATTTAGTACGTGCAATGTCACCAGATATGACGGCCCAACGCATACTTTCACAGCACTACAAAGCACTGCGTCAGGCTTTATATCTGCCGTACGGCTTACCGTTTCGGGTGCATTTACGCAGTATGTTGGACCGAATCGGCATCCTAAACAGCAAAATGGTGCAATCAGGGAATTTGAAATAACAGATCGAGTGGGCTTTGGTGGAAGCCAGTGCCGTGATTGATTTGACCCGCTTGCAAGAACTCATGAATAAACTCGATCCGAATGATGCACTGGTCAGTGAACTTGAAGAGTTACAACAAGATTTAGATGACTATTTCCGTGCCATGGAACAAGGGCAAAAGAATGTGTATATGAGTTTGAAACAGCAAATTGTAGAGCGAATTCAACGATTGAATCAGGCCGTTCAGGGTCTTGAAAACGACGATGTTATGCATCGAATTCAGTATTCACTGAACAATATTCAAAGCAGTTTGTGTCATGTCCTAACACAGCAGACTCCAAATAATTTACAGGTCGAGGCACAACATGGGTGAGCTAAATGTGTATGGCGTCTATGTGCCCATTCTATTGATTCAACCGGTATTGGCCTATCTGTTATTGCGGGTCATCATGAGTTTGCTTGACCGATGGATGGCGCCAGATTGGGTGCCGATGCCCAATATTTTTTATTTGGGTGTATTTGTGATGTTGCTTTGGCTGGTGCATGAAATCTTTATTTTCTGCCAGTTCTAAGCCCCTAAAAAATGAAATGATTGAGGTAATCGTATGACCAATTTGAATGTCCGAAAATATGTTCGGCCTGTATTGTTGATAATCGTGCTATGTGGCGCATTACTTGCGCTGAAACATATTTGGGACTACTACAATTCGGAACCATGGACGCGTGATGGACGGGTACGTGGTGACGTGATTCAAGTGTCATCGGATGTTTCAGGTTTGGTCACAGACGTTTTAGTTCAAGACAACCAACAAGTGAAAAAAGGCCAAGTGCTGTTTCGTATAGATGTGGCACGTCAAGCTTTGGATGTTGAGCAAGCCAAATCTGACCTGGCGAAAGCCAACGCAGGACTGGCAGGGGCTGAAGCGCAGCTTGCTGAAGCCAAAGCCAATCTAGTGAAGTCACAAGCCAATATTAATCTTGCAGATAAAAATGCAAATCGTTATGCAAGTTTGATGGACGGTGCGATTTCAAAACAAGAACAAGATCAAATGTTTGCAGTACGTGATCAATCCCATGCAGAGCATGAGCAAACTCAGGCAGCGATTGAGCAAGCCAAAGCCAGTGTGGTGCAGCAAAAAGCCCTAATTGAAGCGGCCAATAGCAGTTTGCATTTGGCTGAGTTGAATTTAAAACGTTCGGAAGTGGTTGCACCAACAGATGGAACTTTGTCTAACTTTGAACTCAAAGCAGGGAATTATGTCAAAGTCGGCCAAGCCGTAGCAGCCTTAATTGACCGTCAACAATTGTATGTTGTGGGATATTTTGAAGAAACCAAACTGGATAAGATCTATGTTGGCGCACCAGCAACAATCCAACTGATGGGAAGTTCTGAAGTTTATAAAGGCCATGTACAAGGCGTTGCAACAGGGATTGAAGACCGTGAACGTACCTCGACTGATGGTTTACTGGCTAATGTCAATCCAACCTTTAGTTGGGTCCGTTTGGCACAGCGTGTACCAGTGAAAATTGTACTGGATGAAGTACCGCATGATCAGTTGGCTTTTGTCGCGGGTCGAACCACCACGATTCATATTGTGGATAAAAACTAAGTTATCCCCAATCATTTCATTTGCGCAGCATCGAGTGATCAATCTTGCGCATAAAAAAGCATCCTTTTTCGGATGCTTTTTTATTTGCCTGTTTGTTGAAAGCGCTTAAGGTTTTAGCCCGACTGGATTTCGATACCAACTTTCAATAAACAATGCTGCAGCAAGGCTGTCGGCAGAAAGATTCTTCGCACGGCCTTGGGATTGATAGTGATCTAATTCATCACGCGCTTCACGTGTCGTTAAGCGTTCATCGACCATCAAGGTTTCAATATTGGTTTGGTGGCGAAGGCGTCGTGCAAATTTACGCGCACGTGTGGAGAGTTCAGACTCGCTATCATCCATATTGAGCGGTAGACCCACGATGAACAAATCCGGCTGATACTGTTTCACAATCTTGAGTAGATTATCCCAATTGGGAATGCCATCTTTCATGGGAAAGAGTGGCAGGGGATTTGCACTTTCAATCAGGGCTTGTCCCACAGCCATTCCTGTTTTTTGTGTGCCAAAGTCAAAGGCCATAATCATTTGATATTGTGGTAAATCAGGCATGTCCAATCTCAGATGATAACCACGTGCGGTCTACGCCCATTTTTTTATAGGCAGCGTCCCAGCGGTCGTCATAAGGTAAGTTAAATATTAAATCCATGTCTGAGTCACAAATGAGCCAATCACCCCGAGCAATTTCTTCTTCTAATTGGTTTTTACCCCAACTGGCATAGCCTAGAGCCACCTGATAACGACCCACACCTTCATTGTGTGCAATCGCATCTAAAATATCTTTAGACGTGGTAATACAGACATTTTCACCCACAGCAATAGATGAATGCCATGTCGGTTGACCGGTATGAAGAACAAAACCTGCCTCTGGGCGCAAAGGTCCACCTTGCAACACTTCATGAGGATGCACATTATCTGCCTCAATTTCCAAATCATTCAAGAGTTCTTTGATCTGTAAACCTGAAGGACGATTAATAATGATGCCTTGAGCGCCATCTTCATCATGTCGCGCCAAATAAATCACCGTATTGGCAAAGAATTCATCGTTCATTTCGGGTGGAGCAATCAGGCAGCGGTGTGTGAGGTATTGTTTAGTCACCTAATGGCTTCTCCTTATTGGGGTAAGTTTGATTCTTGGGGTGAATTGCATTCGAATAACGTTGTATTTATCAACATACTAGACTCACAAGTTTTCAACAATGAGTTTTTCTGCAAATTCAATATTTGTCATGCTCGACCAGTGAGGGACATGCTAAAAATCTTCATCGTAAAGGCAGGTCTACAATGCGGTGAATCGTGAAGCGATGATTGGTAATTTGAACAACAGCAGTACAAAAGCGAGGAGAAGATATACGTGATGGATGACTGAGATTGCTTAAAATAGCAGGATAAACTGAGGGTAAAACAATGACACATTTTTCAAAAATAATAGGGATGGCACTCTGTGCAAGCCTACCTATTTCAGGCTTTGCAGGAAGTGCTGACTTACAAAAACATGAATCTCAGGTGATTAAAAAATATAAAAACTTAAATTTTTATGAGGTCAATGCAGCGATAGAACGTGAAATTGTGGATGTCATTGCGGCAGATCCGAGCAGTTTTCACTACGGATTTACGCAACTCGAAAAGCAAGGTTTTGTTCATGTGCAATATTCTCCGGATAAAAAACTAAAATTTTATAGTTTTGATGTGTCTGGCGGAGGCACCATGGGGGAGTGGAGCAGCTATGTGCAATATGCAACGGGAAAAACGCAACATTTAGATCAATTTGACTCAGGCTATATCAATCAAATTTTGCCGATCAACATCCAAAATAAAACCGTATATTTGGTGAAGAGTTATTATAAAGGTGATAATTGCAGTGGATTACATCATCTAAGAGCTGTTGAAGTTGGGCCAAAACAGTTACTTAAATCTTATGTATTTCAAACTAAGCAAAAGAAACTAGATCAAATCTCGGTAGATTATGACTGCCATTATGAAACCGATCGTCGTAGCGGTAATGAATATCTCAAAATCAGTCCGAAACACGTGGATGTTATGTTACTCAATCAACAACATCAGCCGCAGTATAAATATTTACGCTATAGCTTGGGCTCAAAAGGCTTTGTCTATCAAGGCATTATTAAATAGAAGTCGTAATTAAATAGAAGTTGTATCACAAGTGATAAAAAAAGCCTTAGTCAAAGTGAACTAAGGCTTTTTTATTTAAGACATTTACGGTGATTTAGCTGTGCTGAAACTTTAATTGTCGCAACTGTTTTGCGTGTTGTAAGGTCGTTTGACTAATCTCCACACCACCAGTCATTCGAGCCAGCTCTTGGATCCGATCATCTTCTTCTAATTCGATAATGGTACTGCTTGCAGGATCCGTTTGACGTTTTTTCACCAAAAGATGTTGGTCAGATTGAGCAGCGACTTGGGCTTGGTGAGTAATACATAAAATTTGAACATGCTGCGCCAAATCAGCCAACAAACGTCCGACAATTTCTGCTGTTCCGCCACTGATCCCGACATCAATTTCATCAAAGACTAACACTTCTGATTCAGTTTTTTCAGCATTCATCACTTGCATGACTAAGGCAATACGTGACAATTCACCCCCCGATGCCACGCGTGCTAAAGGCTGAGCAGGAATCCCTTTGTTTGCGGTGAACAGCAGTTGAATAAAGCTCAAACCTTCACTTGAAGCTTGTTCTAGAGGCTCAAATTTAAATTCAAAATGTGCTTCTGGGAGCGCGAGCTGCTTCACTTGTTCAGTCAATTGCTTCGCCAATGGGGTAGATGCTTCACGACGAATATCATCCAAATGCTGTGCTTTGGCTAAAAAGTCTTGATGAGACACTTCCACTTGTTCAGCTAGGGTTTCAGGATCTTCAAGTTGATGTAATTGTTCTAGCTCAAGTTGCCACGCATCATAATCATTTTTTAAATCTTCAGGCTGAGTACGATATTTACGCGCTAAGCGATGAAAAACTTCGAGTTTAGTGTTTAATTCGTCCATACGTTCAGGATCGAAACTTTGACGATCAATAAACTGACGTAAATTTGCGGTGGCATCTTCAATTTCACTTTGAGCGTTCAGTAGCGACGTATAAATTTCAGAAAGTTGTTCACTACGTCCTGCATGCGATTCAATCCGACGAATGATCGCGCCCATTTCTTGATTGATATTTTGCTCGGCGTCATCGAGGGCATTTAGACCATAGCTACAATCCTGCATGATATGTTCATGATGACTGAGACGGTCAAATTCTTGCTCGATTTCTTTGTAGTCCGTTTGCACAACGTCTTCAAGTTCTTCCAATTGAAGTTCAAGCGTTTCTATCCGTTGCTTACGTGTGGCTTGGGCGTCGAGTGCTGCTTGGTGCTGACGAATGTCCTTTTGCCATTTGCTATAAGCATCACGCACGGCTTGAGCAGGCTGATAAAAATTGTAATAACGATCCAGCCAATGTTTTGGGTAGGGTGGTTCTAAAAGTTGTTGTTGGCTGTGTTGGCTATAGAGTTGTACCAATAAACGGCCAATTTCTTTTAACTCGGACAAGCTGCTCGGACGTCCATTAATCCATGCTTTGCTGCGACCTGTTGCAAAAATCACGCGACGTAAATGGATTTCGCCAGACTCATCATCTAGTTCGTGTTCTTTGAGCCAAAGCGCTTCAGGGCTGTGCTCTTGATAGCTAAAGGTCGCTGTCACATCGGCTTTGTCTGATCCATAGCGCACGTAGTTGGTGTCTGTACGTTCACCTAAGCAAGCTGATAATGCGTCTAGAAGTAAAGATTTACCTGCACCCGTTTCACCCGTCAGGACATTAAAGCCTTGTTCAATGTCGATGGCTAAATGGTCGGCTAATGCAAAATTGATCAGAGTTAAATGTGTCAGCATAAACGCATCCGAGCTGCGAAAAGTTCTAGTTAAAGATAATTAAGTTTTGTTTTGGTCACAAGACAAGTTTTATTTTAAGATGACGAAAAACCTCATAATTCTATCTTAAATTTCAGTTTAACAAGAAATTAGTTTCTTATCCGCTGTATCCATGCAGTGTTGTGATGTAAAGAGTAGGTGATCTTGCATAACGTGAGCTGAAACCATCAAATGTCCTGCCAAGTCCTCACAAAACACATTTGTGTATGTATTCTTGTATTTAATCTAGCGTGTTATTGCCATAAAACGTCATGATTTGGTCACTCAAATCCACCAATATGATTCATCACGCTGCTATTTTTTTGAAATGAGTTTGCAGCGTTTCAATTAACCCTAACTAGGACTTTAGTGGATGAAACAAAAAAGTATTTTGTACAACAGCACAGCTTGTTTTAGACTCTAAATGTTGAGGTGGTGGGATGAAATAGGGGCACATCCAGTACTCAGATTTTTGTAATTATCTATCGCACAGTTTTCAACACAGATTGATTAGTTTTTGCAGCACAATTAAACTACATCGATCAAAATATTATAAATATGCTTTATCTGGAGAAAACGCATGTCAGCACAGTTTGATCATGTATCGGTAATCAAAAAATCAAATGTTTATTTTGGCGGTCTATGCATCAGCCATACTGTGCAATTTGAAGATGGAACAAAGAAAACACTGGGTGTGTTGCTTCCAACTGAACAAGCGCTGACTTTTGAAACTCATGTACCTGAACGTATGGAAATTATTTCAGGCGAATGTCGTGTTCAAATTGCAGATAGCGAAGAAAGCGAATTATTCCGTGCGGGCCAATCGTTCTACGTGCCAGGTAATAGCCGTTTTAAAATTGAAACAGATGAAGTCTTGGACTATGTGTGCCACTTAGAAGGCTAATGATTCAATCAATTTAGGCACAGTTTTTTAACCTTAAATCGGTTAAACTATGTGTCATAGCATAAATCCTGTAAAGCTTGCTTTGCAGGATTTTTCTTTTTGGCAGCCTATGCTGTGCTCTAGGGATATCATACCCTGTTCAAAAGTTTATCGAAGTTTGCAATTTAGAGGTCGTTCATGGCGAAACCGGAATATTATTATGGCGTTCATTCAGTGGAGTCATTACTGGAACTTGAGCCAGAACGCGTTTTAACTTTATTTGCGTTAAAAGGACGTGATGATCAGCGTTTAAAACGTATTTTTGAGCTTGCAGAACCGTTTGGTGTCAGCATTCAAAAAGCTAGTCGTGATAGTTTGGAAAAACTTGCGGGACAACCGTTCCATCAAGGTGTGGTTGCGGCTGTACGCCCACATCCAGTCTTGAACGAAAAAGATTTAGAGGCTTTATTACAAGCCAATCCAAATGCGTTGCTATTGGCATTAGATCATATTACAGATCCACATAACCTTGGTGCATGCATTCGTACAGCGGCAGCCATGGGTGTTGAAGCTGTGATTGCACCGCGTGATCGTTCAGCGACGCTTACCCCAACAGCCCGTAAAGTGGCTGCAGGTGGTGCTGAAAAAGTGAAGTTTATTCAGGTGACGAACTTGGCACGTACCTTGGCTCAAATCAAAGAAGACTTTAATGTACGTGTGGTCGGCACTATGCTAGATGAAAAAGCATTGCCGATTCAAAATTTTGACTTCACAGGTACGGGTGTATGTGTGGTGATGGGCGCTGAAGATACAGGTTTACGTCCTATTACGCAGGCGCAATGTGATCAAACTGTTTACATTCCAATGGCTGGTAATTTGCAAAGCTTAAATGTCAGTGTCGCGACAGGTATGGCATTGTATGAAGCATGCCGTCAACGTAATAATAAATTGAAATAGCAGTGATGATGTCTCCTCAAAAGCAAGGTTATTTATATGTGTTCATTACCATGTGTATTTGGGGTGGATTTACCTTAACGGCGCGTTTAAGCGCCAATTGGGGAATCAGTGCTTGGGATATCACGGCGCTCAGGTTTGCTTTGGCATTTTGCATCTTAATGCCAATTTTGATTTATAAAAAAGATACGGCTTTTTTATGGAAGAAAGAGCCTTTTATCCTCGCTATGCTCGGTGGGGTGACCTATTGTTTAACGGCCTATAGTGCATTTCATTATGCTCCTGCGGCCCATGCGGCAATTTTCCTCAATGGTTGTATTCCCTTATGTACGGCTATAGCTGCATTTCTGATCTTCAAGCAGCCGCTCGATAAGCATACCTGGATCAGTGTAGTGATTATGGTCTCTGCCATTAGCTTAATGAGCTATTTGATGTATGTGGAAACCGGTGTAGCGTTTGGTCTCGGTGATTTGCTGTTTTTTATCAGTGCCATTTGGTGGGGGATATTTACGGTATTGCTTAAACAATGGAAGCTCTCTGCTTGGCATGCCATGGCGGGGGTTGCAATTTGGTCCGCCGTGGTATTTGTGCCAATTTACCTACTATTTTTCCCAAAACATTGGTCCGAACCAGAGCCGCTGCAGCTCGTTGGGCAAGTCATCTTTCACGGTGTTTTTGTGGTGATTATTGCGACTTTAACGTATGTAGAGGCGATCAAGCGCTTAGGTGCATTTAAAGCCGGAAGCATCGTAACTTTGGCACCTTTTATTGCTGCGATTTTAGCGGTGCCGTTGCTAAATGAACCTTTAAGTTTTGCAATCGTGTGCGGATTAGTCGGGATGGGGATTGGAGCGATTCAACCGTGGAAATGGTTGGGGCGAAAGGACAGTCTAGAGCAGCAACTCGAACAACAAAAAAAGCAGTCTGAGTAAGACTGCTTTTTTATTTAGCTTTTTTCAGCGTGCGCTAAGTACTTGAGATGCAAGGGTCGAAGCTGCGCATATAGATGATCTAAATGACCATCATTCAGCACGATATCATCGGCGATTTTTTGCTTTTCCTGACGTGACATTTGAACTTGAATAATTTTTTGGATTTGCTCGATATTTTGACCATCGCGCTGTGATGCACGCTGAATTTGCAATTGTTCTGTGGCATCAATCAGCAAGGTGTGATTGGTCAATTCATGTTGATTGGTTTCAAATAATAGTGGTGAAACCAAGATGACATAGGGGCTAGTGGCTTCATTTAACTGTTGGGTAATGGACTGGCGTATTGCAGGATGGGTAATGGCTTCAAGTGCTTGACGTGCTGTAGGATCTTTAAAGATATGCTCACGTAATGCACGCCGATTTAACTCACCATTTTCCAGTAAAACCCAATCACCAAATTGTTGTTGAATTTGATTCAGTGTGGATTGCCCCGGTTCAACAACTTCCCTTGCAACGATATCAGCATCGACGACTTGAATGCCTTGGAGTCCAAACCAATTGCTTGCAGCAGATTTACCGCTACCAATACCACCTGTTAAACCCAAGACAAATGTCATACAATGACCTTACTGACCCAAATAAATTTTCATAATTTGATCACCCCATAAAAAGGCGATCCATCCGGCGATGGCAATATAGGGACCAAATGCAAAAGGTTGGTTTTCTTTACGAACCTTGAGCAAAATAATGCCAATGATTGCACCTACCAGTGAAGAGAGTAATACAATCAGTGGAAGCAGGAAAGGGCCCATCCATGCACCCAAGGCAGCTAAAAGCTTAAAGTCACCATAGCCCATACCTTCTTTGCCAGTGATAATTTTAAATAAATAGTAAACGATCCATAGGCATAAGAAGCCGATGATATATCCCCAAATGGCTGAGGTTGCAGAGGTATAAATGGCATAGCTATTCACGCCAAGCCCGAGTGCAGCTAAAGGAAGGGTATAACGGTCAGGTAAAAGTTGGGTGTCAAAATCAATAAATGTTAATGCAATCAATACATAAGTCAGCACCAGACCAAACAGCATTTGGATGGTTGGGCCAAAAACTGCAACAACAATCAGCGCACAGATCATGGTGAGTAGCTCGATCAGTGGATAACGGCTACTGATCGGGTTTTGGCAACTTCCACATTTTCCGCGTAACACAATCCAACTGATGACCGGAATGTTTTGATACCAACGAATGGGCGTTTTGCATTTTGGGCACGTTGAAGCAGGGGTACTTAGTGTGATCTTTGTTTCATCAATAATCGGTTGGTCTGGATGTAAAAACAGTTGGCAATCTGTGCGCCATTCTTGTTCCATCATCTTTGGTGTGCGGTAAATCACCACATTCAAAAAACTACCAATACAAAGACTAAAAATCCCAACTGCGAAATACATCGCAATTGGGGTATTGATTAAATATGTTATTAATTCTTGCATTAAACCACAGAACCCATTTGGAAGATTGGAAGATACATTGCAATCACAAGACCACCAACGAGGACACCCAGTACCGCCATAATTAAGGGTTCCATCATCGAGGTTAAGCCATCTACGGCATTATCAACTTCGTTTTCATAATGCGTTGCCACTTTATCTAGCATGGCATCTAAAGCACCTGATTCTTCACCAATAGCCACCATTTGAACCGCCATAGAGGGAAATTTATCGGTGACACGCATGGCGAATTGCAATTGCTGGCCGGTCGCCACATCTTCACGAATTTTTAACACAGCTGTTTCATATACCACGTTGTTGGTTGCACCTGCAGTTGATTCAAGCGCATCAATTAAGGGTACACCGGCTGCAAATGTGGTTGCCAAGGTACGGCTGTAGCGGGCAATAATTGCTTTATAAACCAAATCACCAAAAATCGGTGCTTTCAGTGCAGCTTTGTCCAAGAAGTCACGGAAAGCCTTGCTACGTTTTTTCGCTTCCATGAAACCAGCAATCACAGCTCCAATTCCAATGATGAGGAAGAACCAATATTTTTGCATCCATTCCGACATGTTGACCACCATTTTGGTAAAGGCAGGTAAGTCTGCACCAAATGATGAAAACAAGTCTTGGAATACGGGAACCACTTTTACCATCAAAATAATCGTCACAATAACAGCGACAACGATAACCGCTGCTGGGTATTTCATGGCTTTTTTGATTTTTTGCTTAAGCAATTCACTTTTTTCTTTGTAAATGGCAACACGGTCTAGCATGGTTTCCAATGCACCCGACTGTTCACCTGATTCAACCAAGGAGCAAAATAGGTTATCGAAATACTGCGGATATTTGCGCAGCGCACCAGCAAAGGTATTACCGCCTTCAACTTCACCTTTGATCCCCAAGACCACTTCACGCATGGCTGGGTTTTCTAGGCCTTCCGCCACGATTTCAAAACCCTGAACGAGCGGTACACCGGCTTTCATCATGGTTGCAAGTTGGCGCGTGAATACCGTGATATCCAAAGTGGATACTTTCTTTTTCATCAAGCCTTCGAGAATATTTTTGCGTTTTTCTCGAATGGTTTTAATAGTGATGCCTTGCTTACGTAAAGTGACTTTGGCTAAAGCCATATTACGCGAAGGCATTTCCCCTTTGATTTTCGCCCCTTTGCGATCCACGCCTTCATAACTGAAGGTTGGCATCATCTGCGCTTTTTTTACAGCCATGAATTTATCCTTATTTTTAAATACTAATTCACTTACTCACTGGTCACACGATTGACTTCTTGAAGTGAAGTCACCCCCTGCATGACCTTAATTAAGCCTGAACGGCGTAAATTGTTAAAACCTGCTTGATTTGAAGCTTCGGCAATTTGTAAGGCATTGCCATCTTCCATAATAATTCTTGAAATTTCAGGTGTCACTTTCATGACTTCATATATACCGACACGACCTTTATAGCCTTCACGGCATTCGGCACAACCAACAGGTTGGTATATTTGAAATTCTGGTGTATTTAAATCGTCTTCAGTAAAACCAAGTTCCAGTAGACTTTGTTTTGGTACCTCTACTGTTTCTTTACATTGTGAACATAGGCGACGCGCAAGTCGCTGCGCAATGACAAGGTTCACGGATGTCGCAATGTTAAATGAGGGCACGCCCATATTGCGTAAGCGTGTCAATGTTTCAGGTGCACTATTGGTATGTAGTGTAGACATCACCATATGACCCGTTTGAGCTGCTTTAATGGCAATTTCAGCCGTTTCTAAATCTCGAATCTCACCGACCATCACAATATCAGGGTCTTGACGTAAGAATGACTTCAATGCTGCAGAGAAGGTGAGGCCGACTTTATTATTTACGTTGACCTGATTGATCCCTTCTAAGTTAATTTCCACAGGGTCTTCGGCCGTTGAAATGTTGGTATCTTCACGGTTAAGAATGTTTAGACCTGTATATAAAGATACGGTTTTACCGGAACCCGTTGGACCGGTAATGAGCAACATGCCTTGCGGTTTTTCTAAAGCCTGCATGAACAGTTCTTTTTGATCCGGTTCATAACCCAACGCATCAATCCCTAACATCGCACTAGAAGGGTCAAGGATACGTAGAACAAGTTTTTCACCAAACAAGGTCGGTAAGGAGTTCACACGGAAGTCGATGGCTTTGTTCTTTGACAGCTTTAACTTGATACGACCGTCTTGTGGAATACGTTTTTCCGAGATGTCCATTTGTGACATGACTTTTAAACGCGAAGCAAGTCGAGTCGCAAGTTGCAAGGGCGGATTGGTAATTGTTCTTAACACGCCATCGACACGGTAGCGGACGCGATAGGTCTTTTCGTAGGGTTCGAAATGTAAGTCAGATGCACCCATACGAATCGCATCGACTAGCAGCTTATTGATGTATTTAACAATCGGCGCTTCATCACCATTGTCTTTTTCATCTGCTTGTTCAGCTGGGTCTATCGTTTCCTGTTCTAAATCAAGATCAAAGTCATCATCAAAGTCGAAAGTACTTTCTTCAGCGAAGTTCTGCTCAATTAACTTTTCAAGTTTGTCATGTTCAACAATAATGGTTTCGGTATTGAGCTTACTACCAAATCGGATAGCATCTACAGCTTCAATATTGGTGGGATTACTGATCGCAACGAATAACAAATTGCCATGTTTAAAAATGGGCAAAATACGATGCTTGGTAATGAGTTTATCTTCAAATTCATCACGAATAATTAAGGAGGTGTCATAAGTTGAAATATCAAAAACCGGTTCACCGAACTCTATCGAGATGGTTTCTGCAATCAGGCGTGCTGAAAGTTGATATTCCTGAATCAAATGCGGCACGATATCTTGATGAGCCTTTTTTGAATTTTGCAGCGCTGTTTGCATTTTTTCGGCAGACAGATGCCCTTCGTCAACTAAGCGACGAATAAACCCCGTAAATCTTGAAGAACCTTGAACTGCTGTCATGCTTTTACTTGCCTATGCTTCAGTCTGTTTATAATTGGTATAGCAAAATTATACTTTTGTTGCACAAAAATACCATATCTTAAAGTGTTGTCACTAGCTAAGAATTGGTAAAAAGCATGAACCAGTCCTTAAATCTGCTTAATTTTTTTACAGAAAAGTGAAGATCTTGGAATGACTGGTGTGCTTCGAAGATGCAAATGTGTTGAAATTTATCTTCAAAATTATGAATTACGTGTAGAATGTGCCCGATTTCATCTTTGTCATGTGGGATAAATATGTCGGGTTCGACGATTACGCCTTGGGTAGTGGGTAACTGGAAAATGAACCCATTGCAAGCCGATGCTGGCGCACTTCTTAAGAATTTTAAGCAATTATTAGATGAACAAAATATTGCTGAAGCGGCATGTCATATTGGGGTTGCACCAACAGCTATTGCTCTGACCACGGTGCAAAATGAATTAACACAAGCTAGCCGTAACATCATGACCGTTGCACAAGACGTTTCTCGCGTCGCAGGTACAGGGGCATATACGGGTGAGCTCAGTGCTGAGCTATTAAAAGATTATGGTGTTGAATTTGTACTGATTGGTCATTCAGAACGCCGTGAAATTTTTGCTGATCAACCGCATATCATTAATGAAAAAGTAAAAAATGCATTAAACGCAGGTTTGACTGTGATTTATTGCGTGGGTGAAAGCTTAGAACAACGTGAAAGCGGTCAAGCAGAACAGGTTGTGTTACAACAAATATGTGATATCGCTGCTGTCGTACAAGCAGAGCAGTGGAAGCAAATTGTGGTGGCTTATGAGCCAATTTGGGCCATTGGCACAGGGAAAACAGCGTCACCTGAAGATGCGCAAGCGATGCATGCTAAAATTCGTGAAGGTTTAAGCCAAATCACCCCAATGGGACTTCATACTGCGATTCTTTATGGTGGTAGTGTAAAACCTGAAAATGCAGTAGAGTTGGCAGCCTGTCCAGATATCAATGGTGCGCTGGTCGGTGGTGCATCATTAAATGCAGAGTCGTTTTATAAAATTGCTCAAGCATTTGCAAATACAAAATAATTAGGAGTTCAGCATGCATACGTTTGTGCTGGTGGTACATATTATCTTAGCGATTTTAATGATCGTGCTGATTTTAGTTCAGCATGGTAAAGGCGCAGATGCGGGTGCATCTTTTGGTGGCGGCGGTGCTGCAACTGTATTTGGTGCATCGGGTTCGGGTAACTTTATGACCCGTTTGACTGCGATTTTAACGGCTTTGTTCTTCGTTACGAGCTTGACACTTGCTGTGTTTGCAAAGAAACAAACGACAGATGCTTATAGTCTGAATGCGATTTCTTCAGTACCGACTGCGCCTGCAAAATCGGCTGAAACTTCGCCAACTGCACCAAAAAGCGCTGAATAATTTATTTAGCACTTTCTTTTTTGACGTGTTGCGACTAGAATGCGTCACAGCTGCGGTGGTGGTGGAATTGGTAGACACGCTACCTTGAGGTGGTAGTGCTTTCGGGCGTGGGGGTTCAAGTCCCCCCTTCCGCACCAACTTATAATCCAGAACATAAGTTGGTGTATGCAGCAAAACTCTGTTGATGCGGGATGGAGCAGTCTGGTAGCTCGTCGGGCTCATAACCCGAAGGTCGTTGGTTCAAATCCAGCTCCCGCTACCAATCAATTCTATTTTTAAGATGCAAACTTTTAAATGGACAGCTTTTAAAGCTGAGAGAGCTATTTGCATATTGATGCGGGGTGGAGCAGTCTGGTAGCTCGTCGGGCTCATAACCCGAAGGTCGTTGGTTCAAATCCAGCCCCCGCTACCAATCTTATATAGCACACAATCTATATAAGCAGTTTATCTGAAAGTCATTGTGATGTTGATGCGGGATGGAGCAGTCTGGTAGCTCGTCGGGCTCATAACCCGAAGGTCGTTGGTTCAAATCCAGCTCCCGCTACCAATCCTCTGAGATGCAAGTCAGTAGGGCAATTCTTCAGGTTGTTTTAGATTGAAAATGACCAAGAAATTGTATATAATTTTTGCATGTTGATGCGGGATGGAGCAGTCTGGTAGCTCGTCGGGCTCATAACCCGAAGGTCGTTGGTTCAAATCCAGCTCCCGCTACCAAGTTTCTAAAAGAGGCTCACAACTAGGTGGGCCTTTTTGCACAGTGGACTATGGTTTTCTGTGTAATAATGGGGCGATTTACGCCCTTTTTTATTGGCTATCGTGTAGTGTCGACAGTATTTTGGTCAAACCGTCATGTTTCACTACTACTATAGTTTTGCATTGGTCTGTAGTGGTCATTTCGACCATCGAATCGCACAAATTTGACGAGAGTAAATGAAGCTATCAAATAAAACTCAAGCACTTCAGGACTTAATTGCCCCAGCGGTGCAAGCATGTGATGTAGAACTTTGGGGGATTGATTTCCAACCTCAAGGTAAGCGTTCACTGTTACGTATTTATATCGACCGTGAAGTTGATGAAAATGCAGAACCTGTCATCAATGAAGATGGCGAAGTTGAGCAAGGCCGTGGTATCGGCGTGCAGGACTGTGTTCGTGTCACTCAGCAAGTGGGTGCGATGTTGGATGTACATGATCCAATTTCAGGCGAATATGCATTGGAAGTGTCATCTCCAGGTTGGGATCGTCAGTTCTTTAAATTGGAACAAATGACGGCATACATTGGTCAGCAAGTCGCTTTGCGTTTGATCAGTGCTGTGGATAATCGTCGTAAATTCCAAGCCAAACTTGTAAGCGTAGACCTTGAAAGCGAAATGATTCAGGTTGAAGTTGAAAAGCAACAAGTGTTGGATATTGACAGCCACAATATTGATAAAGCAAATCTGGTTTTCCAAGATTAATTTAATAAATAAGAATCTGAACGAATAGGTGACTTATGGCTCGTGAAATTCTTACCGTAGTAGAAACGGTTAGTAACGAAAAAGGTGTAAGTCGTGATGCAATTTTTGAAGCGCTTGAACAAGCTTTAGTTGCAGCGACTAAGAAGAAATTCTACGAGGGAACTCACTCGGAAGAAGCTCGTCTACGTGTAGAAATCGACCGTCGTACTGGTGATTACCGTACTTTCCGTCAATGGGAAGTGGTTGCCGACGAAGATCACGAAATGCCAGCATGCCAAGATGCGATCTCTGATGTAGATCCTGCAAAATGGGCAATTGGTGATATTCGTGAACTTGAAGTTGAATCGATTGATTTCGGTCGTATTGCGGCACAAATTGCGAAACAAGTGATTGTTCAAAAAATTCGTGAAGCAGAGCGAGCGCTAATTGCAGATGCTTACGAATCTAAAGTTGGTGAACTCATCTACGGTGAAGTGAAAAAACAAACCAAAGATGGCTTTATCATTGATTTAGGTGACAATGCAGAAGCATATCTTGCGCGTGAAGAAATGATCGCTAAAGAAATTCTACGTCCTAAACAACGTGTAAACGCGATTTTGTTTAACGTAAACCGTGAAGGCCGTGGTGCTCAGTTATTACTTTCTCGTTCTAAACCAGAAATGCTTATTGCATTGATGAAGAAAGAAATTCCTGAAATTGCTGAAGAAATCATTGAGATTAAGGCTGCTGCACGCCAACCTGGCGTTCGTGCTAAAATCGCTGTGAAAACAAACGATCACCGTATTGATCCTGTAGGTGCATGTATTGGTATGCGTGGTACACGTATCCAAGCAGTTCAATCAGAGTTAAATGGTGAGCGTATTGATGTAGTCGTTTGGTCTGATGACGCGGCACAGTACATTGCAAGTGCTCTAGAGCCTGCTGATGTATCAGGTATCGTGATTGATGAAGAAGAACGTACTGCAGATATTATTTTTGCAACGAGTGATCAGTTAGCACGTGCAATTGGCTCTCAAGGTCAAAACGTACGCTTAGCATCTGAATTGACTGGTTACAAGCTCAATATGATGCTTGAAGAAGAATATCACGCACGCCAACAAAACGAAGCGCAACAATATTTAGATATGTTTGTTACACGTCTAGATATTGATGAAGACTTAGCGATGGCGTTGGTTGAAATGGGTTTCACATCATTAGAAGAAATCGCGTATGTTCCTGCGGAAACATTCGATGAGATCGAACTTGATGCTGAAACTGTTGAAATGCTACAAGGTCGTGCAAAAGAAATTGCATTGGCTGATGCATTGAAGCAACAAGAAAACATCCAAGAGCCAAGCGAAGAGCTTGCTGCAATGGAAGGCGTGACTAAAGAAATCGCATATGCGCTTGCCGCTCGCGGTGTGGTAACTGTAGATGATCTTGCAGATCAAGCCACTGACGATATCTCTGATATCGAAGGTTTAGGTGCTGAAAAAGCAGGTCAACTTATTATGAAAGCGCGCGAATCATGGTTTAACTAGGAGGTAATATATGACGGACAAGTCGATTAAGGAGTTAGCTCTCAGCGTGGGTCGTCCAGTTGAGAAGCTGCTGGAACAGGTTCGTGATGCGGGTTTACCACAAACTAAACCTGACGATATTATCTCCACTGAACAACAAAATGCCCTCGTTAACCATTTGAAAAAAGTTCATGGTCAGGATGCGGGCAATGCAGGACAAATCACGTTGAAACGTAAAACTACCAGTACTGCTAAAGTGGCGAGTACATCGGGCAAGGCAAAAACGATTAATGTAGAAGTTCGTAAGAAACATACATTTGTTAAACCGGATCCTGAGCAAATTAAAGCTGAAGCATTAGCGAAAGCACAAGCTGACCAACAAGCACGTAAACAGGAACCTAAGGTTGAAGCGAAAGCTGAAGAACCGAAGCAACAACCAGTATCTAAAGCGAAACAAGCTTTAGAAGCAATGCGTGCTGCTGCGAAGCAAGAACATGCGAAGCAAGAAACACCGAAAGCTGCGGTTGTTGTAAAACGTAAGTCAAACAACAAGCCAATTACAAAACCTGTTGAAACTCTAGAACAGAAAAAAGCACGTGAAGCTCAAGCAGCACAATTGAAAGCTGTAGAAGAAGCGGCGCGTCGTAAAGCCGCTGAAGAAGCGCAACAACGTACGCTTGAGCAAATGCGTCAAATGGCGTCTAAGTATTCTAACGAAGACACTACTGCGACCATTCGTGTTGTAGATGATTCTCCGCTTGCTGCCGGCCTTGTAGGTCAGGCATATGAAGATTCATTTGCGAAAGAAGACCGTGAAATTAAACGTGGTACCAATACCAACAATTCACGTTCACCTAAAAAAGGTGGTCGTCGTGGCGAAGAGCAATCTTTCCGTGATAACTCACATAAACGTGGTTTAAAAACAAGTCAAGCGAACAAGCATGGCTTTGAAAAACCAGTTAAAAAACAAGTTTATGATGTTGAAATTGGTGAAACAATTGTTGTTGCTGACTTGGCTGCGAAAATGGCGGTTAAAGTTCGCGAAGTTATCAAATCACTCATGAAAATGGGCGAATTGGTTACTCAAAACCAAGCGATTGATCAAGAAATTGCAGCACTTGTTGTTGAAGAAATGGGTCACAATCCAGTACTTGTTTCGGATACACAAGCAGAAGACAACTTACTTGAAGCAGCTGAAGAAGCGCGTGGTGTCCAAACCACTCGTCCGCCAGTTGTGACAATTATGGGTCACGTTGACCATGGTAAAACATCACTTCTTGACCGTATTCGTCGCTCTAAAGTGGCTGCAGGTGAAGCAGGTGGTATCACACAGCATATTGGTGCTTACCATGTGAAAACTGAAAAAGGTATTATTACTTTCTTAGATACACCGGGACACGCAGCATTTACTGCAATGCGTTCACGTGGTGCGAAATCTACAGATATCGTAGTGTTGGTTGTTGCAGCAGATGATGGTGTTATGCCACAAACTGCGGAAGCGATTGACCATGCACGTGCAGCAGGTACGCCAATTATTGTTGCTATCAACAAAATGGATAAAGAGTCTGCTGATCCAGATCGCGTGTTAAATGAATTGACGACTAAAGAAATCGTTCCTGAACAATGGGGCGGTGATGTACCAGTGGCAATGGTTTCAGCACACTCAGGTGCAGGTATCGACGAACTTCTTGACTTGATTTCAATTCAAGCCGAACTTCTAGAGCTGAAAGCGTCTGAAGAAGGTGCAGCACAAGGTGTGGTCATTGAAGCGCGTGTAGACAAAGGTCGCGGTGCAGTAACTTCGATTCTTGTTCAAAACGGTACATTGAAAGTGGGTGACCTTGTTCTTGCAGGTTCGTCATACGGTCGTGTACGTGCAATGACAGATGAAAATGGTCAACGTATTAAATCTGCTGGTCCTTCGATTCCTGTGGAAATCTTGGGTCTACCAGAAGCGCCAATGGCGGGTGATGAAGTTCTTGTTGTAAATGACGAGAAAAAAGCACGTGAAGTTGCTGATGCGCGTATGGATCGTGAACGTCAAAAACGTCTTGAGCGTCAATCTGCGATGCGTCTTGAAAATATCATGGCGTCTATGGGCAAGAAAGATGTGCCTATTGTCAACGTGGTATTGAAAACAGACGTACGTGGTACTTTGGAAGCATTACACGTTGCACTTGCTGAACTTGCAACTGATGAAGTGAAAGTACGTATTATTGGTTCAGGTGTTGGTGCGATCACTGAGTCTGACGTAACACTTGCTGAATCATCAGAAGCGGTTCTTCTCGGCTTTAACGTACGTGCTGATAATACTGCACGTCAAAAAGCTGATGCTGATGGTATCGACATTCGTTATTACTCGATCATCTATCAATTAATTGATGATGTGAAAGATGCGATGAGCGGTAAATTAGCGCCTGAACACCGTGAAACAATTCTTGGTGTTGCTGAAGTACGTGAAGTGTTCCACTCAAGTAAATTCGGTGCTGCTGCAGGTTGTATGGTACTTGAAGGTACATTACACCGTAATAAACCGATTCGCGTATTACGTGATGACGTGGTGGTATTCCAAGGTGAGCTTGAATCTCTTCGTCGCTACAAAGATGTGGTTGAAGAAGTTCGTGCCGGTATGGAATGTGGTCTTGCGGTGAAAGGCTATAAAGACATCAAAGCACAAGATAAGATTGAAGTGTACGATGTTCAATTAATTAAACGGAGTCTTTAATGGCGGGTAGTCAACGTCTGAAGCGTATGGCGGATACAGTACAACGTGAGTTGTCAGAACTGATCCGTCAGGAGCTGAAAGATCCACGCTTAGGTGGTCTCGTGACCATCTCTGCCGTGAAGGTGAGCCCAGACTTAGGATATGCCGAAGTTTATGTGACTGTAATGGGTCGTGAGCTAGGCGATGAGCAAAGTGAAGCTGCAAATAAAGAAACTTTAGATGTCTTGAATAAAGCATCTGGTTTCTTGCGTCATGAACTGAGTCGTCGTATCAAAACACGTATTACGCCACGTTTGCGTTTCCATTACGACAAAACAAATGCTTATGGCAACTATATGTTTGGTCTAATTGCGGAAGCGGTCAAGGACTTACCTCCTACTGACGAAGCAAAAAAAGATGATGAATAATTCAGTTCGCTGAATGAAAAAAGCCACCTTCGGGTGGCTTTTTTATGTTTGAATAGCAGTAACTTAAAAACTCAATCACTTTAAAATTATAATGTGCTAATGAAAGACAGGTCGAACATGATATTCAATCCGCCTATCTGTAAAAACAATGAAATGAAAAAAAATCATGCTATTGAGCAGCATATTACTCATCACTATGCCAAGTTGGGCATGTTTAAATACCTATGTAGAAGATTTTTATACATCTGATTCATAAAAAGAAAATCAACTTGAAGAAGATCATGATGAGAAATTGAATAACTTTGTATCAAGGCATCCTAGCCCAATAGACTATCAAGCAGAAATTGATTTTGCCGTACATCAGATCCACGCAGGTCGTCACGATTTAGCCATTAAGGTTTTAAGTGAAATTGAAAAAGAGCATCCAGGTTTACCGAAGATGGCAGTGAATTTAGGCACAGCTTATGAGTTGATCGGCAATATTAAACTAGCCAAAAATTGGATTGCAGAAGGTATGAAGCATGATCCATCGATACATCTTAGCAGTGAATGGATTCATCTGAATATTTTAACAGCCAAAGAAAAAGTGTGACAGCAAAATATTTTCATGAATATCTATTGTTGAATGTATATTATGGAACAGGTTATGTACCCGATGCACACTGGAAGAATCAGCGAAAACTCACAACAGCAGAATATGATGCTATACGAGAGCAGGCTAGTTTACAGATTAATGAGCAGAAAAATTTTGTTTCAAGACAGGATGCCGTGATGGTACAGCTGTTTTATGAATTGGCGAATCTTGAGATGAGTCAATATCAGCCTAAATGGTCTGATCATTTTCAAAGTCGTTATGAAACAAATATGCTGATTGATTTAGCTGAAAAATATGGTTTAAAAACGACGCCATATAACCAAAAGCGTTTGCAATATATGGCTCAAAGTAGCGTATTTGAAAAAATGTGGATGCGAATCAAAGATTTTTTAGCTCGAAGACATAATCAAAACTAGATCTGGATTTAATCCAGATCTTCCGGTTTTGAATGGACTTTAGAGTGAAAGGCACGGCGGCGAGTTCGTTGCCAAGGAAGAGGGCGATTGAGCGCTTCTGGTGCATCACCACTCATCGAGCGAAGTCGTAAATGTAATGCCGCTTGCGCCATAAGGTTTGCAGAAACCGGTGCTGTAATAAAGGCAAAGAGCGTGATCAAGATCTCTGCAAAACCAAAACGGCCTTGAAATGCCGCATAAATAATTGCAGCTATTAGAAAACTTCCTAAGCCTAAGGTGCTCGATTTGGTCGGTGCGTGCAGACGCATAAATAAGTCGGGTAGGCGAACCATGCCAATACCGCCGACCAACATGAAAAAAGCGCCAATAACCAAAAAAATCGAGACCAAAATTTCCATGACTAATTGCATATTAATGTACTCCTAGTCGATGACGTGGCCAGTGGTGAAATATCGTGCTAAAGCGGCCGTGGATACAAACCCCAGCATGGCCACCAATAAAGCCCCTTCAAACATCGATGTACTTGCCCAATAAATACCTAAAATGACAATTAAACAGGTGGCATTTAAGAATAAGGTATCTAAAGCAAGTAGTCGGTCTACGATTGAGGGTCCCATCACCAAGCGAATGAGACACAGTAACATCGAGATCGTCACAGCAACTAAACAGATGCCAAGCGCATACGGTAAAATTGTCATGCGGATTCTCCTGTATCAGCGCCAAAAATGAGGATGAGAGGGCGTTCATAGCGCTCTTTAATGGTTTGAATTTCCGCTTCAGGGTCATCCGTGCTCAGCGCATGGACCAAAATATCACCACGGTCTTGGTCAATCCCAGCAGACACCGTACCGGGTGTGGTGGTGATGATCATCGCAAGTAAAGAATTGACTTCCTCATGCTGTGTATCGAGAGGAACACGGAACCATTTCGGGTGCAGTTTATGTGTTGGCCCAAGGACTAATTTTGCAACATGGATATTACTGACAATAATATCCCACAGCACCACAAAGAATAATTTGCATGCCGCCAGCCAGTTGATATTCGGCGTTCGATCGATAAAAGGGCGAACCAATCTCGGAATAATAATGGCTAAAACCAAGGCCATGCAGAGTGCGGCTGCATCTAAACTGTGCGCTAACATCACCCAGCTCAGACCAACCATGACTGATACCAATGGATGCGGAAACCAGCGATTTAATACAGATGTTTTCGCCATGTTAAGGTGCCTCCATCGGTTTTAGTTGGGTCTCTTCAGGTAGTTTTTCTTCTTGTTGCTGTCCCTGAATTTGACGTTGCTTGTACTCAGAAATATGCTCGCCATGTAGCGTTTCAGGTGCGATCAATGCAGGAATGAGGTGTGCATTTGGATCTGCCGATTCACCACCATATTTGGTTTCAGGTAAATTTTCAGGATCATAAGGTTGAACACTGATGATTTGGCCTTCTTCATCCTTTTTCAGTAGCAACGATTCATATAATGGATTGTCTTGAATTTGCTGTGCAGTTTTGTAGGTATAGTCATAGATCGGCGCAGCAAAAACCATATATCCCACAAGCGCTGTTAACAGCAGATAAATGGTTTTGTCATTACGAAGCGGTGCCTTATTCGGCAAAGCCTGATAACGCTGATATTCTTCAGTATCAATATCATCTTCTGGGCGAGATGAACGCCAGAAAAGCACAAAACCAACTCGGGTGAATGCCATGATACTGAGTAAACTCACCAACAAAACAATTATAATAATCATGATTTGGTAAGGTGAATTGGCTGTTGCTTGTAAGATAAATACTTTACCCAAAAAGCCGCTAAATGGTGGTAGACCAGCCATCATCAACGCAATGATGAAATAGCAGACAGCAACTGTATTATGCTGTTTCATGCGGGGCGCAAGTTTAAAATGATCTTTAAATTCGCCGCGTTGTGAGGTAATCCAACCCGATAGAATATAAAAAGCTGCACCAATAATGGTACTGTGAATCAGGTAATAAAGTCCTGCAGCCCATGCATCCGTATTAAAGAGTGAAATCGCAACCAATATTGTGCCGATAGAAGACAAAATCATAAAACCGACAAAACGACGTAAACGATCCGTTCCGATTGCACCATAAGCACCATAGAGCGACGTCACTAAACCAATCGGTAACAGCCACTGTTGTAAGATTTCACGGCTAATCCCATCGTCAAACACAGTGCCATTAACACGGAGAATGGCATAGATGCCGACCTTGGTCATGATAGTGAATAAGGCTGCGACAGGCGTGGTTGCCACAGCATAAGTCTTCGGTAACCAGAACCCTACAGGCAGCATTGCAGCTTTGATGCCAAAGACGGTAAACAGTAACAATGCACCAGCCACTGCGATACGATGTTGATCCGCTTCAAGCAAAGGCATAAGTCGTGCAACATCAGCCATATTTAAGCTACCTACACTGCCGTAAATCATCCCGAGTCCAATCAGGAAAAGGGCAGAGGCAAATAGGTTAATGGTGACGTAATGAATACCAAGCTGAAAACGTGCTTTGCCTTGACCATGTAAGAGCAAAACATATGATGCCATCAACAGGATTTCAAAGAAAACAAACAGGTTAAATAAATCGCCTGTCAGGAACGCACCACACAAACCCATCAGTAAGAAATGGCACATGGCATGGAAATAACGACCACGTTCGTCCCATTCTTTGCTGGCAAACCACATCACTGGCACAGCAAGTCCATAGGTTAGCACCAACATGAAAGCAGAGAGTCGATCTAAGAGTAAAACGATGCCGAATGGTGCGGCCCATTCACTCAAGTTATAAACCAAAACTTGACCAGAGCTGGCAATCATCAAATAACTGATGGATGTGATCAGTCCGAGGATACCAGAGACATAACTGATTCCGCGACGCCAAGGTTGTCGCCAGTCATGTGCCAGCGAGCCAGAGCCGGGGTTGCCCAACAGGACTAAAATAAATGCAGTAATTGCAGGAATTAAAATACTGAAAATCGGGCTATGCGTAGTCCAAAATTGGATGAAATCATGCATTATGGCTCATCCTCCCGCGGGTCAATTTGCGGTATTTCTTCTTTGGAGTCCACATGATCTGTTCCAGTTTCATAGCGGCTACGCAGAGCCAATTGTACGATAAAGGCAGTGGTCGCAAAGCCAATCACAATGGCGGTCAGGACCAAGGCTTGTGGTAAAGGATCGGTCGCTTTGGTGGTTTCAGTTAACACGGCAGGTGCGTTGACATGAATACGCCCCATGACAAATAAAAATAAGTTCACGGCATAGCCAATCATGGCTAAACCCAGTACGACAGGAAAGGTACGTGCCCGCAAAATCAGGTAGACCCCTGTTGCAGTCAGTAAGCCAATGGCTGAAGCGAGTAAAAATTCTAAACTAATCATCTTATTCGCCTCTTGGAACTGGACCAGACATACTCGAGTGACGCGAGTCGCCTAAGACGGAAATCATTAACATCGTCGCGCCCACAACGGTGATGTAGACACCTGTGTCGAAGAGGGCAGCGGAGGCAAGGTGCATTTCACCTAAAATGGGTGGCGATACATAGATATGAGCACTGGTCAGGAATGGGCGGCCCCATAGCCAAGCAGCGATCCCTGTCAGCCCCGCAATGGTTAAACCAATACCAATCCACACTTCATATAAGCGACCTGATTTTGCACCAATCAATTGTTCGGCACGGTCTTGACCGAGCGCAATATATTGAATCACTAAGGCTAAAGAGGTAATTAAGCCTGCAATAAAGCCACCGCCTGGTAAATTATGACCCCGTAGGAAAATATATAAGCTGATGACGAGTGCTAAAGGCAAAATCCATGATGAGGTAATACGGAACATCAGTGGTGACGGATTAAAACGATAGGTCAGACCTTGCGTAATGGTGGTACCATGAGCACGCATACCATCCATCATGCACAGCGTACCAATTGCGGCAATTCCCAGTACGGTAATTTCACCAAAGGTATCGAAGCCACGGAAGTCGACCAAGATCACGTTGACCACATTGGTACCACCACCAAGTGGGATGGATTGCTGCATAAAGAACCATGAGATGGAATTATGATCGCGGGTCATGATCAGCCATGAAATCCATGCGATCCCTAAACCTGCAATAATCGCAATTATTGCATCTCGCCAACGACGAGACACACTCGACTCATAAGGTGTGAGCTGTGGTAATAATGATAAGCTCATGAGTAAGAGCACGGTGGTCACCACGTCAACAGTAATCTGCGTGAGCGCCAAATCTGGAGCGGAGAAACAGATAAACACCATAGTCACAACCAGACCGACTGCACCACTGATGAGGACGGCTTTAATCCGTTCATGGTGGAACCAAAGCATCATCCAACATGCAGAGAATAATAATAGCCACAGAACGATTGCGATGATTGGTGCATGTATCAGTTCACGGCTGCCTGTGCCGATACCTTGCAGCCAAAATGGAACAATGACGATGGCTACACTAAAGATTAAAATCCACAATAAATAGCTTTGTAATTTGCCATTTTCAGTAAAGCGACGGAACTTTCTTGAGCTGAGTAAAAGATGCTTTAAAAATAAGTCGAACAGGATTTTGCCTTGCAAACGGCCCAAAAGAGGATCCAAATCGATCCGGCGTAATTTGCCGCCCTTTGCCAATGCGAAGTAGAAAATTAAACCACCCAATAGTGCTATTACACTCATCAAAAGCGGTGCATTTAAACCATGCCAAATCGCTAAATGTGTACCTTCAAACGCAGGGTTTTGAATACTCGCACGTGCTGTGCTGTTGACTATATGCTCAACCAATAATGCAGGGAAGAGTCCAACTAAAATACATAGAGCAGCCAGTAAGGTCGCAGGAGCACGCATGCCAAACGGTGGTTCTTGTGCTTCTTTATTCGGAACATCTTTCCCCAGTGGGCCATCAAAAAATACCCCATGAACCAAACGTACCGAATATGCAACAGCAAAGATACCGGCAAAGGTGGCAATGATGGCTGACACGATCATCACTGGTCCAGTCAGGTTGGCTAACAGTTCAGTAAAGAACATCTCTTTAGAAAGGAAACCATTGGTTAATGGGACACCTGCCATAGAGGCCGCAGTGATCATGGTTAGCGTTGCGGTAAATGGAAGTAATTGCCATAAACCAGAGAGTTTTCGTAAATCACGTGTGCCTGATTCGTGGTCAATAATCCCTGCGATCATAAACAGGGCTGCTTTGAAGGTCGCATGGTTAATGATATGGAAAATGGCACCCGCAACTGCGAGGGGAGAGCCGATCCCGAGTAAGCAAACAATCAGACCTAAATGGCTGATGGTGGAATAGGCCAAAAGCCCTTTTAAATCTTCTTTGAAAATGGCAAAGAAGGCCGCCATACATAAGGTAAATAAGCCAATAAAGGTGACCAAGTTGTGATACAACGCCGCGCCTGCAAAGATAGGCAATAAGCGTGCAAGCAGGAAAATTCCGGCTTTCACCATCGTAGCAGAGTGTAGATAAGCCGAGACGGGGGTCGGTGCCGCCATGGCATTTGGCAACCAAAAATGGAAAGGGAACTGCGCACTTTTGGTAAAGGCCCCCATTAAAATTAATAGCAGTGTAGGTACAAAAAGCGGGTGCTGCTGAATTTGGCTACTCATCGTCAGGATTTGGTCAATCTGATAGGTGCCCGTGATTTGCGCCAACAGAACAAAACCACCCAGCATACATAAACCACCCATACCTGTAATGGTCAAAGCCATTCGAGAGCCACGCTGAGCAGCGTCGTAATTACTCCAATAACCGACCAACAGAAAAGATGAAATGCTGGTGAGTTCCCAGAAAATAAGTAATAAAATTAAATTATTAGACAATGAAATGCCGAGCATGGCAGCCATGAACAGCATCAATAAAACATACAGTTTACTGAGCGAATTCTTTGGACTTAAATAATAGTAGGCATAGATATAAATTAAGGTGCCGATCCCCGTAATGAGCAGGGAAAACAACAAGCCCAGTGCATCGAGACGGAAACTGAAATCAATGCCAACTTGAGTGAGCCACGGCCAAGTTTGAATGATGGTTTTGCCATTAAAGACATCTGGGGCCTGACTCAATAATAAAACTAAACTGCTGAGGCTGACGCCAATCGCCCCTAAAGCTGTTACCCCGCGAGAGAATTGCTTCAACCACGAGACAAGTGTTGTGCCTAGTATTAACGGTAACAATATAATAATCGGTAGCACACTCGTATCCATTGTCATGATTAGGCGGTGAAACCTAGGTGTATTTCATCTTTCAAGGATTACAGGACAGCAAAGAGCAGTCCAAAAATTCAATCTTGAAAGCCATGTGTGTCAAAAAAAATTAAAAACAAGCTGTGTTGCGCAACTCGTGAAGCGATAGCAATTTCCGATGTTACTATGAAAATTGCAAATAAAACCGATCATATTACATGCGTAAAACAACATCAATCTTTTTTATGACCCACTTACACATTATACGCCTGACGAAACTGTCTAGACATCTATTGCGGCCTTGTTGCTGAATATTTAAACATAAAGGCTATGGATTACACTCAGTAAATCAACCTCAGTATTTTTAACTCAGCGGTTGGATAGTAACGTCCTGATCACCTCGCTGTGATAAAGCCCTTACCAATTCTTGTTGCTGTTGCTCGGTCAGTTGTGTCTGAATTAATTGCAACATGTGCTGGATGGTATCCGGATTGTTTAGCGGCTCATTTAATTCAGTCTCTTCAGTTTTGGCTGGAAGCGATGGCTTTGATCCGAGTTGCAACTGCTGATAAATCTGATCATAAGTTTCTTGTAGTTTTTCAGGCTGAATCTCATTGAGCTTTTTATTCTGTAGTTGTAAGCACTGAAAACGAGAAGCCTGTTCCAGCAGTTCAGGACGGTTTCCGCTGGCAATAATTTGGAGTCGTGGGAACGCTTGATTTAAACGGGTCAAAATCACTTGGGTCATGTTTTGATCGAGTTGGTGGTCTATGGCGTCGATCAATAAAATACCGTCACCTTCTTGGCACGGATATAAGCTATGAGGATTGAGTAGGCACAGGCGACGCACAATATCACCAATTAAAGCCACAAGGTTGCGCACACTATTCGACAGCTGTTGAAATAACATGTCTTTGCCTTGGTAGCAGACCATTAATTGTAATTTAGGATGATATTGCAGATAAATATTGGTCACATCGGGCAACACGGTCTCTAAAGCTTGTTTTAATGATCTGAGTGACGGCGCGTGTAGATCGGCCTGAGCTTGCACCAGTTTTTGTCCAAAAAGTGGCGTGTCAGATGTGTTGGATGAGTCAGTTGGGTTTTTTGGATGTAATAAATTTTGAATTAATTCGGCACTTTGTGCATTTTCTATATCGGATATTTCTCGAAACCACTCAAAAAAACGAATAAACGTGGTAAAGGGAATGGCCGAGATTTCATAGGCATGTGAAGGCTGAAAAATAGCAGGATTATTTTTATTGAGAATATTTACGTCGTTGACGAAGCGTTCAGCAGGGTAATAGGCAATGAGCGGCAGCCCTTGTAACGGATCAGCTTTGAGGGCTTTTTGATACAGCGCAACCATCGATTCCAATTGCTGTGTTTCGGCCTTACTGAGGCCGACGCTTTGACTGTTTAAGGTTTTATACAGTTGCCATGAACAACATTGTGGGTCTTGGTCTTGCTGATCACTTGAAAGCTGAAATGCGCCAATGTCTTCGGGAAAACTGACCTGAATATCAAGTTTCGATTGCAAGCGATTTAACATGATGTCTTGATCGAGCATCACCACACCTGCTGTACGCAAATCTTTATAGCGTGCAGCAAACCAAGTGAGGGCCTGGTAACTAAAGCGCAGTAGGGAGGTTTTTCCAGAACTTTGATCACCCAAAATTAAGGTAATCGGCAGATCGTGATAATTAAAATTGAGGGTGATATCAGTAAAATGAAGGGTGTGCTTGAGTTGAATCGATTGTATTTTCATGGTGCACCTTTTACTGATTTATTGTTTATTCACCTTTTTCATCATACTAGCTGACCGCTTGCGCCAAAGATTTGGGCATTTGACGTTTTAAGTGCTGCATCAAGTCATAAATATGATGGATATTTAAACTTACTTTAGCACGTGTGCAGGCCACGTAAAGTAACCGTAACTCTTCGTCACTAATTTTATAATCTTTATCGTTGAGCTTAAATTGGTAGTCATCTTCAATATGTACCCGATCCCATTCTAAACCTTTGGCTTTATGGGCGGTCGAGATGATGTAGTCGGCTTGATCAATCGGGGTGATTTTCGCCAGTGCCTTTTTCAGTGGGTCAGTACCGTGGTCATCGACCAACTTCACTAGCGGTTTAATATCGCTGCCGTCATTGGTCTCGCAATATTCATGTACATCATGCCATGAGTTAAACCATGCAAGCTCTGGGACATCGACCACGCGTTTACCTTGCTTGAGCATGGCTGCAGCATCGACAAAACGATTGAGTCGTGCATGATCTGCTTGCAGGCTGACTTTTTCACCTTTGACCAAACCTGCCAATAACAGTTCCATCGCACGTGCATTGGTACGACATAAAATGGCATCGCGCATCTTGGTATGCGGTTTATTGACCACTTTAGAGTTGAGCTGCGGATTACCCAATAAAGGCACGGTTTCATTCAATGCGCCCAGCAGAGCATTGGCGTTCAAGGCAATTTCTTCACCAAAACGGAACGACGTGGTTAAACGTGATTCGGGTAAAGGGAGTTGCTGCATGGCATTGACTGCGCCACGCCATGCATAAATTTGTTGATGCGCATCACCCACATAGATGACTTGGGTATTCCGCTGTTTCAGTAAAATCCCCAGCATTAGTGGGTCAGCATCTTGAGCTTCATCGAACAGCACATAATCCGCAGGAATATTTGGTTCAGACAAAGCCCAAAGTTTTAAATAAATATCGTGCCCAATCCCTGCTGCATGGTTCGGATCAATCGACTCTAACCAACGACGTTCAATCGCAGGATATAAATGCTTTTGTAAGCTTTCGATATCGTCAGGATGCAACCAACTCGGCGCTTGTAGATGTCGTGGGGCAGGGTACTGTGAACTGGTCGAACAGAAATAACTGACAGCGTTTGCTACCAGACTCGCCAAGCGCGAAGGCATGAGTACATATTTTTCATAACGACCGCCCATCATACGGCGTAAGGTAATCGGTTCTAGTCGATATTCTTTGGCAATAAAACTCGGACTTAAACGTGGTAGACGCAGTTTGTCAGTCACTCCACGTGGAACACTACGATAGGCCAATGAGTGAAAGGTTCGACAGTCGACATTTTGATGAAAACGATTCTGTGCTTCGGTGGCAATGGCTTTGTTAAATGCCAAGTACATGCCACGCCGCTGAGGCATGGCATCACTGATCATTTGGAGTGTGGTGGTTTTACCTGTGCCAGCATAGGCAATCACTTTAAATGATTTGCCAAGACGTGCGTTATCTATGGCAGTGGCCTGCTCATAGGTCGCGGTCGGTTTTTTAAGATCTGGCACGGTTGAGACTTTTAGTGCTGACGGTTGGCTTTTTCAACCAAACCCGAAAGGCCTTGACGACGAGCGAGTTCGTTGAGTACCAATTGAGGATCAATATCGAAATAACCTAGCATTACAATGGTATGGAACCAAAGATCTGCCACTTCGTAAATCAAATCGTTTTTGTTGTCTTCATTGGCTTCGATTTTAAAATCTTTAGCGGCAATGATGGTTTCAACGCTTTCTTCACCGATTTTTTCTAAAATTTTGTTGAGGCCTTTATGGTAAAGCTTCGCCACATAAGAGGACTCAGGATCAGCTTGTTTGCGTTCAGCCATCATTTTACCTAAGTAGTCGAGTACTTCGACTTGCTCAGATTGTGCATTGGATGCATTCATCGCAAGGGTATGTGGATTTGCTGATTTTGCACCATAAATTGCAGCAGGATCTTTTAGTTGCGCATCGACAACTTCCCAGCCATTGGCAGTAAGTTTGCGATAGAAACACGACTCACGGCCGGTATGGCAGGCAATGCCGCCATGTTGTTCAATTTGTAGCACAATCACGTCAGCATCACAGTCCAAACGGATTTCATGCACGGTTTGGAAATGGCCAGATTCTTCACCTTTATGCCATAACTTATTGCGTGAACGTGAAAAGTACACCGCTTGATTTTTTTCTGCAGTTTGCGCCAACGCTTCACGGTTCATCCATGCCACCATCAATACGCGTCCGCTTTGATGATGCTGTGCAATAGCAGGCACTAAGCCTTGTTCGTTAAATTTTACTTCATCGAGCCATTGCAGGTTGTTCATGAGGATTTCACCAATTCAAAAATCAAAAAATAAATGCCGCAGCATTTGAGCAGCATCATAGTGTAAGCCATCAAGAGAATGATGGGGAGTTAATTCTTAATCAAATTTTAAATTGCGCAGTTCAGCCGCAGAATCATCTGCAGGCTTTCGGGCAATGTCAGCATAATTCATTTGCCCAAATGCACCCGTTTTTAAGCCGGAAATCGTAATCGCCATTTCTTTGCGGAAAAACGGCAGCTGATACATAGCACGAAATGAAAAATCGCGGAGCGGTGCTGTCCAGCGATGATGTGATTGATAAAACGGTGTCAGCAGGCGGCTGAAAAATTGGTAAAACCGCACGGACGGCAACCGCAGTTGATGATACTGCTGCCAGAGGTTTTCCAGTGAGGAATCCTGTTGATGTTGAAGTAGGGCCTGACTGATGGCCCATGCATCGAGCAGCGCCATATTGGCGCCTTGACCAAGCTGTGGACTCATGGCATGAGCCGCATCTCCTAAGATGCCGATACGGCCTTCACCGAGTTTGCTCAGCACCACATCACGATAGTTGGCAGACAGCCATTGCTGCGGATCATCAGGATGTGGAATCACATGCGCTAACCATTCTGCAACACTAGGCCAGCGTTTTGAAACCTCAAGCAGCCATTGCTGCTGCGCGCTCTTGGTTTTTAAGAATCCCGCTAAATCTGCTGTAGGTAAGCTCCAGAAAATGCTCGAAAGTCGCTGTTCAGGCTGTGTTGGAATTGCTCCTGTTGGCATCACACCCATCATGATATTGGAACGGTCATAGAACTGATGCAAGATTTGTGGATTGAGCACTTCGCATTCAGGCACGATAATCCACTTTGCACCCCAAGGATAGGCTTGGTTGAGCTTTTCCCATGCTTTAGGGCGTAAATGGCTGCGTGCACCATTGGCGATCAGCACGAGATCAAATTGACGTTGAAAGGTTTGATCTGTGGATTGCCCAATCACGTTTATACCGTCACTGGATTCTTGAAGTTCATGTACTTCATGCGCCATGCACCACTCAACGTGTTGAGGATATTCACCGACTTTGGATGCGAGGACATGACAGAGCGTGGCACGGTGAATGCCGAGTCCATATGAACGTTCATCGGCTTGTCGATAATGACTGTTAATCAGCAAGTCGCCGCCAGCCAGTTGACCTTCCAGACCTGTTACCACAGCACTTAGGCTTAAGGCATGTTCCAAAATGCCTAAATGTTCGAAAACTGCCAGCCCTGCGGGTTGTAATAATAATCCTGCGCCCACAGGTTCAAGTTGTGAGACTTTTTCATATAAGCAGATTTGATGGCCTTGATTAGCAAGCATTGCTGCAGCAGCCAATCCCGCAGTACCTGCACCGATGATGGCAATATTTTGAGTTTTCATTGTTATAAAAGTTGATTTTATCTCAGCCCAATGTAGCAAAGTTGTCGTATAAAACCCAATAAAAAAGCCCTCATAAGGGCTTTTTTAGGGATGCATCAGGTCTTACCAATGTTCACCAGGGAATAGGCGAGCATATGCTTTTTGTACCCAATTGAGTTTTTCTTGCTTACCAATAGACGCTGAAGAGCTTGGGAACAAGTTATAACCAATCGACATGAGTTTGTTATTAATGTCAGGAGCGATGGAATAGGTGATTGAAGCCAGACGGCCCAAATTGGTCGCCACTTTCTTCGGACGTTTCACGATGGCAAATGCAATCAGGTCAGTCGCTTGTTCTGGAGAAAGCGTTGGAACGTATTTATAAATTTTGGTTGGAGCGATCATTGGCGTGCGCACCAATGGCATGTAGACCGACGTGATGGCAATATTATGCGAGTGAACTTCAGCGCTCAGGCAACGGCTAAAAGCATCTAATGCGGCTTTAGACGCAACATAGGCAGAGAAGCGTGTTGCATTGGCCAATACACCAATCGAACTGATGTTGATGATATGACCTTCACGACGAATCATCATTTTCGGCAGTAAATTCATCACCAAACGTACCGCGCCAAAATAGTTCAACTGCATAGTACGTTCAAAATCATGGAAACGATCGGTTGATTCATGTACGGCACGACGAATAGAACGGCCAGCGTTATTAATTAATATATCGATATGATCGACGGAAGCGAGGATTTGTTGTGCCACAGCATCAATGGAGTCCATATCATTGAGGTCACATGGGAAAACATCGGCTTTACCGCCAGTGGCTTCAATTTCAGCTTTTACGGCATCAAGAGTTTCTTTGGTACGTGCAACCAGTAGAACATGTGCGCCTGCGTTGGCAAGGCGATGCGCTGTGGTTAAACCGATACCACTTGATGCACCGGTGATTAAAATGGTCTTACCGTTGACACGGTCAACGAAACGTTTCTCAAGTCTTGAATTCACGATGAGGTTCCCTGTTAAATCAGTTTTATTGTATTCATTTATCGGCCCGACAACGTTATGTGCAGGGCTGTTTTAAGTCAGCGGTATGATAGCGTTTTATTCAAAAAAAGCCATATGATAAGTAATTGATAATAAAATAATATTTAGAGTTTTTACTCTAAATTAAAATCCCTATTTACTCAATTTTTAACACATAAATATGTGAAAGAGAAGTGCTTTTATCAACATCGTTGCAACCTAAAAAAGTCGATTTTCAAGATAAATAAAATTGTAAATAAATATAGAAGCAGGGCCATAGATGCCCAAAGTTGGAAGGCGGATTATGTGGGAGTGGTTATTTAAATGAAATGGAAATAAAAACAGGCCTTAAAAATAAGACCTGTGGATTGTGCAATTATGGTTTAAACAGCAGCTAAGGCTTGCTCTAAGTCTGCAATCAAGTCATCCGCATGTTCGATCCCAATCGATAAACGAACCATATCAATGCTGACCCCCGCTGCTTTGAGTTCATCTTCATTGAGCTGACGATGTGTCGTGGTCGCAGGATGGCAGGCTAAACTTTTGGCATCACCAATATTCACAAGGCGAGTAAACAACTGCAAGGCATCGATGAAACGTGTGCCACCTGCAAGGCCATCTTGAACGCCGAATGAAAGAATCGCAGATGGTTTGCCTTTGACATATTTTTGCGCCAAAGCATGTTGTGGGTGGTCTTTTAGGCCAGCGTAGTTAACCCATTTTACTTTTGGATGCGCTTGTAAATATTCAGCCACTTTTTGCGCATTTTCTGTATGACGTTCCATGCGCAGGCTTAAGGTTTCCAAACCTTGTAAGATCAAAAACACATTGTGCGGGCTGATCGCAGCGCCCGTATTACGCAGTGGTACCACGCGCGCACGAGCAATGTAGGCTGCTTCACCTAAGGCTTCGACATAATTCACCCCGTGGTAGCTTGGATCAGGGGTGTTGAGTGATTTAAAACGTTCAGGGTATTTGCCCCAAGGGAACTTGCCGCTATCGACGATGATGCCGCCGATCGAATTACCATGACCACCAATATATTTGGTCAATGAATGCACCACAATGTCGGCACCAAATTCAAATGATTTTTGCAGGACAGGAGTAGCAACGGTATTGTCGACCACCACAGGTATGCCATATTCGTGCGCAATTTTCGAAATTGCTTCGAGGTCAATAATATTGCCCAATGGGTTACCAATAGATTCGACAAAGACCAACTTGGTTTTGTCATCGATGAGGCTACGCAGTGCTTCAGGGTTTTGATAATCAAAGAAGCGAACTTCAATGCCTTGTTTCGGCAGGGTGTGGGCAAACAGATTATATGTGCCGCCATATAGGGTCGAAACTGAAGCGATATTGTCGCCTGCTTCAGCAATGGTTTGAATCGCATATGTAATGGCAGCCATACCAGAGGCTAAAGCCAATGCACCGATACCGCCTTCGAGCGCTGCAACACGCTGTTCAAGGACTGCCGTGGTTGGATTCATAATGCGGGTATAAATATTCCCCTGAACTTTTAAGTCAAATAAATCAGCACCATGCTGCGTGTTATCAAAGGAATATGAGGTGGTTTGATAAATTGGAACGGCAACCGCTTTGGTGGTTGGCTCCGGTGTATACCCCGCGTGAATTGCTAAAGTTTCGTCTTTATAGGTCATGATTACTTCATCTAAGTGAGCTAGTTTTTTAAACAGTCTATCATTTATACATATGAATAAAAGTGCTTTATTTCTAAAATTAATATCATAATTATTCATATTGTTGAAAAAATTTCAGCTAAAGATGAGCGAAATCATGCCTAAAACCGCATGTTTAAATTTTGTTCGCCATTAAACTTGTAACAATGCATTGAAGCCGTGTGCGAAACCTTATTTTTTCACGACTTTATGCGTATAATAGCCGATTATTTTTTCGCTCAATTGAGCAGGGGCAACTTTGTGTTGTTCCGTATATGTTTTGACTATTGAGGAGTCCTAAGTGGCCCAATATATTTACACGATGAACCGTGTGTCGAAGATGGTTCCGCCTAAGCGCGAAATCCTGAAAGACATCTCTTTATCATTTTTCCCAGGCGCAAAAATTGGTGTGCTTGGTCTAAACGGTGCAGGTAAATCTACCTTGCTTCGTATTATGGCGGGCGTAGATAAAGATTTCTCAGGTGAAGCACGTGCTCAACCGGGTATCAAAATTGGTTACCTTGAACAAGAGCCGCCATTGGATGAAAGCAAAGACGTTCGTGGTAACGTTGAAGACGGTTTACGTGAACCGTTGGATGCTTTGGCGCGTCTTGATGAAGTATTTGCAGAATATGCAGCAGAAGATGCTGACTTTGATGCACTTGCAAAAGAACAAGAGAAGTTAGAAGCAATTATCCATTCATGGGATGCACATAACATTGTCAACCAAATGGATCAGGCTGCTGCTGCGTTGAACCTTCCAGCTTGGGATGCAGATGTATCTAAGTTGTCTGGTGGTGAGCGCCGTCGTGTTGCACTTTGCCGTTTGTTATTGTCTAAACCAGACATGCTGCTTCTAGACGAACCGACGAACCATTTGGATGCTTCATCAGTCTCTTGGTTAGAACGTTTCTTGAAAGACTTCCCAGGCACCATCGTTGCGATTACCCATGACCGTTACTTCTTGGATAACGTGGCAGAGTGGATTCTTGAGCTTGACCGCGGCATGGGTATTCCATACCAAGGCAACTATTCTTCTTGGTTAGAGCAGAAAAATGCTCGTTTAGAGCAAGAACAGAAGCAAGAAGAATCTTTTGCTAAAGCATTGAAAAAAGAGCTTGAATGGGTTCGTTCAAATGCTAAAGGTCAGCAAAAGAAAAACAAAGCGCGTATGGAGCGTTTTGAAGAGCTTAACTCACGCGAATTCCAACAGCGTAACGAAACGTCTGAAATCTATATTCCACCTGGTCCACGTCTAGGTAACAAAGTTGTAGAAGTTGAAGGTATTAGTAAATCCTTTGGTGACCGTACACTTTATAAAGATTTATCATTCGTTGTACCACCTGCTGCAATTGTAGGTATCGTGGGCGAAAACGGTGCGGGTAAAACGACTCTGTTCCGTATGATGACAGGCGAACAAAAACCAGATACAGGTACAGTTACACTGGGTGAGTCTGTTAAAGTGGCTTATGTTGGTCAGATTCGTGACACCTTAGATGACAACAAAACTGTTTGGGAAGAAGTTTCTGGCGGTTTAGATATCTTGAAAATTGGTGAATACGAAATCGCATCTCGTGCGTATATCGGTCGCTTTAACTTCAAAGGTCAAGATCAGCAAAAACGTGTAGGTCAATTGTCAGGTGGTGAACGAAACCGTTTACAACTTGCGAAAATCCTGCAAATGGGTGCAAACGTCATCTTACTCGATGAACCGTCAAACGACTTGGATATTGAAACTTTACGTGCGCTTGAAGATGCTATTCTGGTATTCCCAGGTACTGTCATGGTGATCTCGCATGACCGTTGGTTCCTCGACCGTATTGCTACGCACATCTTGTCATTTGAAGGTGAAACCCCTGAATTCTTCACGGGTAACTACCATGAATTTGAAGAATACCGCCGTAAACGTGATGGTGATGACCTTGTTGCAAAGCGTCAGAAATACCGCAAAATTGGTAACTAAGTTCCAGTTTTAAAATAAAAAACCAGCCTGCGGGCTGGTTTTTTATTACTTAGGATGCAATGACTATACAACTATGTCTTCATAGGCATGATGTAAGACGTAGTCTGCATGTTCATGGCCTTGTGCAGCAGCTTTACTGAGCCAAAGCTCTGCAAGTTCATAATTACGGTCTAAGCCGAGTTCTCCACGTAAATAACCGAGACCTAAGCGATATTGGGCATCTTTATGACCTTTTAATGCGGCACTTAAAAAATTCCACATTGCATTACGATAGTCGGTAGGGGATTGGTCTGCTGAATCCATAGTATGGTGACTGAGAAAGTCTTGATGGTGTTGAGCCGCAAGAATTTCAAAATAAGTCCCTTGGGCGTAATCACCCTCGGCTTCTGGAACCGAAAGATGCATTCCTTGCAACTTTGGATTCATCTGTTGTGACAACAGTGCATAAATTTTTTTCAGAGCTTGTATCATCATTGTTAAACTCCTTGTTGCTAAGTATAACCACTTGATTAATAAAAAATATTAACAGTAGTCATTCGTGCGCTGCGATGAATGATTTAATTGTTTTAAACAGATCACACTTAAGATGAAAATTAGCATGCTTGTCATGATATGTGAATAGGTATTAAAAAAATATTTATCAAATGGAGCGTAAAACTCTGTCCTTCAGGTCAGAGATATAAGCGACACGACATGAAGTGTCGTTTGATTTAACTAAGGACTATTTTCCTTGAGTTTTGATTGTTAATATAAGTACATGAAAACCCTTAAATTACGTATAAAAGACAAACATTGCAAGGTGTTAGACCAACTAGCATCAGAAGTGAACTTCGTCTGGAATTATGTCAATGATTTAGGGTTTAGGCATTTGAAGCGGAAAGGTGAATTTCTCTCTGCTTTTGATATTGCCAAATATACGAAAGGCACATCCAAAGAATGTAATTTA